>NZ_DLAV01000010.1:0-6823 GCF_002494055.1 Sphingobacterium sp. UBA7038
ATACTGACTTTGACGCATCAATAAGCGAGAATAAACGACCGAAGTAAACACTTACCAAAAAAAATAGGATGAATCGACAAGAACTGATCAAAACTTTTTCTGACAACCACCATACGGTTATTGCCTATATCCAGGCATTACCTGATCCCCTTTTTTTATACCGTAATCATGAAAAATGGACAGCTGGTCAGCAGCTAAAACATATCCTCTTAACGCTTCTACCCTTTCCAAAGATACTGCAATCAAAAGAGTTCATCGTCCAAAAATTCGGCACCCTACAACGTACAACTTGGGATTACGATACGGTACTTAACAATTATCTCAAAACAAGCCTACAGGCACCAAGTCAATTTTTGCCTGAAGATATCCTGCCTGCACAGAAAATGGGCCTTATAACGCAATTAGAAGAAGTAATAACTAAAATTAATCAGTTATTTGCACTGTACAATGAAGAGGAGCTCGATAGCCTAGTCTTACCCCATCCTTTGCTCGGAAAACTCAGTATACGTGAAATGTTTTACCTGATGAGCTATCATCCCCTACACCACCTGAATCAAATTAAGGAAAACTTGGCGTCATTAAATCACTAAGTCGCACCCTATTTTCAACATGTTGCCTGACTAGCATTCATGGTTTGTGTCTATTCCCTTGTATGGACCATATCATATAAATCAAAGCCTTCAGCCCAATAATCTTTATGGATTTCCCGTAGTACAAAACCATTTTTCTTATAAAATCCAAACGTAAATTGAGAGGTGCCGACTTCGATCTTTTCAACCTGATGATGGGCGTAAAGAAAGTCAATGCGATGATGCAATAAGGTTTTTCCAAAACCAAATCCATGATATTTTGGATTTAAAAAACTCCAACTCAAATATCCTGTGCGCTGATCATCGGAAAAACCTACACCGCCGCCACCAATAATTTGTCCGTTAACCAGTGCAACAAAATACGTCTCCATTTCCTGATCCAGATATTCCCTGAAATCGGCAACCTCGCTCTGTGCAAAGTACTTCGGTATATTCATATGAAGAATATCAATCAGTTTATTGCTATCCTGAACATCATATTTCCTAATTTCCAAATACTTATCCATAATTGGTATGATTACAAATCCCTGTCTATTTTAAACTTACATCTCCTGTGAAGTTTCTTAAATATAGGAATAATTTAGTGGGTTTTTATTGCACTATTCCCAAGCATACCCGCTGATCGCATTTTTATTAAAAAACATAAAAAACTATGGCTATTGGCTTGATTTTTGATTAATTTTACGCTCGCACTGTGGCAAGCAGATGATTATTAAACACCCAATATGCAAAAACCTCAAAAGGATTTACCGATTTTTTTTGAAGCATTAAATCAAATGCCGATTGCCACGGCCATTTATGATAATTCGAACCTCAATATCGCATTTGCCAATTCTCGTATGTTAAAAATGTGGCGTACAGAGAATGAAATCGTTGGACATTCCTTTGGAGAGGTTTTTCCGGTTTTTACCCAGGAAGGATTTGCCGATATACTCCGTAACGTCTGGGAAAGCGGTGTTACCTACAAGGCAGTTGAAACTCCCGCAACGATTGTTGACGGTGATTTCAAAATCAAACGCTATTTTGATTTTGAGTATAAGCCACTCTTTGATAAGCGCGGACGAACAAATTCCATCCTCCACACAGCTACCGATGTCACGCATAAGATACACGATGAGAAACCTTTAGATCGAGAAAATATAACTATCAATCCCGCAACCAACCTGCGCATGATATCCTATACACTATCACATGATGCGAAAAATCCCTTGGCACTCGCTAAATTGGGTATAGGTGTACTTAAAGAACATTTGGATATGCAAACCAATAGGCGGCTCGAACTGTATGAGGTCATCGATCAATCACTTGAAAACATCGCTTACATTATCGACAAAACGGTAGAGCTGAGCCTTGCCCCAATGTATAGGCTACGGAAACAACCTGTCCGTTTAGATCTTACATTGCCCAATTGGTGCCGGGAAGCTAAATTATTATTCCGTAGCCCGCATACTGAACTTATCTTTGGAGACCTTTTTCCAGTAAACAGTGATCAAAATGGAGTTTACCAAATCTTTACAAACTTGATCAACAATGCCATTAAATACTCTTCGGCCAATACGAAAGCAGCGCTGCATATTTATAGTGAAAAAGTAACGAACGGTGTGTTATATATTATTAAAGATAATGGTATCGGGATTCCGCAGCATGAACTCAAAAATATCCGTATGGAAAGACTGCGTGGCTCAAATTCAACGGAGTACCAGGGAAAAGGCATCGGATTGTTTATCGTTCAGGAAATTCTTGAAAGGCTCAAAGCGCAGATGACCATTTTCAGTCAGGAAAACCAAGGGACCGAAATTCGTTTGTTTTTTCCAAATTAATAACGTGACGTAGCCTTTTATCTTCCTTTCAGGACAGATTTTGCCAATCTTATCCTGCTATTCAAGAAAAATCATTGTTGAACTCCTGATTTATAGCTAATTTTGAATGTTTAGAAATTGCAAGCAAATCAGACAAGTCTTTATGAATCATTTTCGTAAATATTGGAAACTACTTTCCCATATTGGTGCACATCCGGACATGTCATACATCGATTTCAAACGCGTATACATGATCAATCTGATTGCATTGTTATGTTTATTTCCGACAATTTTCTTTTCAATCCTCAATCTTATCGACCACCGTTATATTTTAGCAGCGATTAACTTCTGCAATTCACTATGTGCGCTTACGGTCCTTCTACTTCAATATTATGAGAAGCGTACTATCGCTAAGGCAACACTGTTGACAAGTAATGCTGTGTTTTTCTTCGCTGGAGCGCTACTTTATAAAAATGGTGGCGAATACTTTTTATTGTGCACATTGATTGTCTCCATGTTGATGTATGATAATCGAAAGATCCATATAGCCCTTTGTATTACGGTAGCTTTTTTGATTTCACTCTTATATCTACTTCCCGATATACTCCCGTTAAGCCAGCAAGTGCCTCGATCTAGGTCTGTTTTCAATATTATCAATGCACTAGCTTTTATGGTCGTCGCAGTCAACTTCTTTCTTGACATCATCTATAAGAATATAAAAAAAATTGAGCAGCAACGCCGCAACTTAGAATCCATGAATCGGGACAAAGAAAAAATCTTTTCTATTATCGCGCACGATATCAAAAGTCCTTTTGCCAATCTGGAAGCACTGGTCTTTATGTTTCGTAATCAAATGCTCGACAGTACAAACTCCCAGGAATACATCCAGCAGATCTTTCAACAAATTACGCAGCAGAATCAGGCGTTGGATGATTTATTGCAATGGGGCAGCAGCAGTATGCAGGGGATCAATACCAAAGCATCACCCCAGTTGATTAAACCTATAATACAACAAATTGTTGAAGTTTTTAATGAGAATGCACAATCTAAACAGCTAAAAATCAATATTGATATACCAAACAACACACAGATAATTGCCAATCGGGATCATACCATCATTATTTTACGCAACTTGATCAGCAATGCGATTAAATTCAGCTATGTGAGCGGGAATATCAACATCTACACCAGCATGGATGAAACCTATACACATATTCATATTCAAGATGAAGGAATAGGAATTAACCCTTCGAAGTCCGCCGTACTTTTTAATGAGATCCAGCAAAAGTCTTTCGGAACGGAAGACGAACCCGGATCGGGCGTAGGCCTTGTTTTATGTAAGGATCTTATTGAGCGGAACAAAGGTGTAGTGAACATCCAAAGCACACCTAATAAGGGATCCGTTTTTACGGTCGGATTGCCATCCTGCCCCAGCCATAAACCACAAACCGAGTTCAAAGTACCCACATGCTGTTAATTCAACTATAGGTTTAGAAATTTTTTGGTGGTTTTATGGAATCATTGAATTGCCGATGAAGAGAGAAAAATTGAATCTCCCTTTTGTAATTAAAACTATATCTTTATAAAAAGAATTACAGGGTCACTATGATAGAGAATACGTTTGGAATGGATATAATGCCTGAAAATGAACATGACCGACTGAATGCCCTCAGACGCTATAAAATAATGGGAACCCCCGCTGAAGCCAGCTTTGATGGAATTGCAAAATTAGCCAGCCAGATCTTTAATGCCCCTATTGCATTGCTCTCATTGGTGGATGCAGAATCGGTCTATTTCAAAGCAAATATCGGCATGGGCACCACAAAGGAAACGAATCGAGGGCAAAGTTTGTGTAGTCTGGCTATTTTGGACAAGAAAGTAACAGTCTTTGAAGATACATTGGAAGAAGATATCCTACTGACCAATCCAACTGTAATTGGAGACTTTGGGCTACGGTTTTACGCAGGTGCACCCCTTATTACACATGATGGTTTTATGATCGGTTCACTGTGCGTTATGGACAAGCATCCGCGGGCTTTCAGCGCAGCTGATCGACAGATATTAGCAGGTCTTGCACGCACAGCGATGGATCAAATCGAGCTTCGAAGTTCTTCCATCGATAAAATTGATGAGCTTGAGGGCGTCAATATTACCATGGCAACCATGCAACAACGACTGCTCGAACTTAATGACGAAATGGAGCTTGCCAATGACGAACTTTATCGCACGAATAGTCAGCTCAACAAATCCTATGATTTGACAGTGCTACTCAATAAAAATCTCAAAAAAAGTGAACGTCGATTCAGATCCTTTATAGATAAGGCCCCAATAGGCTTTGCGATTTTAACAGGCCGTGAGTTAGTTATTGAAGTTGCCAACGATAGGATGCTCAAGCTCTGGCGCAAAACCGAAATTGTCCTCGGCAAACCACTTGCACAAGCGCTTCCAGAACTTCAGGGACAGCCCTATTTAGGGATATTGGACGATGTCTTTACCACCGGCCAAAACTACATTGGAGATACTGCCTACGCAAGACTTGAGTCTATGGGGGTATTGGGCGATCATTATTTTGATTTTACTTATGAGCCGTTAAAGAATGATGAAGGTGAAACGGAGTCTATTATTGTCATAGCCAATGAAGTTACCGAGCGCATCAAAAGAAACGAACATCTTGAAGCTCTCAACTATCAGTTGGAAATTGCACTAAAAGCTGGTGAACTCGGCTCCTACAATCGCGATATCAGAACAGGAAAAATGGACTGCTCCGAAACCTGTAAAATCAATTTTGGTCTTACCAAAAACGACCGCTTTGACTATGAAGACCTCATGCGAAGCATCGTCCCTGAACACCGCGAAATGGTGTATCAAAAGGTGCAGGACGCTATCCAGAACAAGACCACTTATCACGCTGAATATCTCATCCGTTGGCCTGATGGATCGTTACACTGGATCAATGCATCAGGTCTTCCCAAATACGATCCAGAAGGTCATGCAACTCACCTCATCGGCGTAGTGGCAGATATTACAAAACGAAAGAATTACGAATCACAAAAAGATGACTTCCTGGGCATTGCCAGCCATGAACTAAAGACACCCGTCACGGGCTTAAAGGGAACGATTCAATTGCTGGAACGATTTAAGGACAAAACTGGAAGTGAGATCATTTCAAGGCTTATTGATCAGTCTGCTGTCAATATCAAAAAAATCGTTACACTTGTTGATGACCTGCTCAATATGCATAGAATCAGTGAAGGACAGCTTCATCTCGAAAAAACAACCTTCAAAGCGTCAAAGATTCTTGCCTCCAGTTGTCACAATATCATATCCCAAGGCAATCATCAAGTTAATATTACGGGCGATCTCGATGCAACTATATTTGCTGACGAGCAACGCCTTGAACAAGTGCTTGTTAATTTTGTCAACAATGCCGTTAAATATGCACCAGAATCGAGAGAAATCAATATCACTGTGGAACAGCTGCAAGATTGTATCAAGATAACCGTCAAGGATCAAGGTGAAGGTATTGATCCGGCAGTACAGCCTTTTATTTTTGATCGATATTATAGAGCAAACCATGAAGGCAAATCGTACTCGGGGCTCGGGCTCGGACTCTATATCTCCGCTGAAATTATCAAAAAACACGCGGGTCTAATAGGAGTTGACAGTACGGTAGGCTTGGGCAGCAGTTTCTGGTTTTCCATTCCACGCCCACCAGCGGAAAGATAATCGCAAAAGAGCCGGTAAAAAAACCGGCTCTTTGTTATAAACTCCTATGCGCTTCTATTTACAGACTGCTTATGTGCAGCCGATCGGCATTTCAATATAGACTTAGGCTATCTCCTCAACCGTCGCGTCAGGCGCATTCTTCTTGACAGATTCAATGCCGTTTTCCATACCACTTGCGCTTTCATACATCTCGCTGCTTCCAATAATTTGACCATTGGTCGCCTTGAGATTGAAATAGTACTTACCATTGGTAGCAGTTTTACGATCAAATTTGTTATCGTCCTGAGCATTCTTCTTAACAGATTCAACGCCATTTAAACAGTTTGCTTTAGTTGTATAACCTTCACTGCTTAAAATCACCTGTCCGTTTCCAGCTTTTAGATTAAACTGAAATTCGCCATTTTTCCGAGTTTTTACTTCAAATTTACCCATTTTCTCAATTAATTAAATAAATACATGGTTATTGGAATGAAATCCATACTACAATATAATACTTTTCCATGTCATATGTGTCCTAAATAAATNNGACCCCTATTTTTCAATCTGCAAAAATCTTTAGCTGTCCCTTTTTTCCTTTTATAGGCGGCCTGAGAAAGGGATCATCTATCCATTGCTAGATGTTTATTTTCACGAAGATATTCATTCTGATGAATGCGACCAGATTGGACAGGTTCCAGTCATATTTGTCCTTTTTTTGTAAGTATTTTA
>NZ_DLAV01000011.1:0-413408 GCF_002494055.1 Sphingobacterium sp. UBA7038
GATGATCCAGATCTGGACTTCCCTGATCGGTATATTACTGCTAAAATATCTGCAAAAGAAGGCCAGATATGATTGGAACCTCTCCAATCTGGTGGCATTTATCAGAATGAATATCTTCGTAAAAATTAATATCTGGCAATGGATAGATGATCCCTTTGTAAGGCCTCCGGTCAAAGGGAAAAATGGACAGCTGCACATCTTCCAGGAATGAAAAGTAGGGTCAAAATTCAAATGAGGAAAAAATCTATGTTGGGAACACAGAAACAGCTCCCTAAAATTTATTTAGGACACATGTGTGTTTTAATATACCAAAGACAAATTATTTGCTTTAAAAGTGGCTTTAAATGTTCTTAAGACTGATTTTATCGACAAATAATCGTACCTTTATATCAAAGGTACCAAATTAGATTTTGGTAACAAACGGGTAACTTACCCGTATTTTACGGACTTATTTTAATCAGGTAAATTATGAGTGTTGTATTTCAAGATGAAAGAAAAATTAAACAAGGTGAAGTCATAGCAAAGCTTCGTAGGATGCAAGGAATTAAGCAAGAGGCATTAGGTAAAATGTGTCCAAGCAATTTTTCTCAACAGAAAATATCAGAGATTGAAAGTCAAATCGTTATTGAAGAACCCACTCTTGAAGAATTAGCTATAGCTTTAGGTGTTACTGTCGAATTCATCAAAAATTTTAATGATGATAATGCAATATATAATATCCAACATAATCATGATTTTAAAGATCATGCTGTCGCACATCAAAATCACCAACCAATATTCAATGAAACTTCCAAATTAACTTCGCTCCTAGAAAAACTTGTCAAAGACGATACTGTTAAAACTCAAGCAATTTTGGATTTGACAAAAGTGGTTGCGGATTTAGCGGAGGAGGTGAAAAAACTGCGAGATAATTAGGAATGGCTGATTTAACCTTTGCTGAAAGAAATATTTTCGAGACCTTCATTACAGGTGAAAATGGTGCCGGTTATGTACTTGATTTTAATGATAGAACTTTTAAAGAGTTTGTTGGCGAAACGACGGGAATAGAAATTGATGAGGACAGATATCGAGTAAACGGTACGTCAAAAGCTAATAGATTAAGGACATTTTATAAAATCGAAAGCGACTATAATGTAGGCACGTTGTTTATAAAGCTACATGAGTATAAGCTGGCATATATCGCTAGAAAAGATAAGCCATATAATCAGTTGGAATTTGACCAATTCATTAAAATTTCCAATCGTCTTTTAAAAGGAAGAATTATTGAAAATATCGACGCTATAAAAGCTAATAACACTGATAAAGATTTTAATCAATTAGCTAGACTAATCAAAGAAAGTATTGAAAAAAATGAACCAGAGGCAGCATTAGATAGACTACATACATTTGTTATTAAATTTCTTAAGGAGCTCTGTAAAAGCCATGCGATAGATTTATCAAAAGATGATACCGTAAATGCCTTATTTGGAAAATATATAAAAGCAATTAAAACCAAAAATTTAATTCAATCCTCTATGGCTGAAAAGATTGTACAATTTAGCTTTCAGATAATGGATGCTTTTAATGATATTAGAAACAATAGAAGTTTTGCTCACGACAACCCTATTTTAGATTACGATGAAAGTGTTCTCATCTTTAGTAACGTGACTTCTATGGTTAAGTTCATCCAGTCTATGGAATCTAGACATAATAATAAAGTCATTGAGCAAGCTAAACCATCATGGAACGATTTTAAGTAATTATTTTAAAGTTTGCCGATAACTCATTATTTTTGCAAAAAACAATAACTTACAGATGTTATTATATAGCTAATGTGTTACCTATTATTGCATGATTAAATTTGCTCATCTCGAACACCTAGATGGTATTATAAAACTTTGGGAAAAAAACAGAAGTACCCTAGGGTTAATGCCGAAGGATGCCTTTCGAGATAACATCCAAAAAAAGTGGATTCTAGTAAGTTGTAATAAAGGCAACGAAGTAGAAGCTTATCTTCAATTCAGACATACAAATCGCACACAAACAATATCCATCGTACACTTATGTGTATCAGCTGATTATAGAGGTAAAAATTTAGCAAAAAAACTCTTGGATGAATTAGTAAGTTTATATCAAAATAAAGTTGTTGGTATAAAATTGAGCTGTAGGAGCGATTATAAAGATGCCATCAAATTTTGGCAGAAATATAATTTTCAACCAAAAGCTGAACGTCCTAGTAGAGGAAAGGATCCAAATGTTAAATTAGTTACTTGGTGGTTTAGTTTTGGCAAATCAGATTTATTTTCAGCAATTCCTAGTGATAAAGTATCCGCCATATTAGATTTTAATATCATATCGAAACTTCGAGACATCCACATAAACTCCCAAACATTCCCAGAGGTGGAAATATTAACATCAGATTGGATTGCAGATGAAATAGAGTTTGAAATCACTTCAGAAACTGTGGGCGAGATATTTAGGGATTCTAACAAGGTTAGAAGTTTACAAAGCAAACAATACATAAAGCACTTTAAAGAACTTAATCTCAATAAAAATGATATAAATAACATTGTTAATGAACTAATGGAAATATTCTCTGGAAAAACTGAAAATGATATTTCAGATCGGAGGCAACTTGCCGAAGCAATTCTTTCAAACACATCTTATTTCTTAACTCTAGACGATGAAATCCTTAAAAAAGGTAAATTATTAAATGACAAATACGGTTTAAAAGTTTCACTTCCAATCAACTTTATTTTAGAGCTAGATGAATTGAAAAACGCAAGTAATTATTATCCTGCACAATTATCAGCAGAGAATTTTTCTGTAAATAATCTATCCTCAAGAGATCACGAAAAACTAAACTGCTTTATCCTTACAAATGAAGAGAATAGAAAAGATTTAGATCGAAAAATTAATAAAATACAGAATAAAAATGGAGAAATATTAGTTGTTAAGAATAGTGAATTTTACATTTCCTTAATAGGACATTATATTGATAATCAATCGCTTATTGTCGAATTGTTACGTTTAACAAAACACCGTCTTTCTCAGACAGTTCTGTTTCAGAATATTTTTGATATCATAACCTATGCCTCTTTAAAAAATTTGTCCTTTATATCGATTAAGGATCTAGCAATTCACTCATTTGACCATAGAATGTTCGAACAGTTTGGTTTCTTTTTAAGAGAGGGAAATTTAATCAAGGCTCTTAGCAACAAAGTAGTAAAAGTTAATGAATTACCTTCTTTATTAACTCCAATTTATCATTCGATACCAGAATTAGAAAAAGTAATCCAAAATGATTCAAATAGTTCTATTGTTTTAGGCGATATATGGAGATATTATTTTCTTGAGAAAAAACTATGGCCATTAAAGATAGATTCTAATGATATTATGACGTTTATCATTCCTATTAAGCCGAGATATGCTCGTGAACTTTTTGACACCAAATCAGCAAAACAAACATTATTTGGGGCTTCACCAAAACTGATTTGGAACAATGAAAATGTCTACTATCGAAGCGTGAAACCGAATATCGAAACCCTACCAGCGAGAATATTATGGTACGCAAGTTCTGACAACCAATCTAATAGACAAAAATGTATTGTTGGCACATCTTATCTAGATGAAATTATAGTGGGACCAGCAAAAGAGCTTTTTAACAAATACAAAAAATATGGCATCTATGATTGGAACAAACATATAAAACCGGTGACCAATGGTGACGAAAACAAAGAGATTAAGATATTGAAATTTAGTCATTCAGAAGTATTTCAAAATACTATACCATATAAACAATTGTTGGAAATCTTAAAGGCGGCAAATCAAGCACATAACAATTTTGTTTCACCGGTAAAAATTAAATCACAAATTTTTGCGGATATTTACAGAATAGCTAAAGGGATAGAATGATGTCAAAATTATTACTAATTTCAATAAAGGAGAAGTTCGTAAACAAAATAATATGCGGCGAGAAAACAATTGAACTAAGAAAATCGAAACCAAAAGCGCAAATCGGAGACACTGTTGTTATATATACCACACAGCCTAAAAAGGCCGTTACTGCGCTTGCAATAATTAAAAATATAATTAGTCACACACCGAATGATATGTGGGAAAAATATGGTGATAGATTAGGCGTTTCAAAAGAAGAATTCGACAATTATTATAGCTTAAGTACTAAAGCTATAGGTATTGAACTTGAAAATGTTCATAAATTAAACGATGAAATTGTTCTGAGTGCAATAAAAGCTATCTACCCTAAATTTTCTCCTCCGCAGACATTTAAATATTTGAACAAATTTGAAAGTCTTAAAAAGTTTCACAAGAGACGTAATTAAGGGCGTGTAACTCAAATTATGGCTTTTGATTAATCCTCGAGCCTACCTGTTCCTAAAGTATTTTACTAATGATATTCGGCGTACACAATAATGAAAATTATACAGATCATCTAGGTTCTCCAATATTTATTATTAACTTTAAACAAAGCCTAAAATCGGCACCTATTTTGATTATATAACCTTATATTTGCAAAAATTTTGAGTACAGCATAATGGCAGCATTGGAACAAATAAAGAGCTTGATTCGTTCGTTTGGCGAAGGAGACGACAGTCGTTTCTATGCTACTGCTATGCAAATAGCTGCCGCTGAAGCGCGCCAAGGCCATACTGCCTTAGCCGAAGAGCTCAAAAAAATGATCGACAAAGCTAAACTCTCTAAAAGTAAAGAGTCTGTTCTGATCAAAAAGCTTCCTGTCAATAGTGCTCAAAAAGAATTAGAAGATTTACTGGAATTAGTTCGCCCTGAGGTAAAACTTATGGATATGGTACTTTCAAAAAATGTACGAAACTCTCTCCAGCGTGTACTCGATGAGCAACGTAAAATAGACATTCTCGAAAGTCATGGTCTGACTGCTCGTAGAAAGTTGCTTTTTACTGGCGCCCCAGGCTGTGGTAAAACCATGAGTGCTCACGTACTAGCAAGTGAACTGGGCATGCCCCTATTCATCATCAGGCTCGATGGATTGATTAGTCGATATATGGGTGAATCCATTGCCAAACTTCGTCTAGTATTTGACGCCATGCGAGATTTTAGAGCTGTATATCTTTTTGATGAGTTTGATAGTATTGGTACTTCACGCTCCGCTGGAAATGAAGTGGGCGAAATAAAACGCGTACTCAATAGCTTCTTGCTACAGATTGAAAAAGATGATTCGAGAAGTTTGATCATTGCAGCAACTAATCTACCTGAATCTCTAGATGTAGCGCTATTCAGACGCTTTGATGATATTATCCAATTTCCTCTCCCTACTGAGGAAGATATATACCAATTATTTGATTTAGAATTCACTGGGTTTGACCTCCCCTCTACTATAGATCTAAGAAAAGTTACTCATAAAGCCATCGGATTAAGCTTTGCAGACATTCACCGTATTGTAAGTGATGTATGGAAAGATTATCTCGTCTATGGCGATAAAAATGTGAGTGAAGAAAAAATACTACATTATGTAGAAGGAAGGAAAAGACCTTTTTAAGGGACTTATTCTTTTTTCCAATATGCCAGAAAATAACCTACCCCATCTAGTAATAGATGGAAATTTTTATGATGCCCAAAATTACACCTCTAATATTCAAGGTGGTCCTACTATATTAGCTCGTAGCGGTATTAATCGCCAGCAACAAGGAGATTTCGTCAAAGTCAGATTCGATGAAGCTTTAAATGACTTTTGGAATGGTAAACAGATTCAAGACTTTGTTTATATAGTTTTTAAATCCGCGCCGGATTTCCCACTTGATATTGATAAATTTGATGATAAATCTAGTTTCCGTATTGCGTATACAAGGATATGCCAAGACGTAGATGAAGAAGGCAGGACATTCAAGTATCAAGAAGCAGGCATATACTTAGACAAAACAGCAATCACTAACTTTCTAAATAAAGTAGATGAATTTCTTACTAAGAATACACCTCAAAGTGAAAAGGCAGGAAATCCTAAACCTAGAAATTATTCTTTAATAGCAAATATAGAGGATATTCGTGCTGCCACTCTAGCAGCATTTTGGCAGGAGCCTGAAAATGAATTTCCTAATGCGGACGAAAGTATTTGGTGGGAAGTATGGTTAGATTACGATAATAACAATGACTACATTAAACAGTGCAAAGATTTTCTACAGCAACAAGGAATCCAAATTGGCCAACAGTGGATCTGCTTTCCTGAGCATACCGTAGGATACATTAAAGGTACTCCGCGGCAAATGGAAAACTTACTCTATTTAGAATGTCTAAGTGAGTTACGTAAACCTCGTGATTTGACAGATTTTTTCACATACGCTACGCGTATCGAACAAGATAATTGGATTAATAATTTGTTACAACGAGTATCCAATAGCTCTGACCAAAATAAAATATCTGTATGTTTATTGGACACCGGAGTTAATCGTGGTAATCCATTATTAACTCCTCATATTGAGGAACACTATCTCTCTACAGTCTTTGCAGATGGCCATGTTGCCGACAAAACTGATATGCGTAGTGGCCATGGAACTCCCATGGCGGGATTAATTCTGTACGGAGATTTATCTGAAGTATTTGGCAACAACCACCCTGTAAACATTCCCTTTAAATTCGAGAGTGTAAGAGTTATAGATCACAACAAACCACATGACCTCCTGAATTATGGTTTCGTAACGATCGATGCTGTCTCTAATGCCGAAATCATGAATCCAGATCATAAACGCGCAATTTGTATCGCTGTAACATCTAATGATAATCAGCATTTGGGGAAACCGTCACTTTGGTCCGCTACTATTGATATGCTTTCTTTTGGAACAGAAGATATTAATGAAAGAAACTTGTTTATCATTTCTTCTGGAAATTTAGCAGACGAAATTCGTAATGAATATCCACTAATAAATGATGACCATAGTATTAATGATCCCGCACAAGCATTTAACGCTATAACGGTAGGAGCATATACATTGAAAGATCAGCTAGATTTTAATCTATTTCCCGAAGCTGAAATTCTAGCAAATAGAGGAGCTATGTCACCGTGTAATACGACATCTTCTATTTGGGCAAATGAATGGCCTAGAAAACCGGACATTGTAATGGAAGGTGGTAATCAAGCGATACAACAGGGCGCTGTATTGAGCCCGGATTCACTCCAATTATTAAGTACCTCCTGTGGAAAAACGTTAAACATGCTTACAGCATTTGGAGACACCAGTGCAGCCACGGCTCTCGCCAGCCGATTCGCCGCACAACTTTACATCCAATATCCACATTTTAGGCCAGAAACCATAAGAGCTTTGATGGTTCATTCCGCTAATTGGACCCCGGCAATGTTGGGCAACCGGAACTTAGGGGATTTATCTTTTGGACAAAAAGTCAAACTCATACAAACCGTAGGATATGGTGTTCCAAATCTTCAACGGGCCGTACATAGTGCATCAAATTCACTTACTTTAATATGTGAAGCTGAATTAAAACCATATAAATATGAAGAGTCGCGGGTTAAAACGGACCAATTTCATTTATACAACTTACCTTGGCCAGTGGAAGCTCTAGCAGAATTATATAATACACCGGTACAATTAACAGTTACCCTATCCTATTTTGTCGAACCGAATCCTGGAAATAAAAGATATGCAAAGGCAAACAACTATATGTCGCATGCATTAAGATTTAAAATGAACGATACAAATGAATCACCAGATGCATTTGCAGGAAGAATTAGTGCTGAAATGCGGGAAGATGATTATCAAAATGAGGGCCGCGAGCGAAACTGGAAATTGGGTGAAGACCTACGAAATAAAGGGTCTATCCATAAGGATATATGGGAAGGAAATGCAGCAGATCTGGCAACTCGTAACATTCTGGCAATATATCCGACAACAGGATGGTGGAAAACTCGGAGAAAATTAGAACGCTATAATAAGACTATCCGTTATAGTCTTATCATTAGTATTAGTTCACCTAATAGTGATATTGATATTTACACACCTGTCAAAAATTTGATTGAGACTAAAGTAGCTATCCCTGTTGAAATTAGAGTTTAAACGTATAGAATGTAAGTGAATGGTTAAAAACATCAGGATCTGAAACCCCATATACATAAATCAGGAGATTCGAAGTAAAAGAATCAAGAGCTCAATTATCAACATATAGATAAAGTATAATTAGATGATTTATATTAGCCAAATCCGAAATAAAAAACCTACAGAGGGCCGCGACCATTATCCGTATAATATCCCATCATTGTCAGCACTGGATGAACTAAAATTTCGGAGTCCTGTGACCTTCATCGTAGGAGAAAATGGTATAGGAAAATCAACACTAGTAGAAGCGATAGCCATCAATGCCGGCTTTAATCCTGAAGGTGGAAGCCGCAATTTTAATTTTAGCACCATGGATTCCCATTCCGCTTTATTTGAAGATATCCAAGTAATACGAACGGCATATCGCAACAGAGATGGTTATTTTCTCAGGGCTGAAAGTTTTTATAATGTTGCCACAGCAGTAGATCAATATGAAGCTCAGAAATCCTATGGTGGATCGTTACACGAACGCTCTCATGGTGAAAGCTTTCTCTCGTTATTACATCACCGCCTCAATGGAAACGGACTCTATATTTTTGATGAGCCAGAATCAGCACTGTCTATCATAAGCCAGTTAAATATGCTGAGCCGAATAAGAGAGCTTGTAGAACTTAGATCGCAATTTATTATTGCAACACACTCCCCCATCCTAATGGCCTATCCCGAAGCTGATATCTATCAGGTATCTGAAAATGGAATAAAGCTGATTGCATATCAGGATACCGAACAATATAAATTGATGAAGTATTTTATGAATAACCACGAACGGATGCTATCCGAATTGGGCTTCGATTTCTAAATTAAAAAAATGGAAGATATAAATAAATGCAAAGAACTCATTGGGAAAATAGTTGTGTTATATAATCGTTAATTTCATAATTGATACATAAAATATGGGGTATTTATTATAGTTTTATGGCTAGCTAGTTAATCTAAATTAAAGTCGGCAAGAAATATTTTTCAGCCAATATCAGCTTTAGAAATGAAACGTATAATAACAGTATTCTTAGTTTTTTTATCAATGCAGATTAATGCACAAGATCTTAAACACCTTAATGATGTCGCAAGTAACGACGGCATACCTCGTGGAAAAGCAATTATCTATGGTAATTTCATCCAACGATTAGGATTCAGCAGTGGAGGTTTTCCGCAGGACATACGTTTGATCAATACAGAAACAAAGGAGGTTTTTTCATTTAGAGTGAAGCCGACATTCAAATCATCAAAGGAAAATATCTTCATATATACCATTGAGCCGGGTAACTACGCTATTCTAAATTATTGGTGGACCAATAGTAAGTGGTATGGTGGCAAAATGTATACAGAGTATATTTTTAAGAATACGGATACAACAGATGGCTTTGAAGATAAAGTAAATGCTGGCCTGATAAATATAGATGAATTAGAACGCTTTACTTTTAAGATTACAGAAAACTCATTAAACTATCTGGGAACCTGGCATTTTAAAACGCCTCCTGTTTCATTCACGGATGACAAGGTCATACTCGACAAGAAAATGAAAGATAGGTACAAAGCCATTGACTTTTCACAAGCTAATCTAGTTATACCAAACTAATAAACTCAAATCAGGAATTGACAAAACATGTCATGTAAGAATCTCAAGCATTATAAAATATAACAACAAGACTCTTAGCGCATTGCAATATGAGAATCGAAAATAAAAGAGTTATTAATAGAAGACAAATTAATAAGGCTATTATAGAGGATGATAAAAAAGGTTTAATCTTGACAGATTCAAACCTAAATATTCTAAATAATCTTGGTTTTGAAGAATTCCGCCTCTTAGATTTTGCCCCTAATGGCCATATTATACTTTTGAATTCCAAAAATTGGCTAACAATACGAAATGCAAATAAAACGACAATTACAGCTTTTGACATTGAGACTAAACAACAACTCTTTTCTACAGAAAAGTTCCTGGGATATAGAAGCATAATAGATAAATCATCTAACTATTTTTTACTTGAATATTATCGTGGACTATGTTGTGTAAATATTAAAAACGGTGAGGTAGTTTTCAAAAAAGATAAAGTCGACAAAAGTCTGTACAATGCAGATTTACACCTTAAAAGCAATATTATTTATATTCCAACAGAGAAAAAATCTATTTTAAGGTATCACTTTGACAATCACTGTTTCGATGAAATAAAACTTGATAATGTAGGCGGTACGAGTTGGATCAAATTTGATAATACCCAAGCCTATTTATTGATAAGTGACAAAAAAAATTCATTGCACTGCTTTACACACGACAACATGGTGAAACCGATATGGTCAATAAATTTTTCCAAATTTAAAAAAGATAATAGAATTTGGTGTTACAATATCATAACAACTAAGAGCAATTTAGGTTGTATTCATGGATTTATGCCAGAAAGTGGCCAAAATGCGTACGCAGGAGGTACATTATATATTTTCGATATCCTCTCAGGCGAAATAATTGACTCCTTAGATTATGCAAACATTCAGGAAAAAATAATCACCGATTTTCAAATAGATGAAATCATTATTGATGACTTGACGTCACTATCATTGAAAACTAAAACATTTCGACAGACACTGATGGCGTCATATCTACAATAGCGCTGAATAAATATGGATCATTTAGAACCTATACCATTATGGACATTGGTAGCTAACATCAAACAGGAAATTAGCTATGGTCAAGGGAAAATAGAAACCCGCTATGGCACGAAACAGTTTAGCCCGGGCACCAAAGTGTATATTATTGATTGGTATGCTGGGATGTGCCAAGATATTACCGTAATCGGATTGTCCAGAGATACGAAAAAATTAATTACCATTGTTATACGGGCAGAATGGATCGAAAACTTCCGCGTCAAGTTATGCTACAACCCTAAAGTATGCTCAAAAATAAAGACCTACTTTGATAAGGAGGAAACTGGAATGCAGCGGTATACAGAAAAATTTGTAAATGATATGTTTATCGGTATACCTCAATGGAATGAACCGCTCAGTTAGTTGACGGTGGATCATTGAATAAAATATAACAGCATCAATTCCTGTCGCTCTATAATCCATAATTTAAGATTGTCTTCTCTATATGTTAGAAGTGTTAGTTACTTCATTGAGATCTTACTATCCTAACCTCAATCCCAAAAGATACAATTCTGAATTTCTCCTCCAACAGTATCATAAATAAAAACGTGATGTATGAATTTAGTAAATTGCATTATGGAAAAGAAAACATTTTGACATCATCTGTTAAATTATTCGCGCTATTTTATGAAAGTATACTTCTTAATACCCGTTTTATTTCTTGCTTTCGCTTGTCAAAGCACAACTAAAAAAACACCTAAAGCAAAAGCTCCAGAAGAAACTTTCAATTATTCCGCTTTTGAAAAAGACTATGCGGAAATACTGGAAGCGATATTTAACCATGACACTTACATCAATCGATTGATCATAACTGAAAAACCTGAGACTTATATTGAAAACAAATTTAAAAAAGATCTGATACATACGTCCTATAAGAGGGTTATCCTCTGGGGGATGCTATTGGAATCCGGGAATTGTTTGACCATCTTGGTTATAACATGCAGGATTCAATCGGTTTCCTAAATCAGACAAGAGCCAGGGATACAGTCTTCATTCCCCAATCGATCACTCACAAGTATATGGTTAAAGACAGCAATAGATTGACTGAGGAAGAACGTTTCTTAACGAAACTGGTCTTCCACTTACCTATCCTGACACGTGACGGTCAAAAAGCCTTTGTATCCGTGGATCATATCTGCGGTGGATTATGTGGCCAGGGGTGGTATTTTATTCTTGAAAAAATAAAAGGCAAATGGAAGGTTGTTAAATATGAGGATACTTGGATAGCTTAAGACCAATAGCAACATTGGATGATCACGAACGCGGCTTGAATAGATTATTGGATTATGAAACGAACAGTATTTTCAATGGCGTATTAAAAAATACTATATGCTATTTTTACAGCAAATTTGTATTTTGTAACCAATTGGTAAGAGCAATATGATGGCAGACGACGAACTAGAAAATGTAGATCCAGACGATATCAGCGATTTACTCGTTAAAGTTGAAAAGTCATTTGACATGAAGTTTGAGAGCACCGAACTGATGCACATTTTCACTTTTGGTGAACTATGTGATCACATTGCCAATAAAATTCAACTAGCACATTCGAAAGACTGCACAAGCCAACAGGCTTTTTATAAACTGCGTGATGCAATGGCATCAACATTTCAAATAGACCGGAAAACAATCGCAACCGGCACTACTCTCCTTGGTCTTCTGCCAAAACAAAGCAGACGTTCTATGGTAAAAAAATTGGAAGTGCACTTGGGATTTAAACTTCATATCCTACGACCGCCCTACTGGGCATCCGTTACACTTGCGATTTTACTGGTGACATCTTGCGCTGCACTATTCTTTAATTGGCAGATCGGACTTGCAGGACTTGTATTTTCAAATGCTGGACTTTGGTTTGCAAAAAAATTCGGCAACATACTTAAACTGCAAACAGTTGGGCAATTAGCAAAAAAAATGACACGTGAAAGTTATTTCAAATCTAGACGTAACCCGAACACTTTTAATAAAAGCGAAATTGAAAAAATACTAGTTGATTTATTCAGTAATGATTTAGGGATAGACAAAAGTAAACTAACAAGAGAGGCAAAACTCAGCTAAATCCCAAGGAGGGTACTATATTTGCCACGCAATTACTGAACAACAGACAAATTTAAATAAGGCTATTCTACATGCAAGACCACTAGTTGCATAAAATTTCTTTAAATTAGGTTTGTGGACAGAACAACAGATATAATTATTATTAAGTCAATTGACCAACTTCCATCAATAGATGAAATCAAATCCATTTCAAGAGAAAGAGCCCTAAAACTTGTTTTTAAAGGAAATATAAACAAGCAGCGCGAACAAATTGGCCAAAATCTCGAATATGAACTTTCTGGATTCCAGGTTTTGATCCATACAATAGACCCTGAACTTAACATTGTAAAACTAATTACAGATAAAGAAATTGAAGACCACCAATAATTTTTTGAGCAATGTGCAAAAGATTACAGGCAACTAGGCCAACAATTAGTGTTTATGCTGGTTGACAAACTTGATTTAAATTTAAACAAGGATTTTCCAATGGATACTTTTAATGAGTTAAAGTGGGATGAACGACAGATCGGGAAAGTTGCAGAATGGAAATATTTTGTCCATGGTTTTCATTGTGGTTTTCAAAATATAATAACCCGGCAGTATATTGAGGTTTCGCTTGTTTTCGGGCTTGAGTTTGGGGATTTAGATCCGTATTTTTTTGTGAAGTTTATCCTATCTTCACAAAACTATCACCCACTGCCAATTCCCCTCTTTGAAGAATATGCTGACGGGTCAAGAATAATAAAAAAAATGACCTCATTAGGAAAATTTGAAGAGATTCCTTCTAATGTCCCTGGGCACACTGGCATTGCCGTCACAGATAGAGAGAAAGTTGAGATTAAATCCGACTTGGATTTAGAAAAAATATTCGTAAAACATATTGAGGAAATTAAAAAGAAACCTAAATTCAACCTTTGGAAATTTCTTAGCCTAAAAAGATGAGCCTAGCGATAATGGTGTTTCATATGCGTGATTTACAAAAATTAGGACAGAATTGCTCCCGTTGGAATAAGGAACATCCCTATACTAGTAATAATTAAACAAATTATTACTAGTATACTTAGCAACACGTAGCTAATCCCTCCATTTTTATAAGTAAATGCCAAAGTCTGAAAAGCAGCAATAGCTAAACTTAAAAGCATAAACCAATTCCATATGATTGTAATAGTATCTGCTAAACCAACATTATCAACAGCACTATAGATTATGCTCGTTCTAACCGTAACTGTTATAAGAAACGAAGATATCCCGATAATTAAGTTACACTTGTAAAATGTATTTGGCTCTTCAATCATGTTTGGCGTTGCATTAAGCACTGAATTTATTATTATACATCAGGGTATGATTGTAAATAATGAATCGTAATCACTAATATTTAATTTCAAATTTTAAATCCTAATAATCTTACCACCGTTTATCCATACGGAATTATAGAAGCAATTGATTAGTAAAAACTATATATTGCCTTTAAAGTACGATCTTCAAAATAATGAGCTTTTGCAGCATCCGACTTTCGCTGTATGGAGATCAAAAAACCTTTTTCATCGTAACGCATTTCCAGCTCGCTTACTTTTCGTCCATTCCAGATATCTTCCATCAGTTTCAGGTTTCGGTTTTGATCATAGACATACTTTTCGGTTTTGGAATCAAGGGAAGAAGGTACATCGGTAAGTTGTAGTAAAAGCCCAT
The DNA here is from genome assembly GCF_002494055.1 of Sphingobacterium sp. UBA7038. Taxonomy (NCBI): domain Bacteria; kingdom Pseudomonadati; phylum Bacteroidota; class Sphingobacteriia; order Sphingobacteriales; family Sphingobacteriaceae; genus Sphingobacterium; species Sphingobacterium sp. UBA7038. The sequence continues at coordinate 14,442 of NZ_DLAV01000011.1, forward strand.
CCTTGAATTGGTACAATTCTGATGGTGTTTTCTCAACAGCACAGCCATTATGTAAAAACAACACTGCCGGATATCCTTTTACATAGTAATATGTCTTTTTTTGATAACAAGTATCTAGATTACCACTATTCTTGCTAAAATTGAAATATTCGGTACGTTCTTCTGCCTCGAATTCGTTTTCAGTATAGTAACGATATTGCAAAGAAGAAAAATCATTATTTGCCGTCATTCTCTTCCAAATGCTTTCGTCTGGTAAAACACCCTCTAAAATCATTCTGTCCACTCCTCGAACTTGCTCTCCCTGCCAATCATTGTTTTGCGGCCTATTTGGCATCTGGGCGTTCAAAGTGAAAGTTCGGATGATATCAACTTTGTTATTCTTATTGTATTGATAGCTGCTGACTTTTACGATGCCATTGGAATAATCTATCCTTGCTTTTTTATCGATGAAACCATCTGAATTATAGGAGTATCTAGTATAAAAAGCGGTATCAGGTTTTTCGTTATTATATCGTATGCTCCTCATACTTACGATCGTACCGTCGGGGTTAAAATCGTAAATATATTTCATCCCAATCTTCTCTTCACCCTGAAGCAGAATACGTTTTACTTTATTGCTTTTTATAAAATTAGAATTGAATGAAAAAACGGTTTTTGTAAAATAATCATCGTCCTCTAAGGGGTTAACATTATAGAATGGTAGTACCTGAGCTTTTCCCACAGCCACAAAACCAATAAACAACATAAGGGTCAAGAAGTAGCAAATATTATGTTTAGTGTATATCATACTTTCAATTAAGAGGAATTTTGGTCCCATCAAAGTCTACACTCAAAGATAGTCACTTCCCATTAAGACCTGCACCTTAAAACAAAAAGTCGGAATAAAAACTTCAGCTCACCTTATCAATAGGGTATTTTCCAATATTTTCCATTTTTGCATCCGCTGTTGTCTGATTCGTATCTCAGCTTTTATGATTTATTGAAATCGAAAATTGACAAAATTTTGGTTACCCATCCTTTAACATTTTTATGACTGGTTAAATGGAAATAATTCTTAACTACAAAAGGAATCATTTTTAAGTTAGGAAAGCTCTGAATATATACCAATAAATCAGATTCTGTATTTATCCTTTCTAAAACCGACAGTACTCGCCCCTCGATAAGGCTCCTTAATTGACTAACTCTTTCTTGCTCAAGCATAGAACTGTCTAAACTTAATATTCTGTTAATAAGAAGTAACTCATCGTAATCTGACGCCCCTAGACGTTTAAAAACATGCATTTTAAGGTCGTTCAATTCAAGATTGTTAATAATAAATCCATAATCAATATAATAGCTATCAGAATAATATGATTTGTATACTGAAATTACTTTATTTATTCCAGGGCTTTTCAATATCCAAGTGTTTTTATTTCTAACAAACTTGTGTGGTGATAGAATTTGATCTACTGCTTGCTTAAATTTTATCTTATCCATAATTAATAAAACTCTAAAACCGTATTAAAACTTATCCTAAAATAGTTTTTCCAAAACAGTCTCATATCTTTCTAATTGACTAATTCCTTGTCCCGCAACTGCTTCCAATATCTTATAGCCTTTATGTAGAAGATTCCCTTGCTTCAGGTTCGATTTAGTAAAACTTTCACCTGCCCCAGACTATAACATTAGAGGATAATTTCTATTTGATGGGATTGGTCTAATTGAAAAAACTAATCAAATTTATGTGTTTTTAAATGGATTAAATTCGTTGGGAATTCCTTCAGAAATGATGGAATATAATTTCCAAAAATCCGAACTGTACACATTAGTATCATAACACAAAGAGTCACCTAAAATATTTGAGTTCGGCGATAACCGTTCCCTGTTTCAATCACAGGTTTATTAAATTCTTTCAATCTATTTATAAGTTCACAACCAGCTTTAACGGTAAACTTTGTACTATCTGAAATACGAGCTATGACAAAGCTATTATCGTCCCTTTCAGTCAACTGTCCAGACTTAGCAATAGCATGGTTTATTTTTTTGTAACATCTCCATCTTTCAAATGCGTAATTCAAATATTGACCTATATCAAGAATATCAAAATTTATTCAAGAAGGTCTTTACCTCATCACTAACTGGAGAATTATTATAATTTTCTATATCAGTATAGGCTTTACCTAAATCCTGTCCCAACCGTTTTTTTAAATTGGGGGTTTCGGAAAAATCCAATTTACCCAAAAAACTTAGATAAATGGCATTTTGAACTCGCTTATCAACTAAAGGCAAATTTTTCGTTAAAAAATTTACCATAGCATCAAACTTATCTCCATCATTTTCAGCTATCGCTTCCTGCATAAATCGCTTGAAACAACCCATTTGAAAGGTAATAGACGCCCTGTAATCTTCATCTGAAAGCTCCTCTTCCAAACTCGGAAACAAATCGATCAATTCCTTAATAAATAAATCTTGGTCTTTCATCATTATTATATTGGAACAACTTCCTTACTTTCCTCCCACTTTAATCAATAGAACTTGAATACGAAGATAAAATTAACGTTTAATATAATCCCTATATTCTTCCTGAACATGGCCTAGCCACTGCTCTACAGATTTTCCCAGTTTCAGCCTTGTTCTGATTTGATCGTCTGTTAAATACTGTATCATAAATAAAAACCTGATGTATGAATTTAGTAAATTGTACTATGGAAAGGAAATCATTTTGGCATCATGTTTTAAACCATTCGATAGATTTATGAAAGTATGCTTTTTAATACCATTTTTATTTTTCATCATAGCATGCCAAAGCAATGATCAAAAACAGGTACCAGTCAAAATCCAAAAACAAGCATTTGATTATGCAATTGTTGAAGATGATTATGCTGAAATTTTGGATGCTATAATTGCCTATAACTCCATTTCAAATGAAGTAGCTAAAACTAATAAACCCATGGCCTATATTCACCAATGGTTCATCAAGGACTCGCTATATAATGCCTACGACAAAAACTTTATGCCTGACGGTCTGAGGATCCAAAAATTGCTGGGCTTAGTAGGCCATAGCCAGCAAGACTCTACAGGCTATCTCTATCAGGTCAAAGGAAGGGATACTGTATTTATTCCATTACAAATCAAAAAGAAATATAACGTTGCATACCATAAAAAAACAGAAACGAAGGAGCAATTTCTATCAAGCTATACATTTCACTTGCCTATCATGTCGCATGATCACAATAAAGCATTTGTATCATTAGACTATGTATGCGGAGCACTTTGCGGTCAGGGTTATGATTTTATCCTGGAAAAAATTAATGGAAAGTGGAAGGTGATAAAACGTGACTTTACCTGGATAGCTTAAAAAGATAGTGTTCATTGAGTTTCTCTCCTATTTTATCAACTAAAAGCTGTTTGCTTTTCCTTCTTACTATATTTACTTAAAAAGGATCGCAACCTTGGCTAGGTTTCGGTCGGGTTATAATACAACATCCAATAGACACAAAATGACACTCGAATTAATACCTGTAATAGAAATTGGATATAACAATCAGGGCATTCCAACACCAGACAAATATCCTTATTGGGAATACCCTATATTATGGGATAAATATAATGCTGAAAGCTACAAAAAAGCAGGTTTTAAAGACGATTTAACTCCATATTTAGCCGGTTCATCATTTTACGGTCTTTCTGAAATCAATAACAAAAAGCAAATAAGAAAAACAGGTCGAAGACCTAAAAAAGATCCTGCTAAAAACAGATACACGATCTCCTTCAATGAAGAAGAACATGCTCGTTTTTTGGCTCTTTTTGACCAATCTGGTATGCAGGTGAAGGCACATTTTATCACCTCCTGTATCTTTGAAAAGACCGTAAAAACAATTCAAATTGATAAAGGAACAGTTGATTTCTATATGCGACTGACTTCTTTTCACAGTCAATTCCGCTCTGTAGGAGTCAATTACAACCAAATTGTAAAGCTGTTATACAAGAATTTTTCTGAGAAAAAGGCTGCTGCTTTCCTCTACAAACTGGAAAAACAGACCTTAGAAATGGTCATTTTATGCCAAAAGATTATAAAAATCACTGAAGAATTTGAAGAAAAGCACCTAAAAAAGCAGTCTTAAAATGATAGCAAAAATTGGAAGAAGTGGAAATTTATATGGTACATTAGCATACAATCAGCTCAAAGTAGAGCATGAAAACGGACAGATTTTGTTTGCTAATAAGATGATTGAAACAGCAAGCGGACAATATTCTGTTACACAATTAGCCAAATCTTTTGCTCCATATCTTATTGCTAACCGCAATACAGAAAAACATACCTTACATATTTCGCTCAATCCAGATCCGAAAGATGAAGTCAATGACGATAAATTCAGGGAAATGACAGAACAGTATATGCGTGAAATGGGGTACGGTGAACAGCCTTTTATTGTTTTCAAACATACCGATATTGATCGTAGCCATATCTATATTGTGTCGGTTTGTGTAGATGAAGAGGGTAAAAAGATTTCGGACAAATTCGAGAAAATGCGGTCTATGAAAGTATGTCGTGAACTAGAAAAACAACACAGATTAATACCTGCAACGGAGAAAGAGCCTAACCAGAATGACAAGATTTTTCGCCCAGTTGATTACAAATCTGGAGATGTAAAAAGTCAAATAGCATCAGTAGTTCGTCATCTACCTACCTATTATAAATACCAAACGTTAGGAGAATACAACGCTTTACTTTCCTTGTTCAATATTACTACAGAAAAAATTGAGGGAGAATTACACGGAAAACCACAGCAAGGTTTGTTATATATTCCATTAAACGAACAAGGTGAACGAGCAGGTAATCCTTTTAAGGCTTCACTCTTTGGAAAGAATGCTGGACTTGCTTATTTAGAACTACATTTTGAGAAGTGTAAAACTGATATCAAAAATCACCCAAATAGGAAAACTATACAATCTGCTATTACTATTGCCTTACAATCTACAAATAATGAAATGGATTTTAAGAAACAGCTAGCTGAACAAAATATTAATGTGATCGTTCGTAGAAATGATGTAGGTCGTATTTACGGGATGACTTTTATTGACCACAATTCTAAAACGGTTTGGAATGGTTCTCGTTTAAGTAAGGAACTTTCTGCCAATACTTTTAATGATTATTGGAACAATAATATAAAACCTGAGATAAAAGAGATTGTGCAACCTCAATCTAAAATATCAAAATCCAACGATGCGGAAGATTTACCCGATGAAAAACCTCATCAGTTATTTGATTTCCTAAACTCGACTAAACAAGAAGACGATTTGATTGAAGGATTAGGCGGCTTGCTTATTCCCGAAACACAAGGCGAGGATTATGAGGAACTGAATTTTGCTAATCGGATTAAGAGAAAAAGAAAACGCAAGAAACAGTAGTAAGTAGCCAAATATAACCATTCAAAGCCAATGCCTACTAGGTAATAACACCTATGGCATAGAGCCTTTAAATTCACGCCCGAACATTAAAACTTTAAATAATGCAGGGAGAAGACGATTTAAGAGGGCTTGCCAAGATAATGGCTTTTATGCGGGCAGTCAGTATTCTTTTGGTGCTGATGCACCTTTATTGGTTCTGCTACGGTTTCTTTTTAGAACGTGGTTGGACGTTGGAAGTAATCAATAAGATATTAGGCAATTTCGACCGAACAGCGGGCTTGTTTTCACACACCCTTTACACCAAAGCATTTGCTTTGGTTTTGCTGGCTTTAAGCTGCTTAGGAACAAAAGGCGTGAAGAATGAGAAGATAACCTTGTCTAAAATCTATGTGGCGTTGAGCGTTGGGTTTGTGCTGTTCTTCCTAAACACACCGTTGCTAAAACTACCTCCGGCAACAGGCACATTTCTTTATATACTTACTATCTCCTTAGGTTATATCGCTTTGCTGATGGCAGGCGTATGGATGAGCAGATTACTGAAAAACAATTTAATGGACGATGTTTTCAATAACGAGAACGAGAGTTTCCAACAGGAAACAAAACTGATGGAAAACGAGTATTCCGTCAATCTGCCCACTAAATTTTACTACAAAGACAAATGGAACAACGGTTGGATAAACATTGTCAATCCTTTCAGGGCATCAATCGTATTGGGTACTCCGGGTTCCGGTAAATCTTATGCTATCGTAAACAACTACATCAAACAGCAGATAGAAAAAGGCTTTAGTATGTACATCTACGATTTTAAATTCGACGACCTTTCAACCATTGCCTACAATCATCTGCTGAAGCATCGGGACAAGTACAAAGTTCAGCCGAAATTTTATGTGATAAACTTCGACGACCCACGCAAGAGCCACCGTTGCAATCCACTCAATCCCGAATTTATGACGGATATATCTGATGCCTACGAAGCGGCTTATACCATAATGCTGAACCTTAACAAGTCGTGGATTTTGAAGCAAGGGGATTTTTTTGTGGAAAGCCCAATTATCCTTTTAGCTGCCATTATTTGGTATCTGAAAATCTATGAAGATTGTAAGTATTGCACGTTCCCACACGCCATAGAATTACTTAACAAAAAGTATTCGGACGTATTCACAATTTTGACTTCATACCCTGAATTGGAAAATTATTTGTCGCCCTTTATGGATGCCTGGCAAGGCGGAGCGCAAGACCGATTGCAGGGGCAAATCGCATCGGCAAAAATTCCTTTATCAAGAATGATTAGCCCTCAGTTGTATTGGGTTATGACAGGCGATGACTTCACGCTCGACATCAACAACCCGATAGAACCAAAAATTTTATGCGTTGGTAATAATCCCGACCGTCAAAATATCTATTCCGCAGCTTTAGGTTTATACAATTCAAGAATTGTAAAACTCATCAATAAAAAAGGGCAATTAAAGAGTTCCGTTATCATAGATGAGCTGCCCACGATTTACTTCAGGGGCTTGGACAATCTTATCGCCACTGCGAGAAGTAATAAGGTAGCGGTGTGCTTGGGCTTCCAGGACTTTTCGCAATTAACGAGGGATTACGGCGACAAAGAAAGCAAGGTTATCCAAAATACGGTAGGTAATATTTTCAGTGGTCAGGTGGTTGGCGAAACGGCAAAGAGCCTGTCAGAACGTTTCGGTAAAGTATTGCAGAAACGCCAGAGTATGACGATTAACCGCAACGATAAATCTACATCTATTTCCACACAGTTAGACAGCCTTATTCCTGCTTCCAAAATTTCAACCTTAACACAAGGTATGTTTGTAGGTTCGGTATCGGATAACTTTGACGAACGTATCGAGCAGAAGATTTTCCACGCCGAAATCGTGGTGGATAATGAAAAGGTGGCTTCCGAAACCAAAGCCTATCAAAAGATACCCCAGATTTTATCTTTTGTAGATGAGCAGGGCGAGGATACGATGAAGCAGGAAATTGAAAGCAATTACAAGCAGATAAAATCAGATATTATACACATCGTCGGGAAAGAAATGGAGCGAATTAAGAATGACCCGAACTTGCTGCATTTGGTACAACAAGAGTAATTCTAATCATTAGTATTTGTCATAAATAATCAATCATTGTAAATGAATTAAACGATGAGCAAAGCGTAGTTCAACTTAAATTGTAAATTTGTTTATTGCTTATGTATTAAATACTAAACGTAGTCAGTAAATAAATATGAATACAATCTTTATTAAAAATATGGTTTGCGACCGTTGCATTATGGTGGTACAAAACGAATTGGAAAAACTGGGATTAGATTCTAAAAATATAAAACTGGGCGAAGTTATTCTTTCCAAAGAAATAACATCTCTGGAAAAAGAGAATTTGTCCAAAACTTTAGAGCCATTAGGATTTGAAGTAATTGACGATAAAAAAGGCAGGATAATAGAAAAGATAAAGAACATTATCATTGACCTGGTACACCATCAGGATAGTGATGTAAAAACCAACCTTTCCGATGTATTGAGTGACAAATTGCATCACGATTACAATTACCTGTCCAATCTGTTTTCAGAGGTAGAGGGTACAACCATTGAAAAATACTTTATCGCCCAAAAGGTGGAGAAAGTCAAAGAATTGTTGGTGTATGATGAGTTGTCATTAAGTGAGATTGCGAACCGCCTAAATTATTCGAGCGTGGCATATTTGAGTAACCAGTTTAAAAAAGTTACCGGGCTAACACCAAGCCATTTCAAACAGATTAAAGAGGATAAAAGAAAACCGTTGGATAAAGTGTAAGTAAATCTTACAAATCAAATCCAAAATTTCACAACAGTACCCATAAATATAATAGCCAATTTTGTATTGTAAATTAAAGCAGGCAAATATGGCGACAAACAGAGAAAATATATACATTCCATTGGAGGATGTAGAAAGCGAACACTGTGCATTAATCGTTGAAAAGGGATTGGCACAGGTAAAAGGCGTAGAAACCCATAAAGTAGAGCTGAACAACCGAAGGGCAGCGATTACAGTAGATAGCAATGAAACCGTAGGCGAGGCTGTTAAGGCAATTAAAGATTTAGGTTACGGAGTTCCTACGGTTAAAAGTGCTTTTCCGGTATTGGGCATGACCTGTGCATCCTGTGCGGGCAGTGCCGAAAGCATTGTGAAATACCAACCGGGAGTAGTTAATGCTTCCGTGAACTTTGCAACGGGCAATCTTACCGTAGAATATTTGCCCAATATGACCGATGCCTCCACCCTGCAAAAAGCGGTTCAGGGAGTAGGTTACGACCTATTGATTGAAGACGAAACCAAGCAGCAGGAAACGCTCGAAGCCATCCACGAAAAGAAATTCCGAACCTTGAAAAACAAGACCATTTGGGCAATTATCCTTTCCCTGCCCGTGGTAATCATAGGAATGTTCTTTATGGATATGCCCTATGCAGACCCGATAATGTGGCTCTTTTCCACGCCCGTTGTAATATGGTTGGGCAGGGATTTTTTTGTAAACGCTTGGAAGCAGGCAAAGCACCGTTCCGCCAATATGGATACGCTGGTGGCATTGAGTACAGGTATTGCCTACCTGTTCAGTGTTTTCAATATGCTGTTTGCCGACTTTTGGCATCAACGGGGACTGCATGCTCACGTATATTTTGAAGCGGCTGCCGTTATTATCGCATTCATCCTCTTGGGAAAACTGCTGGAAGAAAGAGCCAAAGGCAACACCTCTTCAGCCATTAAGAAGCTGATGGGCTTGCAGCCAAAAACGGTCATCGTGGTACAGGCGGACGGAACGGAAAAGCAGACCGCTATCGAAGACGTAAGCGCAGGCGATGTGATACTCGTAAAGCCCGGTGAAAAGATTGCGGTAGACGGCATGGTCATATCGGGCAATTCGTATGTGGACGAAAGCATGTTAAGCGGTGAGCCTGTACCTGTATTGAAAAAAGAAAAAGAAAAAGTATTTGCAGGAACGATTAACCAAAAAGGCAGCTTCCGGTTCAGGGCGGTAAAAGTGGGCAAAGAAACCATGCTTGCCCACATCATCAAAATGGTGCAGGATGCACAGGGAAGCAAAGCACCCGTACAGAAACTGGTCGATAGGATTGCGGGCATCTTTGTTCCCACAGTGATAGGTATTGCCATCCTGACATTTACGCTATGGTTGATTTTGGGAGGCGAAAACGGGGTTGTTCAAGGTCTGTTGGCAGCCGTTACGGTATTGGTCATTGCCTGCCCCTGTGCTTTAGGCTTAGCGACACCCACCGCTATTATGGTAGGCGTTGGTAAAGGTGCTGAAAATGGCATTTTGATAAAGGATGCCGAAAGTTTGGAACTGGCCAAAAAAGTAAATGCCATCGTTTTGGACAAAACCGGAACCATCACCGAGGGAAGACCACAGGTAACGGGCATTAAATGGCTGAACAATGAGGACACTGCAAAAGAAATCCTTTTGAGCATCGAAAAGCAATCCGAGCATCCATTGGCAGAAGCCGTAGTGAAGCATCTTGGCGATGTAGCGGCCACCTCTTTATCCATGTTCGACAGCATTACGGGCAAAGGCGCAAAAGCAGACCATGACAACGAAACCTATTATGTAGGCAACAAAAAGCTATTGGCAGAAAACAACATTGCCATTGCCGGAGAATTACAAGACCAGGCCGAAGAATGGGGCAAACAGTCTAAAACCGTTATCTGGTTTGCAAACAGCAAAAAGGCTCTTGCTGTAATCGCTATCGCCGATAAGATTAAGGAAACATCGGTGCAGGCTATCCGGGAAATGCAGGAAATGGGCATTGACCTGTATATGCTGACCGGAGATAATGAAGCTACCGCTAAAGCCATTGCGGAGCAGACAGGCATCAAGCATTACAAAGCCGAAGTTTTGCCACAGCATAAAGCCGACTTTGTGAAAGAACTGCAAAGTAAAGGAAAGGTAGTGGCAATGGTGGGCGATGGTATCAACGACAGCACCGCATTGGCAACAGCCGATGTAAGTATCGCAATGGGCAAAGGCAGCGACATCGCAATGGACGTAGCCAAGATGACCATCATTTCGTCCGACCTGACCAAGATACCGCAGGCAATACGCTTGTCCAAACAGACCGTAGCCACCATCAAGCAAAACCTGTTCTGGGCGTTTATCTACAACGTAATCGGCATTCCGGTAGCGGCAGGCATCCTTTACCCTGTTAACGGCTTCCTGCTCAACCCGATGATTGCGGGTGCGGCAATGGCATTGAGCAGCGTGAGCGTGGTCAGTAACAGCCTGCGGTTGAAGTGGAAGAAATAAAACAGTAAATCTCACAAATCAAACAAGAAATTACACAACAATAACTAACTGAATAGTACGGAAATTTGCATTATCAGATAACTCTAAAATTTGTAAACAATGGAAAATAAACAATTTCAATTCAAGACGAACATCAATTGCGGCGGCTGTATCGCATCTGTAAAGCCGCACTTGGACAAGGCAGAGGGCATCTGCCATTGGGAAGTGGACACGGCCAACAAGGACAAGGTACTTACCGTGAAGTCCGAGGGCATTACCGAGCAGGAAGTAATATCGACCGTGCAAAAGGCAGGCTTCAAAATAGAACCTTTGGATGCCTAAGCCAGCAACTTTTTGAAATGCCCTTTTTCCGACCGAATTTCCATGAGGTTGGGTTGATGAAAAAGGGCATTTTATCAATTCTGAAAAAAGGCGATAGGTTATTGCGTATATGGCATTATTTTTCCATATAGCAAAAAAAACGTAAAACGATATAAAAAAAACCAATCTAATTTGTAACTTTGTTGCGTTGAAAAATTATAGAATACATATAGGCATTTTGACATTGTTCTGTTTGGTTTTCTTTATGATGCCAAGTCAGAGCTATGCCTGTTCCAAAAATTCAACAAAGACCGAGCAGTCTTTCTGCTCAAAGGAGAAATCCAAAAAATCAGAACATAAAAAAGGTTGCAAGAGCAAATCCTGTAAAAAATGCAAAAGTGACAAATGCGGGGGCGGTTGTTCCCACAGCTCTTGCAGGTGCGGTGCTTCAACCACTTCCCTAAATGTCCCAACCGTAATCGAATTAAAGGCAAAAAATCACTTAGCAGCAGCTAAAAAGCAAAAATTCGGTTTCAAAGAAGCCTACTATTCTTCGGGCTTTTTCTCCATTTGGCTACCGCCTAAAATAAGCTAAAACTATGGCCTGATAGCCATAGGTATGTCCTGTCAGAAGCTGTTCCGGCTTTTGCAAATCCCCTATTTGTATCATTTATTTAAAATTTAAAACAGAAATGGGTTTATCAATCCCCCGTTTCTCAAAATGTAATTATTATGAAATCATTATCAAAAATAGTGATGGTAATCGCCGTATTACTATCATCAATAAACGGCTTCGCACAAATCAAGAATGCGAAAACAGAAACCGTAAAGATTTACGGCAATTGTGGTATATGCAAAACCACCATCGAAAAGGCAGGTAACGTAAAAAAGGTAGCCAGTGTGGACTGGAACAAAGATACCAAGATGGCTACGCTCACCTATGACGGCGACAAAACAAATCAGGATGAAATCCTGAAACGTATCGCTTTGGCTGGTTATGACAGTGAGAAGTTCCGTGCGCCGGATGACGTATATGCTAAACTGGCTGGTTGCTGCCAGTATGATAGACCAGTGAAGACGGTTGCCAAAAACAAGGAGGCGGGAATGGACATGAATGCCGGACATGGCAATCACGACCATAGTCAAATGGCAGCTAACAAAGATGCAGCCCAAAACCAATCACAGCTAAAGGCTGTATTTGACAACTACTTTTCAGTGAAAGATGCTTTGATAAAAACCGATGCGGCGACCGCATCTGCCAAAGCCGCTGAATTGGCTGCATCCCTTAAAGCAGTCGATATGAATAAGCTATCGGCAGAGGAACATACGGCTTGGATGAAAGTGATGCAGGACTTGACGGCCAATGCGGAAACCATTTCAAAATCAAAAGATGTTGCAAAACAAAGAAGTGCTTTTGCGGCACTTTCGGGAAGCATCTACACACTGGCCAAAGTGTCTAAACAGGATACTCCCGTTTATTACCAGCACTGCCCTATGTACAATGGAGGTAAGGGAGCCAATTGGCTAAGTAAAGAGAATGCTGTTAAAAACCCATATTACGGCTCACAGATGCTTACCTGCGGCAGTACGGTCGAAACCATTAAATAACAGGTCTGAAAGCTATGGTACAGTACAATGACATGGTGCAGGCGCTTAAAGACCTAAGACAGCGTGGATACAGTATGGACTTTAGTCTGTTGCCGGACTGCCTGTACTGTGCGTCAAGGAGCCTGAAACTAAAACCGGAGGATTTTACGGTTACGGAAACCCATAGGTTTGAAAGCCTCGACAGCAGTCCTGATAACAATGCCGTGATTTATGCCATATCGTCCAATGATGGTAAGAATAAAGGCGTACTTGTGGATGCCTATGGTGCTTATGCCGAAGAAATGACCCATGAGATGGCAAAAAAATTAAGTGCAACATAACTTTTAAAACCCCTTATTATGAAAAAATACACGTGTCCCATGCACCCGCAGGTGCTAAAAGACGAACCAGGCAAATGCCCGCTTTGTGGCATGGCACTGGTTCCCGTTGGCGGTAGCTCAGTTTCTCATGTACAAAAATCAGGACATGGGCATTCCGGGCATTCTCATCATAACCAAGCCAGAGATAGCTTTAACAAACATGAGGGGCATCATACAGGCGATTTTCTCGCTCGTTTTTGGATAAGCCTCGTCATTACAATCCCTATCCTGCTCCTGTCACACATGATACAGCAATGGTTGGGTTTCAGCCTTGCTTTCAATGGAGATAAATATGTGCTGCTGGCATTGGGTACAGTGATTTATAGCTATGGAGGCTTGCCGTTCCTAAAGGGAATGATTGGCGAGGTGAACGCCAAAGCCATAGGGATGATGACACTTGTTGCTATCGCTATATCCGTAGCCTATGTCTATTCCGTAGCCGTTGTATTTGGCTTGCAGGGCATGGACTTCTTTTGGGAACTGGCTACGCTTATCGACATCATGCTGTTAGGGCATTGGCTGGAAATGCGTTCCCAAATGGCTGCTTCACGGGCTTTGCAATCATTGGTTGCTTTGCTGCCTAACGATGTCACGGTGGAGCGAAACGGAGAAGCGGTAAAAATAAAGCTTGAAGACCTGCAAAGCGGTGAAACGGCTATCATAAAACCGGGTGAAAAAATTCCAGCCGATGGATTGGTACTGGAGGGGCTTTCGTATATCAACGAGAGCATGCTTACCGGAGAAAGTATTCCCGTGAAAAAGGAAAAGGACGGAAAGGTCATCGCAGGCTCTATCAATGGCGATGGTGCGCTGAAAGTTAAGGTAACAGCCGTTGGAAAAGACAGCTACCTGAACAGGGTTATCAATCTTGTGCAGGAGGCACAAGCTACTAAGTCCAATACGCAAAACCTTGCGGACAAAGTTGCCAAATGGCTCACCTTTATTGCCATTGCCGTTGGCATAGGCACATTTGCCTATTGGTATGCAAGCAGTGGAGATATTGCCTTTGCGCTTGAAAGAATGGTGACGGTAATGGTAACGGCCTGCCCGCACGCATTGGGCGTGGCTATCCCGTTGGTGGTCGCCATTTCCACAACGCTATCGGCGACCAATGGTCTGCTCATCCGCAACCGCACAGCATTTGAAACCACCCGAAAACTTTCCACTGTCATTTTTGATAAGACCGGAACGCTCACCAAAGGTTCCCATGCCGTAGAAAAGGTTATACCGTTAACAGACGAATATAATGCCGATGAGGTTATCCAGTATGCTGCCGCAGTACAGCAAAATTCGGAACACCATATCGCCAAAGGCATTATGGCTACATTGAAAGAAAAGAGCCTTGCCTTATGGAAGTCTGAAAACTTCAGCTATATGCAGGGCATAGGTGTTAAAGGTGTTGTGAACGGGAAAAATGTCGTAGCTGGCGGCCCGAATTATTTCACCGAAAACCACCTTTCCCTGCCTGAAATTCCAAACGAAATCAATCAAGAGGCCGAAACGGTCAACTTTGTCCTCATTGATGACCGGGTAATCGGCATCATTACTTTGGCAGACAGCATCCGTGAGGGTTCGGCACAGGCGATTGAGGAACTCAAAAAAATGGGCATCAAGTCCTTTCTGCTCACCGGGGACAACGACAGGATTGCTGCTGCCGTGGCCGGAAAATTGGGTATGGACGGGTATTTGGCTAATGTGCTTCCGCACAACAAGCAGGAGAAAGTAAAGGAGTTTCAGGCAAAAGGCGAAATCGTAGCAATGACTGGTGATGGTGTAAATGATGCACCTGCACTGGCACAGGCAGATGTGGGCATTGCCGTGGGTTCCGGTACGGACGTGGCTGCCGAAACAGCGGATATCATATTGGTAGACAGCGACCCGAGGGATGTGGTCAAACTGATTGACTTCGGCAAACTTACCTACAAAAAGATGGTACAGAACCTGATATGGGCGGTTGGCTACAACGTGGTGGCAATACCGCTTGCGGCAGGCGTACTCTATCCGAATTTTGTTTTAAGTCCCGCTATGGGTGCTGTGCTGATGAGTGTAAGCACCATTGTAGTGGCTATTAACGCAAGTTTTTTAAAAATCAAAAAATAAATAAAAATGAAAAATCTAACATTATCAATCATTGCTGTTATCATGGCATTTGTAACAGTATCATGCAATCAGGCATCCAACAAAAACGAGCAGTCTTCAAGTGATACTGCTGTTGTATCACAAGAACAGTCAGCTTCCCAACCAAAAGAGGATGATACGGTAGCTGCGCCCGTTGTGAGTGAAACTCCGAGCGGTCAGGAAGCAAAAGCAACAGGAAAAGAAGAAGCAAAAAACTTTTCTATTGCGCCCATAGTTACCGATTATCTGTCCTTAAAGAACGCCCTTGTTTCGGACGATGACAAAGCTGCCGCCAGTTCAGGGAAAAAGCTGTTAGCTACCCTGAATAAAGTGGACATGAAAGCCGTTCCTGCCGATAAGCACAAAAAGTACATGGACATAGCGGACGATGCTAAAGAACATGCAGAACATATCGGGGAAAATGTCGGCAACATCCACCACCAGCGGGAACATTTGGCCTCGCTTGGCGAAGATTTGAAAGACCTGATTGATTTGTTCGGCACATCACAAACATTGTATCAAGACCATTGCCCGATGTTCAATGACGGGAAAGGAGCTGTTTGGTTCAGCGAAAGCAAAGAAATCAAAAACCCTTACTACGGTTCTAAAATGCTGACCTGCGGTAAGGTGGAAAAAACAATTAACAGCAAATAAAATTTAGGGTTATGGAAAATATGCAGAACAACCACCATACAGGTCATGCTTCAGGGCATGGTGCGCACAATTCAAGCCATGCTTCAGCCATGTACAAACGCTTTGCGATTATGGCTGTCGTAATGTTCGGTGCAATGTATTTTATTATGTACGCTATGATAGACGGGTTGCGCAACCTCATACCCAATATCAACAATTTGTATATGACCCTGCTGATGACTTCGGCAATGTTGCTTATCGAATTAGTGGTAATGAAAGTAATGTACCCCAACAGGAAGATGAATTGGGCGATAGCCATCATCTCGGTTGCTGTTGGCATCTTTTCATGGTTTGGTATCAGGGAACAAATCAATGTCGGGGACAAGCAGTTTGCAAAGGGTATGATACCCCATCACGCAGCAGCCATATTGATGTCCGAAAAGGCACACCTGACCGACCCGGAACTGATAGAGCTGCAAAAAAACATACTTAAAACCCAAGCGGAAGAAATTGAACTGATGAAGCGCAAGCTAAAAGAGTTTGAAGAAAGTAAATAATAAAATTTAAAAAACAGTTTCGACATGAGCAAAATAATAATCGGCTTTATTTCCTTATCAGCCCTGCTATTCACCGCTTGCGGACAGGTAGGGTCAAATAAGGATGAAGCGACACAGCATTCGCAGGCAACTCCGGAAAGCCACGGGCATAGTAACCAAATAGGTGAATTGGTTCCATCGGATGAAGTCTGCATGGTCAACGATGCCTATATGGGCAAAAGGCAGTTTGACGTAAAATTTGATGGTAAAACCTATTACGGATGTTGCGAAATGTGTAAGGAACGTATTCCAAAAGATGCGACCGTGCGGATGGCGATAGACCCCTATTCCCATAAGCAGGTAGACAAAGCTAATGCGGTGATTGCTGTGACAGGAAATAACGGTGAAGTTTCTTATTTTGAAAACAAGGAGAATTATGCCAAGTATGTGAAAAAACAGTAGACACAAAAAGATGAAGCCACAATAAAATAATTATGACCATAAAGAAGAAAATCATATTGGGGCTGGCTGTCGTCCTCATCGGCATACAGTTCTTTCAGCCGTTACGGAACCAGGCGGATGAAGTGCCAGCCACCCATATCGAAAGGGTGTACGCCGTACCCCAAAATGTAAAGGCTATCCTTGTCCAGTCCTGTTATGACTGCCATAGCAACAATACCCGCTATCCGTGGTACAGTCGTATCCAGCCCGGAGCATGGTACATGGCAGAGCATATAAAAAAGGGGAAAGAGGAACTCAACTTTAGCGAATTTGGCGAATATTCTGCCCGCAGGCAGCGTAACAAGTTCAGGGCTATGGCGGGGCAGGTCAAGGACGGGGAAATGCCTTTGTCGTCATACACACTCATCCATCGCAATGCAGTATTATCACCGGAGGATAAGCAGGTTTTGATGGCGTGGTTTGGCACAATGGAAGACAGCATTAAATAAAATTTTTCAACGAATGAACAGATATAAAAAAATACCCATAAGAATACTGCAAACAGTGCTGATACTGCTTTGCACCCAAACGTTGTTTGCACAGAAAGTAGTGCATTACGACCTGTATGTAAAAGATACCCTTGTCAACTATGCAGGTAAGCAAAAGCGGGCGATTGCCGTAAACGGGCAAATCCCCATGCCCACCCTTACCTTTACCGAGGGCGACACTGCCGAAATAGTGGTGCACAACCAATTGAAAGAAAGCACATCACTTCACTGGCATGGTGTGTTCCTGCCCAATAAAGAAGACGGTGTGCCCTGGCTTACACAAAAACCCATCGCACCGGGCACAACCTACACCTACCGTTTTCCGATTATCCAGCATGGTACGCACTGGTACCATTCCCACTCAGGATTGCAGGAGCAGATTGGCATGTACGGAAGTTTTATCATGAAGAAAAGAAGCGATGATAAGACATTCAGAAAAGGAATTGACGATTTGCCGACCGTTCCAATTATATTAAGTGAGTGGACAAATCTTAACCCCGATAATATCAACCGTATGCTACACAATGCAAATGATTGGGCGGCCATTAAGAAAGGCGCAACACAATCATATGTTGAAGCTATTAAGGAGGGAAAATTAGGGGTAAAGGTAAAAAACGAGTGGAAGCGGATGCTGGCGATGGATGTCAGTGACATTTACTATGATAAAATCCTAATAAATGGTAGCCATAGCACCGATTTGAAAACAATTGATGGTAAAAAGCTAAAAGCAGGCGACAAAGTCAGATTGCGTGTTTCCAATGGAGGGGCGTCTTCATATTTCTGGCTACGGTATGCTGGAGGAAAAATTACAGTAGTAGCGAATGATGGGAATGATGTTGAGCCTGTAGAGGTGGACAGGTTAATCATTGCCGTTTCTGAAACTTACGATATTGTAGTGACTATCCCTCAAGATGGTTTGGCTTACGAGTTCTTAGCAACAACCGAAGACAGGACACAATCTGCGAGTTACTTTATAGGTGATGGGGTCAAACAGCTTATTTCTCCACTCCCACGATTGAAGTATTTCGAGGGGATGAAGATGATGAACGATATGATGAAAATGAATGGCGATTTGAACGATATGGGCATGAAGATGAGCCTTAACCAAATGGACATGAATGTAGTGATGTATCCCGAAATTACCGGAGATGCAACAAAAAAAGCAGACCACAGTAAGCATGAGGGTATGGATATGGATAACGACGCTAACCGTTACAACGCTAATGCCTTGGGAGACATCAAAACATTAAATTATGCTATGTTGCAATCACCTTATAACACCTCTCTTCCAAATGATGCGCCTGTAAAAGAGTTGAAATTCACACTTACTGGCAACATGAACCGCTATGTATGGAGCATGGATAATAAAATACTTTCGGAAACTGACAAAATACCTGTAAAAAAAGGAGAAATTCTACGGATTACCATTTATAATAATTCAATGATGCGGCATCCAATGCATCTTCACGGATTTGATTTCAGGGTGATAAACGGAAAAGGCGAAAAATCGCCGCTTAAAAATGTGTTGGATATCATGCCTATGGAAACAGATACCATTGAGTTTTTAGCAAATGAGGAAGGTGATTGGTTCTTTCATTGCCATATATTATATCACATGATGGCGGGAATGAACAGGGTCTTTGAAGTTGGAGACTACAATAACCCCTATCTACCCGACAAGGCAAAAGCCTATAAAGAATTGCAAAGAGAAAGTAATATGCCTCATTTTATGGCACAAAACGATTTTGCAACCAATGGTAATGATGGAGAAGCTATGCTAATGAATGCACGCTACCAATTAGGAACAGAATGGCGTTTAGGCTATAATAGTATGCACGGTTATGAAGTAGAAACCCATTTAGGTAGATACATTGGAAAGATGCAATGGTTCATGCCCTTTGTAGGTTTTGATTACCGCTACCGTAAAATGGGAGAAGATGAACACGAAAAGAACATATTTGGACAAACCAACAAGAAAGACACCCGCAGGGCGTTCAGTTTAGGGTTTATGTATACGTTACCTATGCTGGTCAATTTTCAGGCAGAAGTATATCATGATGGAATTGTGAGATTGCAGTTAATGCGTGAAGATATACCAATTTCAAAAAGACTAAGAGGTGGTTTTATGGTGAATACCGACTTAGAGTATATGGGAGAACTTAGGTATATCATTAATAAGAATATAGGTATACGTACCCACTATGATAGCGATATGGGCTTTGGTGTGGGGCTGGCATTGACTTATTAAAATTAAATAACTAAGGGTTGTAAACTGCATAACCGTAAAAAAATATCGGTAAAAAAAAGGAGGTGATGCAGGTGTAATTCGCAAAGACTAACCTGCATCATACTACAACCCTTTAAAGTATGCAACAAAAATCTATCTATCGTTCCATCATCAATACGGTAGAGGTTGAATTTTTTTAAGCAGTAATTGCATCATAAGCTAATACGAACAGTGTTAGCTTTTCTGTATTAACCAATAATATATTACATCAAAATGAAGCGAATGGATAAATTTTACAATGAAACATATCTTAAATTGGAAACTGCAATCCAGGAACTGGAGATTGAAACCGACTGCCCCATAAAAAGAATTGAAGCCGTTATACACCATATCATACAAAGCCTTGCCGACTTAAAGGACTTTGTACTGAAAAATGACTTTAAGAATATGGAAGAAGAAATCCATTTTTTCAAGTATCAGAAACCTGTTATTGTTTCAAAGCTCATCTACTACAATGCCATCTATAAAATCGAAACAAGAAGACCCTACGGGAACAAGCGTACCAAGAAATATTTTACCAAAGAACTGAAAAAGCTAAAAAGGTTCTTTGAAAACAACCTTGATTTTTACAAGTATTACCGCAGCAATAATTCTTTCGTTGACGAAAAATTCTTTGTGCGTGGCAAGCACGATATAAGGCTGTGGTTAGACACATTTTATTTTGAAGCAGACCATCGTTTTTCTACTTCACACGATTATAAGGTTGCCAAGATTTTTGCCAATGACCTGATACAAGTTTATTTGGAAGACAGGCTCAATAACATCAATGTGAAAAGGGGTTCGGACAATTCATTGAAATGGACGGCAAGCAAAACGGCACTGACTGAACTCATATATGCACTGTACTCCCACGGTGTATTTAACAATGGGAATACAGATATAAAATTGATTGCTAAAGCATTTGAAGATGCCTTTAATATTGAATTGGGCGATTTTTACCATACGTTTATGGAACTGAAAGCCCGTAAGATAAACCGAACCAAATTCCTTGACAGCCTGTGTGAAGCCCTAATAAAAAAAAATGGACGAAAAGGACGAAAAGTAACGACTATTATAATACGCCACGAGGTGAATGAACGCCTTTTGTCCGTATAATGCTTTCCTGCACCTTTGGGGCTTCATTCTGCTTTTCTGCCTGCTCCGAAGCATCTTGTTTGGTTTCCGGCGTAATAGATAGCTGTATCTTTCTTTCTACGGCAGCCAGTTCCGTTTTAAGATCACTCAATCGACTTTCCTTAGCCCAAGTACCGTTAACCACTTCCTGAAGTATCGGTAGGTCTTTTGGTATTTCAGCGATTTTCTCCTGCTCCTGCTTCACAAAGCCCGGCAGTTTTTCCAAAGCCCTTAAAAAATTCATTGCGGCGGTTTCGGGGTCTTTTGCCATCAGACCGTTATTGTAGGTGTACTTGATATTGCCCTCGCCAGTTATAAAAAATCTATTGACCCTTTCGAGTGTTGAATTATCCTTTGGAAGTTCTGTTTTAACCAATAATTGAAACCCGTAGAGGTTGCCTATTTCACGATAGTCGCCTGCCGTGCGGGCTTTGTTCGCAATCTCGTTCAGTTTTGCGCCTATTTGTTTCGGATTTGCATTGGGCGGCAAGCCATCTAACAGCACAGGGTTTTCGATTGTAAATATAAAATATTTAAAAGATGATAAAGATCTTGAAGGAATAATATCACTTCAGGGAGAGGTGCGCATGGGAGGAAGTAATAAAATAGTACCAAATGCAGAAATTGAAATTCGGGATACAAATAATAAATTAATTGCTAAAAAAACAGCTGATAGTAAAGGAAGATTTAAGTTTACCATAAAAACTGAACCTACTGTCGGGAATATTAATATAAATGGATCCGATGGAAATTCATTAGGTGAACTTGAAATCGCAAAAGTTGATATGGGTCGATTTTATTCACAAATAGAAATAGCTGTGAAACTGTTTATTATAAATGGAGTTATGAAAAGCACAGTACCCCTTTCGAAAAAAGAGATTAAAGAAATCAAGAATCAAAATAATAAATAGATATAAATGAGAATCAACTCAGAAAAATTATTAATATTGAAATGAGTTAGATTTTAGAGGTAGGTACAAGCAAGTTAAAAAAAAGCTTTTGATGGTGCTAAAAATTTCATCTTGTTTACAACGGAATCTATTCATATAAAGAATTTTTGTTTATTATTTGAAATATAAAAAAGGTCCAAATTTATAATGGCATTACGCATAAAGTTAAACCTTTGTGGTTTTAAACTTCTTCTTTTGCTAACACTCTTTAGCTGTTCCACAAAGAAGAATTATAACGACTGGGTTGATATAGACCAAAACAACTGCAGCAGCTATAGCCAACGAGGTAAAGGTTATACAGATGATGAGATATCGCCTTTAATAAAAGGCAAAGTGAGAATGTGCCATAATAATGAAAATGTTCCTTCTGCTAGAGTTTTCTTTCTTAGTTCAGAGAGTGATACAATTGGTACAGCCATCACCGATAAAAATGGAGAATTTTCGCTAACGATCCCATCCGAGGGATTGCTCCATGGAAAAATTATTGTAGATACATTTGGAACGGGGATGACTATCGAACATGTTTACATTGCGACAAATTTTAAAACCTACGCCTTAGACATAAAATTACCAAGGCAGCCCATGTATATTAATGAAATAGGTTCAAAAAAGGACCAGAAAAAGTTGAGGAAAGAAGTTGAAAAAGCAAATAGAAAACATAGATAGGTGTTATAAGTTGATCTGGGCTATTAAAATTTTAGTCTTTTTTTTGATCTTTTGTTTCTCATCATGTTCTGTCATCAGACCTAAAACAATAAACAATAAAGTATTGGGCGGGTACGAATCTTCAAGCTATTTAGACGAGAACGATTCGGAAGATTCTGTGACGATTTCAGGCATTATCACTGAAGCTAAGAAAAAAAGGAAGGTACCCAATGCAGAGATACGATTTTTAGACTCGGAAGGAAATACGCTCAAAAAAGTATCTTCAGACACAGATGGATCATTCAGTACAAGACTGGCAAAACTCACAAAATTTGGAAGTATCGAAATTGATGGAAATAGTGCTGGTTTTCTCACTATAGCAAACATAGACTTTGGTATTTTTGTCAATAATACCAGAATAAAAGCGAGATTATTCAAGTACGATTATTCTGCAACGGAGTTAGAATTTTACAAGAAAGAAGATCGAGACCAGCTAAAGCGAGAGATAGAAGAAATGAAAAAACAAAAGAGGTAACAGCATCGTACCACAAAGTGTATTAATTATAGAAATGGAGACTGTAACATGAACTGTGTCAGAGGAATAATTCAATAAGATTATGTATATTCAATTATTCAAACGACACGGTCATGAAAGAAAAAGACCCATTCGACTTTGAACGCTTCAAGGCAGAAGCCATGCAAGGTCTTTACGAAGGTAAAAGTTTGTCTCCCAATGATGGCGTCCTAGCGCCGTTAATGAAGCATCTGTTGGAATCAATGATGGATGGAGAACTGGAAAACCACTTGAACGAAGAGAAAGCTTCGGGCAATAGCAATCGTCGAAATGGCAAGACAAAAAAGACAGTCCGAGGTCTCAATTGTTAATTCGCATATAGATACCCCCAGCAATTCGCATTAAAATGCCACCACCTTAAACAATTAAGGTTTTACTTGTTGAGAGTATAATAAAATCTCAGCGTTATGTATAAAGTGGCTATGTACAATACGATAAAAACACTTTTGGAACACGGCAAATCTTTGCGGGAGATCTCAAGGGAACTTGGGATGTGCCGCAAGACCGTTTCGCGTATCCACATTTAACATGTATTGTTTTGATAGAGGACTGCGTAAGCTGGTAACCGCTGAACTCGAAAAGATAGAAGTCGCAATCAGAGCAAAAATGATTTATATATTGTCTCATCAATATGGTCCTTTTTGGTATAGTGCCCCTAACCTGTTCGAATCTCTCCAGCTCCACTTAAGGGGACACTTAATAGAAAGCACCCCCTTTCTTTATACCCATAAAGAACTATGAGTCAAAATGTTAAAACACCTACACATAGAGTTAGAAAATTTCAACAAAATGTTTAGTCTTAGGTTATCAATTATTAGCAGACGTGGTCATTAAACCGAAGCATTTCTAAACACATCCGGCCGTTATGATAAGGACATTTCCAGAAACCCGCCTTATCATCGTTACGATTCATTTGTCCATCGGGCAATACACTCCAGTACCATTCTCCAAATTGAACATCAATAAGTTTTGTCTGAATAAATTTCCAGACATTTTCTGCTAAATCTAAAAACTTGGAATCAGGTACAATTTTGGACAGATAGCTATAACCAACTACTGCCTCGGCCTGTACCCACCAATGTCTTTCGTCATCTAAATGACCATCTCTAAATTCGTAAGCCATACTTCCGTCAGGAAGGATCCCCTCCACGGCGGCGAGGCCAATGCTGGTCACAATATCTTTGATGGATTGGGAGAGTGCGGGAATATTCAATACGGTAGTAGCTTCCCACAAAAGCCATGCTGCTTCAATATCATGACCATATGATATGGTATCAGTTGTTGAGTTCCACTCCCGATCAAAAAAAAGATTGAGATGCCCTGTACGCGAATCATAGATTTTGCTAACGAAAAGATCGACCAGATCCTTTTGGGCTGAAATTAATTGATCATCTGGCCACACCTGTAGCAGATTGGTATAGGGCTCAAGAATATGTAAATGAGTATTCATGGTCTTGACCTGATTCTCGTCTTTTTCACTCAGCCGCATATCGGCTATCGGTGACCAGTCGCGCGAAAATGCTTCCAAATATCCGCCAGACTCATCATCAAAAGTATGCTCAATCAACTTAAAAAGATCTATTGATAACTCCAAAGCTTCGGATATTCCCGTAGCTCTGTAAAACTCCGAGAAACCATACAGTGCAAAGCCCTGTGCATAGGTCTGTTTTTTTGTATTGAGGGGCTTGCCCTGATAATCAAGCTCCCAATAAACTCCCCCATATTCTTTATCGATAAAATTATCGCGTAGGTAGTGGTAAGCCCGTTCAGCCATTCGTAAATAGGATATATCGTTAAATTGGCGATAGGCAGCTGAGAACGTCCAGAGGATCCTCGCGTGCATAACAGCTCCTTTGCTAGCATAGGGCACCAAATGATTATGCCCATCCATCTTTCCGTAAAAACCGCCAAATTCCAGATCGACCATTTTTTCACTCCAAAATGGAAGTATGTTGTTTTCAAGTATTTCTCTAAAACGATTCATTTAATTCAAGCTAAATGTATTGATTCATCTATTTTTTTTCAAGATCAGCCTCTCTTTTATTCTTTAGATCATTAAGGATCAGATCCATCCGTTTTTCGCTCAAAGGGTAAAAACTTATGAACAACACGGATAATACAGTACCGATTGCAGGGAAAAAACTCAAGAACATCCGAATACCATGAAGTGCTTCGTCACTCTGCTGCTGATTGGCCTGAAAACCATAATAGGCCAATAGCCAACCTGTCAGAGCCGTCCCAAATGCCCAGCCGAGCTTCTGACTCATCGATGAAGAACTAAAGATCAAACCTGTTGCCCTATTGCCTGTGCGTAGTTCGGAATAATCTGCACAGTCGGCATACATCGACCAAAGCAAGGGAAATACGCTCCCGGCGCAAATACTGATGAGTACCTGAAGAGAAAATATAAGAATTAGATCTTCTTTGCCCAACCAGTAAAAGGCAATACTTCCCACCGTAGCAATAAGCATGGCAATCATATAGGTGCTTTTTTTTCCGATACGATTACTGACAGGAGCTGCTAATACAACACCTAATATATTAGCAGCTTGCCCAAGGGCCAAATAAAGTCCACTTAATACAAATGGTACCTCAAAAATCATGATTCGGTCGATTTGATGCTCCTCAACATAATACTTGAAGTAGTATAGCGTTGCTCCATCCCGAATGGAATTAAAAACAAGAGCCGCCACCCCGGCTCCCAGCAGTATCCACCAAGGACCATTTTTTAGCAAGTCTCCGATATCTTGCTTTAATGTCGAGTGATGCGCCGTCACCTCTACAACCCTTTCCTTTGTCCAATAAAAACATAGCAAAAAAAGTATCGTTGAAAATGCAGCAATAACTAGTGCAGCCATAAACCAACCATGCTGAAGTGACGTAAGATCTGCTCCCGCCTTACTGAAAAAATCTATTAATGGGTTGAATAAAAGCAGGGTAACAAAACTCCCGATATAGGCGAATGTCATCCGAAAGGTAGCCAGTACATTACGCACTTTGGGAAAGGGACTCATTACACCCAATAATGATGCATATGGTACGTTGATCGCCGAATACACCATCATCATCAAGGAATAAGTCAGGTAGGCATAGATAATTTTTCCGGTATGCGAAAAATCAGGCGTATAAAATGTTGCTGCACCGATCAAACCAAAGGGTATGGCAACATAAAGGATGAATGGTCTGAACTTGCCCCAACGGCTCCGTGTACGGTCTGCAAGTGCACCTATAATGGGATCGAACAACGAGTCCCAAACTCTGGTGATCAAAAACATGGTACCAACAGCTTTCGCCTCCATACCAAAAATATCGGTATAAAAAAACATCAGGTACATACCAAACAGCTTCCAGAACATGGACGACGCTGCATCTCCCAGGCCATATCCGATTTTCTCTCTCAACGAGATTTTTTCATTTTCAATTCTCATAAGTAGGTATTCTGGATACAAATCTAACTATTCAGATTTTTTGAAGCGATCGTATGTACGACCTTGACTGATGCTGCTGACCGAAATCCATCCTGGGCTGTATTAAAACAATAATCAAGCAATCTGTCTATCGATGATAAGGCGACATGCATCCGTGTATCGCTCGAAGCATAATAGATATAAACGGTACCATCGGGGTCTGCGATCCAGCCATTTGAAAAGAGTACGTTGGAGACATCTCCTACTCTTTCTATACCCTTGGGTGCCATAAAATGTCCCGCGGGTTCAGCAATTATTTGGTCGGGATGTGCCAGATCTGTTACAAAAAGATAGAGTACATACCTAAGGCCTGCAGCACACATCCGTACGCCATGTGCCAGGTGTAGCCAGCCACGCTCGGTTTTAATGGGCGCTGGCCCTTGCCCATTCTTAAGCTCTTTAATGGTATGATAGTGTCGGTGATTTATAATTTTCTCTTCGGAAACAACCGCATTTTCCATACTGTCTACCAGCCCCCAACCTATTCCACCACCTTTGCCTGCATCAATAAAACTATCCTGTGGACGTGTGTAAAGTGCATACTTACCATCGACAAACTCGGGGTGGAGGACCACATTGCGCTGCTGACTGCTGGATTGTAAATCTGGCAAGCGTTCCCATGTGACCAAGTCGCGAGTACGTACAATGCCGGCAGCTGCAACTGCCGAAGATAGATCACCAGCAGGAGCTGCGGGATCTTTGCGTTCGGTACAGAAAATACCATAGATCCATCCGTCCGCGTGTAGCGTGAGACGCATATCATAGATATTGGTATCTGGAATTTCGGTCTCGGGAATATCTATCGGATAATCCCAAAAATGGAAACCATCTATGCCATTTTCACTTTCAGCAATAGCAAAAAATGACTTGCGATCATTACCCTCTACACGCACAACCATAATATATTTGTCCTGCCACTTGATTGCCCCAGCATTGAATGTCCCATTGATGCCGAAACGCTCCATCAGAAAGGGATTTCTCTCCTCATCAAAATCATAACGCCAATGAAGTGGTGTATGATCAGCAGTCAGAACTGGATAGGTATACCGCTCGTATATCCCATTTCCTGGCAATAATGGCGTATTTTTTCGAGAAATTAGTTCCTGATGTGCTTGTTCGATAGCTTGTCTACGATTTTCAAATATTAAATTCATCTTCTATAAGTATAGTTTTGTTTCTCTTGTATATTTTCTATTTCTTGTGCTCTTTAAAGATCTGTTGGACAAATTTTTCCAATTGTCCCCTCCAGAATGACCATTCATGGCCAGCATCTGCCTGGTCATAGACATAATCAACCCCATAGCTTTTCAACTTCTGGAGAAAAGCTAAATGTCCGTTGTACCGAGGATCTTTGGTACCACAGCTGGACCAGATATAGACAGCTTGACTATTGGAAGAAGATTTTAAAGCTGACATATTGGGGATATAGCGATCAAAATCAAATGCTGGATCACTCAAAAGTCCCGAGCTAAATTGACCTATATATTGGAAAGTATCTTTATTTCGCATACCGATCACGAAAGCCTGCCCTCCTCCCATAGATAAACCAGCTATGGCCCGAGATAACTTATCCTTACCCACATTAAATCGTTGCTCGACAAGCGGCTTCACGTCGTTTAGCAACTCATCTTCAAGAAGATCCATCCCTTCAACTGAACTACCCCCGGCCCATGATCCATCCGTTAGACCATTGGTCATAACCACCAACATGGGTTTTATTTTTTTTTCGGCAATCAAATTATCCATGATATACGCAACACGCCCATCACGAAACCAACTCCCCTCATCATCTCCCCCACCGTGCCTGAGATATAAAACTGGCAGCGGTTTAGTTGACTGGACAGCTTGGGGTGGCACATAGACATAAAGGTTGCGCTGCTTATTTAATTTGCTAGCGGTATAGGTTAAGATGCGGAGTTCTCCGTGGTTGACGGCTCTTAACTGATCAACGGCAGGCTGACGTGCTATAATTTCCAATACACTGCCATACACTTCTGTGCCGTATTTGACTTTAGGATTGGCTAAATCTATAGAACGTTTTCCATCTACCACAAATACATACTGATAAATACCTGGCAATAGGGAGCTCGTAGATGCCGTCCAAACACCGCTTGTATCCTGTTCCATCGCCAATCTCATAATGTCCCAGTCGCCAATCTCGACCTGCACTTTGCTGGCTTGGGGAGCCTTCACACGGAAGGTAACCCGTCCACTGGAATCAATCGCAGGTGAAAATTTGCCTGTCGATGCCTGCCACCATCCGGCTGTGCTAAATGAGGATCCGTCCTGCTGTGCTTTAACAGGCAAATAGAGACCTAACAACGCTGTGCCCAATAAAATTAGTTTTTTCATCTGTATATCATTTGTTTTCAATGGTAATGAGGCCGCCAGATCTATTCTTCCCACTGTGTGGTTTGAATATTCATGGTGGTTTCATAATTTTTTATTCTGATTTCCAGCAATAGGTGCCTACTGCTCCAGCAGCTAACTTGATCATGCTGAATTTACCCTTATACTGAACTTTTACCTCCCGATCATAGAATGAACTGTTTGCAACAATCAGGACAATCTCTTTTTTGGGAGTAAGAAACGCAACATTGGGCAATACTCCACTATTCTGTACTGTAGTAACGCGTTTGATATCCGCGTTTTCCTCGTCCGTGGTAATGTCAATACCTTGATCATAAGGAGCATTGGAGGAAACACGTACCGATCCCGGCGGAACGAATTTTGAAATATGTGCAACAACGTAATAGGCCACATTTCTTGATACCTGATCTCCATCAATGGTAAGTGCGCCCTGACATATGGCACATCCACCATTATCTGTATGGGGATCATTATTGGGATCTGCGGCCAAATTCCACAATATCATATTCCGGCTCCAATTGCGCATGGTTCCGATAACAAGGCGTTCGGTCTGGTAGGCAAGGTTGCTGATTTTACTTTGGCTAGATTGAATGACCATCTGTTCTGTAAAATAGATATTTTTGTCAGGTCTAGCTTGATGCACCAATGACATCGTACCAATGTCACCTCCATAGTGGTGGAAACCGGATCCATCTACATATGGACCAATAGCAGGGTCATTCAACAGGGTCAATGGATAATCTGGTCTATCACAATTATGATCAAAAAGAATAATTTTTGTATCCGGCTTCAATTTGTTAAAGACGGGCAGTAAGTGGTCTCTTAGAAAATTGCGCATCTGCGATACAGAAAATGGCATACTGGGAGTATTCCTCGAATTGAGTGGTTCATTTTGCACGGTGATCATATGAATAGGGATCCCATTTTTTTCCATTTCCTGTACATAACGTAAAAGATAACGGGCATATACAGGATAACAGTCCGTCCTTAATGAGCCGCCTTGAAACAGCTGTCCCACTTTCATCCACACAGGAGCAGTCCAGGGCGAAGCCATAATCTGAATTTTGGGGTTGATGGCCAAAATTTCTTTGAGTACAGGAATGACATGTTCGTAATCATGCCCCAGGCTGAAATTCAAAAGATCCGGATCTGCCTGGCCACCACTGAGATCATTATAGGTATAAACAAAGCTATTTAGATCGGATGCACCAATACTTAAACGGATAGCACTAATGGCGATTCCATCTCCGGCACTGAAAAGTTCGTGTAGAAGCTTAGACCTTTTATCGGGTACCATCTGATGTATCAGTTGGGCACTACCACCCGTCAGCGCAAACCCAAATCCATCAATAGTCTGGAATGCCTGTCTTTCGTCAATAACGATAGGTAGTTGACGCCCCCGTGATGTCGGCTCGAATACTGCCGGCGGCCCTGCGGAAAGCTGCGAAAGAGGCTGATCGTGGGTCACCCACTGGTTTAATTTGTGTTCTTGCGCCTTCAATTGAAAAACAGATAGGATCGCAAATAATAAGGCATATAATAATTTTGGATTTGGTCGTCGAATAATCATAATTTGTGAGCCTAGTCTGAATATTACAATTGGTTATCTTTTAACATCTCTACAGCAAATTTACTTGGTAAAGCTTACCTCGACTAATACTATTTTAGCAGTAGGTAATTCAATTCGAACTAAAAATCATCAAAACAACACGTAAACATCACTTACGGCGTATACTATTTTATCTCCAAATTGGCCAAACTAGTAAAAAAAGCAGTAAACTGCTCCTCTAACACCAATTACCAATCACTAGAATACAACACTGTTAGGGATAAACTAGACTCGGATAATTGACATAAAAATCATTTGTAGCCACTTTAATGGCATTGAAATTACCGTAGTTATCATTTTCCCATGGATTTTTCCATGCACATACGCCTGCGTACCCGTTCCAATAGCTTTGTTTGTAATAATTGGCCAGAGTAATATTCCAATTGCCGGAATTATTATAGGATGAGCTGTTGACATCATACCCCGGTGTTTCTCCGATCAAGACAGGTTTATCACCATTATCTAACCAATAGCCGATGGTCGTGGTAAATGGCGCCCCGGAGGATTGCCACTGGTACCAATGGGGTGAATAAAAATCTAAATAGGCGTTGGAATTGTTGTACTGCGCCTGCAATTTTGCATTGCTATAATTATTGCCCCCATAGGTATCCCATGATGTGTACCTATCGCTGTTAAAAATAATCCACATTGAACCTACCGTCACCGGCTTGGTAGAAAATTGGTTTGTCTTGGCCGCACACCATGCAATGAAACGCACGACATTGTTCTTATTTAAATTGCCACAGTTTGCATCACGCCACATATGCTCTGGCTCATTGCAGATATCATATCCCATAATGGTGGGTTCATTTTCATAACGCTGCAGAAAGGGGACAAGAAAATATTCGGTATACCACTGGGTTTTGTTGACGTCATTGATGATCTGCCTAAATTGATTGTACTTGCTGCTGGTATTCTTTACCATATCAAATGACCAAAATGTAACCAGCAGATACACTCCCTTTGATTTAGCGATCTGAACGAGTTGGTCCATATCTGTCCAGAACTGACTACTGGCACCTGTGACAAGACCGTCACCGTTTAAAGACGGACTATGGCTCCCCGACCCATGCACCCAGATTCTAGCAAGGTTAATTTTATTATCCTTATAACGCTGAAACTCATTGCTCCACCAGGTGTAATCAAAATTTCTACCTAAAAAATCTAAAGTATAATCGCTTTGCTTTTGCCAGGCTGTGTTGATACCATTGAAAAAAATCTGCTTTGAGGCAACATAAAATTTATTGCCCGAAATAGTCACGGCATCAGTGATTGAAGCCGGAGCAACACCATTGTTCAAAGCCATCTTTTTCTGCTTGGGCAGAGATTCTGCAGCCTGATCAAAAGCTTTTTTTTGGCAGCTGTATGACAATATGATCAAGCAGATACACCATAATTTACATAAAGATCTCATAATTGTTTATTTTGGTTATTCTAAGATAGTGAGCTAACGATATTGCTGGCTAATACTTTATTAACAAATAGTTGTACAAGGGTGTAATTATTCTACTCACCCAGCATAATTACCTGATCGGAACCGTATAATGCTTTGATCTTAGCCTCACTGTTCTTTTCAAAGACCAATTCTGACCAGCCCATAAAAAACACCCAATTGGGCTGGTCTTTAAGTACCTCAAGTGACGGTAATACCTGGCACTCTCCGATCGCCATTGGCCTTCCTGCTGCTACACGAACGATCGCATCATACTTTTCATTACTAAACCCCGTGTGATCATCGTATACATCAAGCGAAACAATATCCCAATAGGATCTTCCGGGATTATACAGCTCGACGTCAGTATCCAGGCTTTGAAAATCTTGAACATTCCAAACCCAAATTAGATTATCGAGCTCTTTTTTCTTAACCATAAAGTCATGTACATACCGGTAGAGTCTAGCGGTGCCTTTTTCTCCCGGGCGTCCCCCCCACCAAAATTTCCCCTGATTCATCTCATGAAAGGGCCTGAACAGAGCGATGACCTTGTTGTCTTTCAATCGCTTTAGATAAACTGCAATTTCTTCCATCATCGAGACTAATTTACCATGCTCTAAGGTCCCTTCTATAAAAAGGTTTTCCCACTGGCTGTCTGTCAAATGACTTAAAACGCCACGTCCGTCATCCCAGCTACAAGGTTGTCCATTGACAGGGTTGCAGGCGTGCCACATGATATTAACAATTGCACCCTGATGGAATTGGCTGATAGCCTCATCAATCATAGTGCTCCTGTGATCAATATTTTCCTGCTGAAATAAAAAATCACCGCTCCACAGCTTCGGATATCTACCTACTAGTTTGTTTATGGCATTGGTCCAGCGGGCAGGCTCACTATTGGGTTCGCGATTGTGTATACCACCAATAACACGCTTTCCCTTAATCCGGGATAGGTAATCCATTATCTTTTGCTTTTCTTTTTTAGCCGACCACGAAACAGAATCATTGACCTGCGTATTTGCCGCCAGCGATTGGCTAGTCAATGTTTTACAGCCGATCCCGGTGATCACGATTAATGAACTACATAGTAGCGCTAGTGACTTGAATATATTTTTTTCCATAATAGGTGATTTGTTACTGTCATTACTTAATAATATAAAGCTTCTCTTTTTTAGATCCCACAAAAAGATCTTTCAATAATATTTTTCCATCCTGATGATCTTTCAGCTCTTCTGCCTGATATTTTAATGTAAGCGGGTCAAATGATTGGATCTCCTTTTTGTTTCCGATGATGTCCAAAATCTCTACGCTACTACTAAAAACCTCATTCGTGGGATTGTAAAGATAGATATAGAGTTCCTCGCCACATTTTACGCCATAGGCTTCAAGCCTACCGGCTTTTAATGCCAATGGCTTGAATTCTCCTTTTCCATTCAGCAACATACGGTCGCTCAATTGCCGTACCCCACGATAATAAGGTAGCATATCCCTATTCTGAAAGTATTCCCACCACCAGCTCATCGGTAGGATCGGTGTTGATGAGAAAAGCCCATACCAGAGACCCCGTTTGAAATCTAATTCCATCTCATATGCAAAATCATCAAAATTTTGCTGCCAATCCCATTCATAGCCAAACTCGCCAATGACATAAGGCTTTTTATGTTTTGTGGAGTATGCATTGATTTCTGAGGGTATCAGATCAGTATGTTTGTAAATGTGTTTTTGATTGATATCTATTGCCTCGATATCATTGAGCCCCGGGATATCTCTATGGGATATGCTGGTAGTAACAATGTGTTTATATGGATCTATCTTTTTTAAATAGGTAGCCATTTCAGTATGCCATTCTACAATAGCTTTAGAAGAAATCGGCTTTTCCCGACCATTAAACTGTATATTATCTACTTCATTCAGAAACTCCCACATAGCAATATGCGGTGAATACCCCCAGCGTGACACAATGTAGCGCAAACGATTTTTATAAAGCGTTTTAGCCTCTTCGGCTGCAAAAAACTCGTCCGTCGTCTTTACCCCTCCGATATTATCGGATCTGAAATTACCCATTCCCAAAGTAAGCATAACATATAAATCGAGTGAATCGGCAAGATCGACGAGATGATCGAGCCGGCGTACTGCGCTGGGGTTAAAATGAGCTGGATCTGACTGGTAGCGATCATTGTTGAATCCGTCCTGAAAATCTATGGGCAAATTCCAGGGACAGATCCAGGTCCTAAAGAAATTGCCGCCATTTTCAGCAAATTCGGCAAGCATACGGTCATAATTATAAACGGAAGCATTTTGGTGCAGTGCTGCATAATATTTTGAATCGTCTTTACGCCTTGATTCCCAACAGATGTTTTCGGCTATCCCACGAAAGGATGTACCGTTATCAAATTGTAAGGACCAGTTATTTTTAACACTTAGAAATCCTTTTTCTGCCGTTTCCCGCACCCGCGCATCGAATTTCCTAGATGTGGCGACTATTTTTCCATTTTTGCTCAATACGAACTTAAAATGATAATCGCCATGCTGTCTGGGTGAGAACCGGGCATTCCATTCTGAAATATCCCCAGATTGCCCCTTTACATAAAAGCACGGCTGAAGCAGTACCTCACCTGATGCTGTATATATCTCCATGTCAAGCTTAATGTCTTCCTGCAAATAAGGGTTTGTCCAGGTCGATTTAAGTTTTATAACGAAATCCATCCGTCTTCCTTGAAGTGCTGCTGACTCCTTAAAATCGACAGAAATAATCTGGGAAAATGTAGTTACTGGAAATATGAAAAAAAAGATTATTCCAATTAAAAAGCGCATACCTGATTAATTGACGGTTACACCATCGGCCAATACATACATATTGGGGAGGTCCTTTGAAAATAAACTTATACTGCTCCTAAATAGCGTTTTGAAATCATCGGCTGAGGGATGCCCTTTCCATGGTCCATAGAAATGTATCCCTTGCTTTAATGGATCGTATTCATTTCGCCACATAACGACCATACTGATTTTTTTACCAACGAGTGGAGTGAGGATCTGCTCGGTCCAATAACTGACATAGGGTACATTACCATTTCTGATCCCTTCAATTCCTGTTTCGGTAACACCAGCAGGCTTTTTCTTTTCTAAAGAAAGCTCTTGCAACGCGTTTAAATTGGAAAGAAACGCTTGGGTATTTGTACCATGATAACAGTCCATACCGATAAAATCGACTAATTCATCCCCCGGCCAGCGGAATAGCAGATCTTCTTTCCGTCCATTATTGTCCCGTTGTGGCGATATCGCAAAAATAAAATTATGTACCCCTTTCGCTACTGTCAAATAAGATAACGTAAACTTCCAAAGCGCTATAAACTCTTCACTAGTCGTACAAGAACTTCCCCACCAGGACCAGCTTTGGGTATGTTCATGAAAAGGTCTAAAGATAACAGGAATCAATTTGCCATTGCCATCCTTCAATGAAAGTGCAAACGTGGCGAGATTATCCAACCAACTTTTAAATTTTAAATTTGTTGCACTTCCATCGGTCAAAATTTCTTTAACAACTGTTTTTGATGAATTGTCCCATGAATCCCCGCCCGTCAAGGGATTGTTTAGGTGGCACATAGCGGTAATAACTTCACCACGGGAACGCGCTTCAAGGATAGCCTTTTTACGGGCCTCGTTTAAAGTCGCTCTGGTACGGCGGTCATCCATCAATTCAGCAAAATCAACACTAAAAACTGCGGGGTAGTCGCCTACAATTTCGTAAACGTCAGATCTACCGGCAACTTCCTTCCATTCTCTGCCGTAGATCAGATCATCATGATGGCCAAACATAAAGCCTTTGTCTTTTATCTTCCATAATTGGGAGTAGAGCGCTTTAGTTTCTGCCGTCGCCTGCTTGTCAAATAATCGGAGTTCGATTTGTGAGGGTTTTTCTCCGGGCTTTTGATCTGTGGCCGGATCAGCCTTGGTACATGCCGTTCCACCTATTAAGATGGACACGGCATACATAAATAACTTCTTCATGATTTGGATCAATTACGCTTTTTCACTTCCACCCAATATCTTCTGGGCTTTTTCACAAACTTATCATAGTCTGTATAGATTGCAGACCAGTCGTCATTACCGTTCAATGAAAAAGCAAAAGCATTGTTAACAATTGTTTTAGCCTGTTTATTGCCAAGATCCTCGGTACCAGGACCAAGAAAACTACAATTTACGCTGCTTCCATCTGCGGCAATTAGCGTCAAGATATCGGTTGTGTAGTCCCGCTCCCATTTCCCTTCACCCTTCGGTATTTTACGATAAAATTTATTGACATCTGTTTTGGGGTCTGGTGTATAAATGAAATTGGCATATTTTCCGTCAGCGCCGGCATCATTTACAAATGTACCCGTAGTTTTACCTGTCGGTGTTACTCCTGTCAGTTTAAAGGTTATGCTATTATCCAATTCCACTTGAGGACCATCAGATACAGGCCATATCCATGGTTTACTCGTTAAGGATAAAACCGCGCCACCACCATATTCAGGCCCTGTACCACCATAAAGTACAAGTCCGGTAATATCGTAGGTACCGAGGATCGTTTCGGTAAAAGGCTCGACGATGACCTCCCATTCTCGAGATTCACCTGTCTCTGCTGTCACGGTATAATTATACTTATAGTTGCCGGCAAGAAAATTGACTTCAGAACCAGAGGCAGGCGAAACAGTAGCGCGATAAGATTGTTGGATCACAGGTTTCACTTTGGAAAAGTCAGTATTGTCCTCCACCAATACTTTTACTTTCACTGTCCCAGCGGCCCTGTCTACAACTGCTGCTCCTATCTGCGTAAAGCCTGTCCCCATGGAAAAGTTTTCAATGGATTTCTCATTGCTCTCGACTCCCTTATAGGGATCCTTTTTACAACCAAAGACTGTAAAAACCAATATCAAATATGCTGCAAAACCAGCTTTATATGTTTTCAGATTCATAATAAAATAGTTATGGTTTCAATAATGGGTTTGTATCAATTTCACGCTGTGGAATTGGAAAAAAGTATGCTCCTGAAGTGATGGATTTACCATACTTTTCTACCAAAACTTTTTCCATCAGATGATTGCGTCGTAAATCAAACAGCCTATTCCCTTCAAATGCAAGCTCTAGTGCACGTTCTTCAACTACTGCCTCACGAAATGCAGCGACCGATAGATTTGCTGTAAGCGGGCCTAGGCCTGCCCGGCTACGGATTTTATTCACCGCAGCATATCCCTCAGCTGTAGGACCAGCAGACTCTGCATAAACCAGAAGAATATCCGAATAACGTATCACCGGCGAATTGGTACTCATTTTATCTGCATCCCGAAGTGGATCAATGTACTTTCGGGTAAAAGGTCGCGAGAAATCCGCAATACCAAGTTTAATGGTTTTGCCATCGGGATTGACAACTTCTGAAACAATAAGGTCTGTTTTCCTCTTATCACTTGAGTTGTAGCTGTTGTAGTGCGCGGCCTCCATCTGAAAATGGTTCCACCCTTTACCAATATTGATTATTGTAGTCTCAGGATCGCTTGGATTGTATGGAATACGCATTGCAAAACCGGGATCAGGCAAAAACATGTTCGGTAATTTGGAATAATTCCCCTCGCGCTCACCTGAGCGATCTACAGCAGCGTCAAATATGTGTTCGGAAACGGCAGCTTTTTTATAAATTTCAGTATTCCAGATATCAGGTAACACACTTGTAAAATTAAAAATTTGCTGATCGTTGATCACTTTTGCGGCATATGTATTCGCTTCAAGATAGAGCTTTGTCGCATCAGTTACAAATTCGTAGCCTGGCGAAGTTGAAGCTTTTGAAGACGCCATATGGAGGTATACCTTTGCGAGTAATGACTGGGCAGCACACCGATTTGCCCTTCCCTCAAAATTTTTAGAAATTGACATCAATTGTTCCCCTTGCTTTAGATCAGCAATGATAACATCGTAAACCTGCTGGATACTTGACTTGGCTACAGGGATCTGCTCGGCCTCAACAAGGGGTTCTAAACGAAGCGGAACTTCACCGAATAGACGCACTAGATTAAAATTGTGAAGTGCACGCAAAAAATAAGCCTCGCCGATAATTTGATTGCGGTCAGCTTCCGCCATATTAGGAACGTTAGGAACATTGGCTATTACGGCGTTAGCACGTGAAATACCACGATAAAGATATGTCCATAGATTATCAAGATCTGAATTTGTCGAGGTAGTCCGTAATTGATCCAGTTCAAAATTTGACTGCCCTGCATCTGCTTTCGCTGTCAGATTCTCAGTCGGCAATTCAGTAATAATGTAATAACCCCTAGAATAATATCCGACTTCAGGCAAAATGGCGTAAGCATAGATCAAGCCTGAAAGCGCATCTTGCCCCGTCTTGTAAAAAGACTTTGAATTAACTATTCCATAAGGCTCTTCTGTTAGTTTAGAACAGGATATAAAAGTACTGCTGATTAGTCCTAAAAGACAAATAGGTATAAAAAGTTTATTGATTTTCATGGCTGTTTAATTTAAAATCCAACGGATAATCCAAGGGAATAAGTTCGAGGTCGTGGGTAATTACCCCAGTTGATTCCATCCAATCCCATCTCGGGATCAAAACCCTTGTTAAATTTGGTAAAAGTCAGTAAGTTATTGCCGGCGGCAAACAACCTTAATGTGCTGATGCCAGCAATCAGGCCCGGCTTAAAATTATAGCCAATGGTAACATTTTGCAGTCTAAGAAAGGAACCGTCTTCAACGAAAAAATCCGAAGCTTTATAGCCTCGCGTATTATTGGCTCTAGGATATAACTGACTTGGGTTATCGGGCGTCCAGCGCTGCACTTGCCTGCTCGGTGTCATCTTTTGAAGATCGAAAACATCATTCCCATATACGCCGTAAAACTGGGCACTTAGGTCAAAACGCTTGTACGAAGCACTGGTATTAAAGCTATAAATGAATTTAGGTGTAGGGTCGCCAATTACTGTACGGTCATATGTAGGATCTATGGTCCCATCAGACTCGCCCTTAGGGCCGCTGATATCGACGTATTTAATCTCACCTGGTAATGCCTCCCGCCCAGTAAGTCCGGCACCTATCCCTTCCTCCAATGTTTGAATTATTCCATTTGCACGATAACCATAGAACGTATACATTGGTTGGCCAACGATAAAATGGTTGACATTCTGACGTACCATTTCAATCAATGATCCT
The DNA here is from genome assembly GCF_002494055.1 of Sphingobacterium sp. UBA7038. Classification (NCBI taxonomy): domain Bacteria; kingdom Pseudomonadati; phylum Bacteroidota; class Sphingobacteriia; order Sphingobacteriales; family Sphingobacteriaceae; genus Sphingobacterium; species Sphingobacterium sp. UBA7038. The sequence continues at coordinate 53,319 of NZ_DLAV01000011.1, forward strand.
GTGACAACACGGTCACTCTCGCCCATTCTAACCACTTTGTTACGGTTGAGAGCGAAATTGCCACCAACAGACCACTGTAAACCGTCGGTTTGAATTACTTTAGCATTGAGTCCCAATTCGAAACCACGGTTACTTATTTCACCATCGTTTACCCATTGTTGATCAAAGCCTGAGGATGGTGAAATTGTACGCGTACGGAGTAAATCTTTCGTCTGCTTGTCGTAATAATCTGCCGTCAGGGTAAAGCGCTGGTTCATAAACCCGATATCCAAACCAATATCGAAAGATGTTGTCGTCTCCCACTTTAGGCTTTTGTTCCCTAAGCCACCAACGACAGTAAGCCCCTGCTCATTATTGGCTCCGGCCAAGCCCGGACCAAAGCCCGTCATAAAACCATTTTGTGATCCTACAAAATAGCGCTCAGAGCCATAGCGGTCCATGGTCTGATAAGGAGATATCCCCTGATTACCTGTCAATCCATAACTTGCTCTAAATTTCAGCTCGGAAAATGCGCCCAGGTGTTTAATGAATTCTTCTTCACTTATTTTCCAGGCGAATGCTGCTGACGGGAAAAAGGCCCACTTATTATTGTCCCCAAATTTAGTAGAGCCATCTGCGCGACCGGTCAGGGTAAAAAGATACTTATCTGCTAAAGCATAATTTACCCGTCCAAACCAAGAATTCAATGTAGATGAAGAGAGTCCATTACTGAGTGTCTTTGTCTTTGCACTGTTGAGATTTTCATTTTGAAGGTTATCGTTGACAAAATTCATCCCTATCAAATTACTCGTTCTGGTTGTTGATGTCTGTAAAGAGAAACCTCCTACAATATTAAAGCGATGTATATCGTTAAATGTCTTGTTGATGGTGAGATAGTTTTCATTGACTAGCTCATTATTGTTATAGTTGCTAATAGAGCCATAACCTGTATTTTCATAACCTCGAAATGTCACAGTGGCTGGCTCGTAGATATCACCAACAGAATTACCAAACTTAGTACTTAACTGTGTCCTAAACTGAAGCCAATCCGTAAATTTTATATTAGCAAATACTGTAGCCAAGACGTCTATAGTCTTTGACTTGTTGAGCACTTCATTAGCAATCGCTATCGGATTACCAAAATCCGTAGCCGATGTACGAAAATAGTTTCCATTTTTGTCATAAACAGGGAATATACGCGTACGGCCGGCACTCAAATTTTGCCCTTGATTGTTCGTATGTGTCAATATCACATTTGTACCAGCGGAGATAGCCTCAGTTAATTTTTGGTCTAAATTCAATCTGCCGGTATATTTGTCATACGCATTTTTTATCGCGAGTCCCTCTTCCTTATAATAATTACCGGACATGGAGTATTTTGTATTATCTGAACCTCCATCTACACCAAGCGTATAGTTTTGGGAAAAAGGGTTTCGATAGACTAAATCTGCCCAGTCGGTATTGGTGGTCCACTGTGGTTTATTGGGGTCCAACCCGCGCAATTCAGCTATAGACGGAAAGTAAACCCCACTCCTAACTTCGCCTAGATAAGGTAATTGACTTAAAGGAGTCCCCCCATTTAATGCCGCCTCATTTGCATAAACAGCTTCTTCGATGCCATCACGCCAAAGATCAGGTTTGACAGCTAGTGTCGAAATAGAATTTAAAGTGTTTAAAGATATTCTTGGTTTACCGGCTCTTGCCTTTTTGGTGGTAACCATAATAACTCCATTGGCCCCACGCGAACCATATATTGCTGCTGATGAGGCGTCCTTAAGTACTTCGATGGACTCAATATCTTCAGGATTTATCTGTTTTAGATCTCCTGCATCACCCCAGGGAAATCCATCAACAACAACAAGTGGCGCATTGGATCCATTGAGAGAGCTATTACCACGGATACGTACTGTAGCGCCAGCTCCAGGCTTACCGCTTGAAATTGCCACTTGGACTCCAGGGATCTTTCCTTGCAATAATTGATCCACTGATGAAGCCGGAGTCTTGTTTAGGTCCCCACCTTTGAGTGTGGCCACAGCGCCTGTAAGATCACTCTTTTTAACTCCGCCGTAACCGATAACAACCACATCCTCGAGATCGACTGTGGCGGTTGCCAAAACTGCATTTACAACTGTTTGATTATTTAATTGGACGTTTTCGGTCTTGAGTCCGAGCGAAGTGAAGGTCAAAACTCCTGTTCCGCCTGGCACAGAAATCTGATAATTCCCTTTTTCATTTGTGGTGACTGCCTGATTTCCATATTTTACTGTTACTCCAGCTAAAGGCTGACCCTGATTGTCCCGAACGGTTCCGGAAACTAATCGACTCTGAGCAACACTTAATTGAACGGCAAATAGCGCACTGCAAAAAAGAGTATAAGTCGTCAATAAACTTCTTCTCATAATATATAACATTTAGATTTATAAATTGCTTACTATGGGTAACTTCTATTAAGCATACGTACTGTATATCCCTTTCTTAATTGGTTAGCCTCAAGTATTAGACAAATATATTCCAATACCCCACTTAAAGATCAATACTATTTTAACCAAATGTTATACTCAAATTAAAATATACCCCATCTTACAATCAAAACCACAAAATACTATATATATTATTTTAACTCTTAAATGAAAACACGGCTGCCACTGAAGTTGAGTCTATAGGCAGATGGGGTACAATTTTTTTTACGTTTGAATGCCCGGTTAAAGTTGGAAATATTATTAAAACCACATAGGTAACAAATCTCAGCGACTGTATTGCTCGTCTCTATTAACATTCTGGTAGCGTGGCCAAGTCTTATTTCATTGAGATTGTCAATAAATGTTTTTCCTGTACGTTTCTTTATAAACCGGGAGAAAGAAACTTCGGACATATTGACCAGTTCGGCGACGTCATTAAGGGAGATCAATTTGCTGAAGTTTTTATTCATATAATCAAATGCTACATCTAAACGACGGCTTCGAAAATTCAGTGATTTGTCCAAAAGCATATCTCCCTCAACCAGTAGTTCAGTGTCTTTGCTTACCGATAAATCCCGCAAAATTAGCATTAATTTTATCACTGAATCAAACCCCACCGTTTTATGCAAATTCAATATTTCGGGTGCGATTGACTTAATAGTGCTTTTCGAGAATTTTATACCAAAGCTGCTTACTTGCAACATTCTTTTAATAAAATTCAGTTGATTTTTATTTAAAAATTGATCGCTAAATAGATCTTTATTCCATTGCACTGTCACTTCAACAATATTCTTTGATCTACAATTATTATTGAACCAGCCATGTGGCAAATTAGGGCCTGTCAAAACGAGCTCATAATCTCCAATTTCTTCAATCCTGTCTCCGACAACTCGCTGAGCACCGGAAGCATTCAAAATCATATTTAATTCGTACTCCTCATGGTAATGATATGGAAAATCAAATTTATCTTTAATGCGATGAAACACAGTGAAGCATTCTGTTTCTCTTAATGGAGTGACTTCTTTGATCGGATGGTGGCTCATAATTGTTAAAATACTATTATCTAAAATAACACTATAGTTATTAATAAACAATAACAGAACAATCAAATAGTATGAATCAAGCTATTATCAGTTAAAATAGTATTATATTTATGATACTCCCCAAATACTGGATAACTGTTTAAATGTTTAAATTAGCAGTTAATAGATGAAAAAACACGAAGAAAGTTTAGTGCAAGCTTCAAAGCTAAAGTAGCTATCGAAGCTATTAAGGAACAGCAAACGATTCATGAGCTTGCCTCTAAATATGAAGTTCAAGCTACGCAGATCAATACCTGGAAGCGGGAATTCTTAGATAATGCTGAAGCAGCATTTACGACGGATAAGCCTATGGTTAATGATGATTCGAAAGAGAAAGAGCTCTATTCGAAGATCGGCGAACTCCAGATGCAGGTTGATTTCTTAAAAAAAATCTTGGGCAAATGAGCACAGAAGATAAACGTAAGCTTATTTGCCCGTCCCACCACCATCTGAGCATTCATAAACAGTGTAAAATCATAGAACTCCCTCATAGCAGTTACTATTTCAAATCTAAGGGAGTATCTACGCTGAAGCAACAGCTGATGAATGCGATAGATCGCAAATTTCTAGATTGTCCATTTTATGGTGTTAAACGTATGACTGTTCACCTGTGTAAAGACCTGGGGTATTTTGTAGGTGAGAAACGTATTCGGAGGCTTTATAAGCTCATGAACCTTAGGACGATATATCCGAAGAAGAATTTGAGTAGATCAAACAAAGCTGATTATAAGTTCCCCTATCTTCTGAGGAATCTCAAGATAGAACGAATAAATCAGGTGTGGCAGGCTGATATAACCTACATCCCCATGTTCCGGGGTTTTATGTACATGTTTGCTATCATCGATGTGTATAGTAGAAAGATCATGGGTTGGGGAGTTTCCAATACAATGAATGCAGAATGGTGCAGGGATATCATGCTTGAAACGATTGAAAAACACGGTAAACCAGATATTTTTAATACAGATCAAGGCTCTCAATTTACTTCCAGTATCTTTGTTCGTGCGCTGCAAGATGCAGAAGTTCAAATATCTATGGATGGCAAAGGTCGTGCGATCGATAACATTTACATAGAAAGATTTTGGGGTTCACTAAAGAGAGAGAAAATCTATTTGAATCCTCCTAACGCAGGGATGGATCTCTATCAGAAAGTTAACGCTTATGTTACCTTTTATAACACGATAAGACGGCACGATTCGCTTGATGATGAAACTCCAGACACTGTTTATTACGCAAAGAAAGCCTCATAATTGGTCGGTGCAATAAGGAAAGCTGGTGGTAGGTATAATATTTCCCTCTTTTTCAAACACCCTCAATCACTTTGGGGAGGGGATTTGAAAAAAGAAAAATATTAGCAAATACAGTCAAAAATTGAAGATTATATATTAAGTTTGAATTTAGTTGTCCAACAAACCGGCAGTATCATAGAGCTCCTGCCACAATGTGGTGATCAATATGCTCGGCTCTTCCCCCATACGCTTTTTTATATGCGTAAAAGAATTTTTCAAGCGGATTAATCTTGCATTGAGATTTCCGGAGCAAGGTTTCCATGTCCAAATAGTTTTTGACGGTTTGTCTGTGCATGCACAGATGCCGTGCCATGGCACGTATGGAATATCCTTTTTTCTGTAATTCCTTCAGTTGCTCAAACCGCTTTAAGCGGATCCCGCCATGAGCTGAATCCGGAGAGCTTCTGTTTTCAGATAGTGAGCTTTGATTTTCAGCTATTTGTTGATCGTCAACCCGCAACTGCTTATTGGCCAACAAAGCTGTGGCTTTGCTGTAATGCCTAATCAAAACTTTCTGTACAGCCTCACTTAAATTTTTCAACACCTTTTGCTGGTGAAAAATCGCTTTTTTCAATCAACCGTAGTATAGTCGTATCGCTAGTGGGTATAGACAATATGGTACAAATCCGCTGAGCAGGCCTTCCTCCGGCAAGAAGCCCAAGTTGTCTGATCTTACTTTCCAGACGCTCAGTCCTCCGTTTATATGGCCTGAAATGACTCTCGAGCCTCTCGGTGAATATTTTGAACGGACATTCGTCTTGATGACAATAAAATTTACGAGAGCGAAGAATAATTCTGGAAGTTTTACCAAAGACAGGAAGGTCTGCGATCTTGCGGGTGTAATAGCTGTGGATTCTTTTCGAAGTGATGCAGCAGTTTGGGCAGACAGCACTTTGGGTAGTACTCTGCACATAAACTACCAGTACATCTTGCTGGTTATCTACTGATATAATCCTGAAGTTATCACCATCGTCCGAAAAAACAAGTTTTGATGCATTCATTAAAATATGAACGCTAATTGAAGACAAATATAATGGTATTACCACCAAAAGTGGGGAAGAACCAACATCAGCCAGTATGGCAGTTGAATAACAGCTTTAAACGCACTACGCATCCCTAATTCTAATTCAATTTTGAGGGGTCAGCTTGTTCAAGTATATCCAGACTTCACATTTTTTATTTGCTCATGTTTGTTATTGCGATATTCGGAGATGTATACTTTGCAGAAATAAATTAAGCACGAAATTAAAGTAGCTCAAAATTTACCTTTTAACTGGATATGCTGCACCACAGTTTTCAACCGATTGTCTGTGATAGCTATCCTGTCAAATCCTGTTCCTGTCGATTTAAAAGTGTTGATACCGTTTTTAAATCCGCTTTTGATCTGGTTTCCGCTCACATTGATATCTGATGATCTGCGTACCGAAGAAGATTGAATATCGATACCGACCTCATTGGAATCATTCCCCTCAATAATATTTCCCTCTACGGAACAGTTGTCGACCGTATATAACGAGATGCCCGTTTTCCCAACACCCAAAACAACATTTCCGGCAGTTTGATCCAGGGCTAAAAATCCACTTTCAAAATATCTTGTTCAAAAAATTATCCTGTCTATCAGACTATCAACGAGATGTAATGCGATAGATATGCAATTCTATTTCTTATCCTATGCAAAGTCGATCGAAGAACAAATCTGTTAGATTTGTAAGACTGCAAATGATCAAAATCCAGATAGAATAGATAAATGTTCCTAATATGAAATCAATATTTGAGAAAAACATAAGAGAAGCGGTCATCGAAAGAATTAATTTATTACACGAGGACAGCGATGCTCTTTGGGGAAAAATGACAGTAACGCAATTATTAATCGAGCAATATGAAACATTTGAAAAAGCTACATTTGTACATTGGTTCTTTGGTAGAATGTCCAGAGCCCAATTAGGTCAGTTCATATACAAACATTGCAACCACCATTTAAAGCAGTTTGGAGCGTAACCCAAAAAGCCACGGAACCGCTACATGTGTCAGACGTTATAACGGGTTCGTTCGAGGGCAGGTATCTGAAAATGGAATAGGTCATTATTGGTGTAATGTTTCAACACGCAGGATTGTGTTTAATCTCGGATATGATCTATTATAAAAAAAGCGCCATTGAACAAACTCAAGTTATTTATTTATATTTGATCTGCTCAATTTCTTTAATTTGAATAGTATTCTACTAATATAAATGGGAAAACCTGTATTTTTATATCTGATTTTATTTTTTATAGCCACAATTTCCAAAACTAAAGCGATTGCTTTAAAAGACTCCTCAATTCTCAATCTTACTAATCTCATTCAAAATAAAGATACTTTTGTTGAGCAAAAAGAGCTTTATCTTTCCCTGATAAAAAAAAAGCTGGACAATAGCACCGAAAATCTGAATCTAAAATTTGAATTACAAAAACAGCTGAGTAGCTCATACGCATCCTATAAATCTGATTCCGCTATTTATTATGCTAAGAAAAATTTGGAACTGGCAAATAAACTCCAGAGTCCAAATTGGATACTAGAAACTGAATTAGACCTTTCTCTACATTATCTGGTCGCAGGTATGTACATTGATTCTAAAGATATTTTGGATAGAATACCCATCCAAAAATTAAACAATCACCTAAAAATAAAATATCTGGATGCTCAAAAGAACTTTTTCAAGTTTTATGCATACCATAATTATAACCAAAAAAATTATTTAGCAATTAGCCGTAATTATCGTGATTCTTTATTAACGCTGCTTGATGAATCTTCGAATCACTACAAAATGGTATATGCAGAAAAACTGATCGACCTGAACAAAATAAAAGAGGCTAAAGTAATCTTGAATTCAATATTCGCGACAATAAAGGAAGATAGCCATGAAAAAGCAATGCTTGCATTCTCACTTTCAGAAATATACCGAAAGGAAGGCAATGTAGGCAAACAGTGCGAACTGCTGATTATATCCGCAGCTTGCGATATTAAAAATGCGATAAAAGAAAATACTTCCATGCAAGCGTTAGCATTTTTACTGCACCAACAAGGTTACATCGATGAATCCTATATGTGTATAAAATCATCGCTTGAAGACGCAATCTTCTGCAATGCTAAATTTAGGACCTATGAAGTTTCTCAAATTTTCCCAATTATTGATACCTCTTATCAGGAACATCAAAAACAAAAAAAGGAGCAATTGTTTACGTTTTTAATTGTTGCTTCCGTCCTTTCCATATTATTGATACTAGCGATAATATATGTTTATAAACAGATGAGAAAAGTGAGTAGGTTCAGGCTCGAATTATTTAAAGCAAATCAGGATCTCAATAAACTAAATGACGAATTACAAACTAAAAATGAAGAGTATAAAATTGTAAACAACAAATTGTCCAAAACGAACAATTTGTTGTATGAATCCAATCACATCAAAGAGGTATACATCGGACATTTTCTTGATATCTGTTCAATGTACATCACGAAATTGGAGAAATTTCAGACCTTAATAAAGAAAATGATCATGGGAGACAAAATCTCGGAGCTCCTTAACTTGGTTAAATCTAACGAGAGAATAGACAAAGAAAAAAAGGAACTGTTTAATACCTTTGATCATATTTTTCTTCATCTCTTTCCCAGTTTTGTAGACGATATAAACTCGTTGCTGACCGAAGATGGAAAGATAATGCTTAAAACGAATGAGCTCTTGAATACCGAATTGCGCATCTTCGCCCTAATCAGACTCGGTGTAAATGATTCATCCAAAATTGCTGGATTTCTCCATTGTTCCTTAAACACAATTTATACTTATCGGGCAAAAATTAAAAGCAAAGCTATCATAGATAAGGATGAATTTGATAAAAACATCATGCAGATCGGAACGATTAAAAGTATTTAGAAACAAGACACCCGATACGTTTAAATACCCATCTATACAGCTCTGATTCGCTGTATTACATATCGTACTGCGTGTTAAATTTAGATTATTCGGTACGCTAAATGTTATTTCCCTACCTAATTTACTGCTGTTATATCTATATTTTTCNNGAAAAATATAGATATAACAGCTAATAATCAAATACTTAAACATTCACCAGACTTATATTTTGCGTTTACGATCTTTTTCCTGGGATTTGGTTTCTCTAGATTTGGAACTGTAACCAATGGCTGTTTTAGAAAATACCTAAGCAGCAAAAAAGGGATAATTTAAAAATTTTAAACAACCAATTTATGAGGGTAATCTATTTAAGACAGTGCTCGTCTTTAAAGTATCTATTAACTGTGTTTATGTGGATACTGATAATGACATGGGTACAAGCTCAAGAAAAAAACATTCAAGGGAAAATTCTTGATGTGACAGGTAAACCAATGGCCGGTGTTTCTATTACCGTATCCGGAAAACCAAAAGCTACTAAAACAGATGACGAAGGAAGATTTTCACTATCCGCAGTAAATGTCGGGGATAAATTACAGATAAGTTTTCTAGGCTATAAAAAATTGGAAAAGAATATTGATAACGCCACTGTCTATAATCTAACGCTTGAAACAAATGAAGAAAGATTAGCGGACGTTGTAGTAGTTGGCTACGGAACCCTAGATAAAAAAGAAGTAACCAGCGCCATTACACATCTAAACGGTAAGGATCTCAACGTATTTGGTGGAAATGGCGTACTTAATGCTCTTGCTGGCAAGGTAGCGGGACTCAGTGTAGTAAACACTGGCCAGTCAGATCCGAATTCCTCTCCCAGTCTGCAACTACGTGGTGTGTCTTCCCGCAACGCCGGACTTGGACCGCTTTATGTGGTTAATGGTGTTCCTGGGGGAAATGTTGACAACTTAAATCAAAACGATATTGAATCAATCGATATACTCAAAGGAGGTGCAGCTTCTGCTATCTATGGAACACGTGGGAGCAATGGCGTAATTATTATCACAACAAAAAAAGGCACATCTGAGCCTTACGCATTTTATGATGGATATGCGAGTTTTGACTTACCGAATAACCGTATCCAGGTTCTCAGTGCCGAAGATTTTTTAAAACACAACCGAGGAACGGATTTTGGAGGAAATACCAATTGGTTTAACGAAGTATCGCGCAAATTCGCCTTTAATCAAAAAAATACGCTTCAGTTAGCTGGTGGAAACAGACAAACCAATTATATCGTCTCATTTGACCTGCGCAATGCTCATGGATTGGACTTACGTTCAGACAAGAAAGAATACGGGGCGCGGTTGAATCTGTCCCATACCTCGGCCAATAACCTGTATACAGCCACTGTAACCATTGCGCCCAGGTTCCTTAAAGCAAATAATGCCAGTTATAATGCATTCAATCAAAGTTTGACACTAAATCCGACATTGCCGGTGATGGATGCAAAAAATCCAAACTTATTCAATTATATCAATACGGGTTTTTCTGGTGCTTATAATCCTGTTGAAGAACTTCGCACGGTATTGGATGGAACCGAGGGCAAGTACCTGGACTGGAATGCAGCTTTTAAACTTAACATTTTGGAAAACTTGTCTACACAGGTAACGTTGGCACAACAATCTTCTGATTTTTTTGATTTCAATTTTACACCGTCCTACAATACAGGCGCGATTAATGGAAATAGTGGTAGAAATTCAGCAGGAAGAAATTATAAAAAAAGTGACCAGTATGTATTTGAATGGACAGGAAACTACAAACAAAGTTTCGGAAGACATAATATTAACGTATTAGGAGGATATGCATATAATTATTTTCTGTATTCAGGAATGAATGCGGGTAACCAAAATTTCCCATCCGATGTACTGACGTATAACAATCTGGGCTCAGGTCAATATGACGTCCCTATTCCTACCAATCCACAGCCGGGTGATTACACATTCAGATCGGTTGGTTCATATAAAAATGATGCGAAACTGATCGCTTTTTTTGGAAGAGTAAATTATGATTTGGCAAATAAATATTATGCATCGGCAAGTTTGCGCTATGAAGGCTCTTCTAAATTTGGAAGACTGAACAAATGGGGTTATTTCCCCGCGCTCTCCTTAGGCTGGCGAATTATGGAAGAGGATTTCTTTCCGAAAGCTTCTTGGATCAATGACCTGAAACTTCGAGCAGATTACGGTGAGACGGGTAATCAGGACTTTGGCAGTTACCTTTCGTTAGATACTTATCAAGGTTATGGTTATTTTGCATTTAACGGGGCATCGTACCAAGTTTGGGGTCCCAGTCAGAATACCAACTATGACCTTCGTTGGGAAAAAGCACAGAACTTAAATTTCGGCGTCGATTTTGATCTTTTCCAACGAAAAATAAGTGGTAGTATCAATTATTATGTACGTACCAACAAAGATCTACTAGGCTCCTATAACGTTCCGGTTCCACCATTCGTGTTAACAACAACCTTTGCCAATGTAGGTACTATGAAAAATTCGGGCCTGGAAGTGCAATTGAATGCTAAAATCCTCACCCAGAAAGATTTTTCATATTCGGTAAGTTTCGCTGGAGCATCAAATAGCAATAAATTCGTTTCCTTTTCAAATGACATTTATAAGGGGCAAAACTTTCAATTCATGTCCTATATGCCTTCGCCGGGGTCTCCCGGACCAGCTCAACGTTTGGAAGAAGGACGGAGAATCGGCAGTTTCTATATGTACGAATCTGCCGGTATCGACGCCACTGGACGTTTGATGGTGTATGATAAGGACAACAATATTATACCCGGAAACACAGCAAAGGAAGAAGATAAACGTTTTGTAGGCAATGGATTACCATTGTTTACCGCCAGTTTGGGACAGAACTTTACCTACAAAAACTTCGATCTTTCGGTATTTTTACGAGGTTCATTTAAATACGACCTCTTTAACACGACCGCTTTTTATTTGGGAACCCCAGTTACGCAATCTGGTGCGAACGTGCTCAAATCGGCTTATGGAAATGGCAAATATGCTGCGTTGACCAATGCAGAGACCTATTCTACTCTTTCGGATTACTTCTTGGAGAAAGGTGATTTTGTAAAAATCGACAATATTACGATTGGTTATAATATCAAACCTCCTGTCAAGCAAATCAGTTCGATCCGGGTGTATGCCGTAGCACGCAATCTATATACTTTCACCAAGTTTACAACAGGTGATCCTGAAGCAATATCCGTTAATGGACTGACACCCGGTATAAATACTTCCTTGTCTTACTATCCATCGACGGCACAATTCCTAGCAGGCTTACAGGTTAAATTCTAACGATTAAACACAACAAAGAGATGAAATTTTCATTACGTTATATAATTCCCCTTTCCATTAGCACCCTAATTTTGGGAAGCGCAAGCTGTACCAAGCTTGACGAAACCTTATATGATAAAATTACTTCTGACAATTTCTTACAGAAAAGAGAAGATGTGATCCGTGATTTTTTGAGACCGTTTGAACATGCCTTTTGGTCGATTCAGGGTGGTGGTCTATTTTACGCGCAGGAACTCCCTGCCGACCAATTGATGACCCCAAATAGGGATGGCGACTGGTTTGATGGAGGCAAATACCAACGGGCTCATTACCATACCTGGACAGTTCAGGATGATTATACCAGTGATATGTGGAAAGCTCTTTTTCAGGGTATCAGTTTAGCTACAAACTCGCTTGAGGATATCGAAAAGGTGGATATCCAAAAAGTTCAGATCACTGAAGCGGAAAAGGCCGACTTTGTGGCTGAGCTGAAGACACTCCGGGCCTGGTTCAACCTACGGGCTTTTGATTTATACCGGAATATTCCACTGGTAACAAAAGTAAAGGGTGAAACTGCAACTCCGCCGCAAGCGACACCTGCTGAAACCTTCGCCTTTATTGAAAAAGAGCTGAAAGATGCTATTCCCGGATTGCCACTCCGTCAGGATCTCGGCACAACGGGTATTGGTAGATGGACAAAAGGCGGAGCCGCAGCCTTATTGGCCAGACTTTATCTGAATGCTGAAGTTTATACGGGTCAAAGCAAATATGCTGAATGTGCTGCGGTATGTCAGGATATCATAGACGGAAAATATGGCAATTACCAATTGGAAACGATATGGTCAAAACCTTTTGATTACGATAACGCAAATTCAAGTGAAGTTATCTACGGATTCCCTGCAACTTTGGCCCGCACACACTGGCATTATAGTTCGGATATGTATTGGTGGATGGCACCGCATCAGGCTCAAAATTTCTTCGGCTTTACCGATTTCGGAAATATGAATACCCGCTATGCCCTTCAGCCAGGACGGGATGTGGACAGTGTCGAGTATAATTTTGCCCTCGGTAAGCCCTTTATCAAATTTCAGCGCTATCCAGATGATCTTCGATTAAAGAAATATAAAAATCTTGGCAATAGTAAAAGAGAAGGTATGTTTTTGTTCGGTTACCTCCCCTATTATAGCGATCCGACAAAATTGGTCAAAAGCAACCGAGGATATACCATCTTTGCCCGTGATCAGGTGGGATGGTTTAAAGATACCCCTCCGGGAACAAAGATCGCAGATAAAGAATCCAATATGAACCATGCAGATGACAACTCTGGCTTATGGGTTGCGAAATATCCGATATATCCTTCTAAGGATCCAAATACCATTTCTTCGGCATTTGCAGAGATTAGACTTGCTGAAATTTATTATTCACTAGCTGAATGTAAATATAGAACCGGCGATAAAGGATCCGCCGCAAAATTGTTGAATGCGGTGCGTAAGCGTAACTATCCAACTGGCTCAAACAGCCTGTACCTGGAGTCGGGACAGCAATTGAGCGATCAGGAAATGATCGATGAATGGGGTCGTGAGTTCCTGGTCGAAGGAAGACGCCGAACCGATTTAATTCGTTGGGGTAAATTCAATTCTGGAAAATGGTGGGATAAAGAACCTGATAATAGTGATCATACTAAAATTTATCCTATTGGTCAGAGTGTTTTCACACTAACTCCGTCATTGCAACAGAATCCCGGATACTAATCAGTTTTAGTAAGTATAAAACCTTTTGAAAGTTATGAAATTTAATTGGAATATAAGATTGTCGGCTTCAAAGCAACTTGGAAATATCCTGCTATGGGGCGTATGTTTAATAATGGTGCAGTCCTGTTCGAAAGAACTGGATGCACCTACTCCACTGCCATTCGAAATTACGGATATTACAGCATCTGCTGATAAAGTGGTCATTAATCCGAGTAAGCCGTCTGAGGATGCGCTTACGGTTTCGTGGCCGGCATTTTCAAACTCAATGATCTCTTATAAAATAATCCTGGCTAACGGTGAGCAACGGGATAGTGTAGCAGTCGCCTCTGGAGCGATAAGCAAACGGTTTACCCAGGGTGAATTGAACGCTATACTAGTTGAAAAATTGAAGATGACGGTCAATATAGAGTCCAAACTGGATATTACGGTGCTCGGACTAATTCCGTCAAAAACGCTGTCAACTACATCGAAAACAATCAGCATACAGGTTGTTCCTGGTCCGGTCGGTGCGGCGTATGCATCCCTATGGGTGGTGGGCGATGCTACGCCAAATGGCTGGAATATTGAAAACCCAAATGCAATGAAGAAAGATCCGACCAACGCCTTTCAGTTTAAGTTTAATGAAGTATTGAATGCTGGTGACTTTAAAATCCCTGTAGCGACAGGAAATTGGGGGACAGATTTCTTTATGCCTTTAGCAAACCATCCAAAACTTTCCGAAACTGGTGTTCAGCTGGTTCCGGGTGGAAACCCTGATTATAAATGGAACATCGCAACTGCTGGCGCTTACAAGATTCTGCTTAATATCAGTGCAACCCCATTTATAACGATCAAACCTTTTACCCCGTACAAGCAGATATGGCTCGTAGGGGACGCTGTGCCTTCTGGCTGGACAATAGATAATCCAACACCAATGGTGCCTACAGCAGGAAACCCTTATGAGTTTACTTATACAGGCTCATTAAAAGTGGGCGAATTTAAGATCCCAACCGCAACCGGAAGCTGGGACGGAGATTTCTTCATGCCACCAACCAATGGAGAAGGAACAACAGGAAAAGATGCAATAATTATCGCTGAGGGTAAAATCGACAACAAATGGAAAATTACCGAAGCTGGAACGTATAAAATTACCTTCAACCAGCTTTACGAAACAATTTCAATTGTCAAAAATTAGGCCATATGAGACGATTTCATCAACTCGCTACACCACTTGTATTTTTGAACATGCTGTTTATGACAGCATGTTCAAAAACTCCTTCAAATGATATAACCACAAAGATAATTCATCCAGACAGTTTGCAAAATCCGTTCGTCGGCCCACTATATTGGAGCCCTTACGAATATAACTTCGAAACGGATGGTTATATTCCTGAAGATGAATGGGAAAAGAATATCAACTGGATTGACAACAACCTAAAATCTTTAGGTTACAAGATGGTCTGTATCGACGGCTGGGGCGACGACTTTAAATACAACGCCGATGGTTATCGTACAACCCACTCGTCCAAATGGAAGCACGACTACGCCTGGTGGTCCGATAACCTGAAAGGTAGAGGGATGACTTTGGGAATATACAACAACCCCCTATGGGTAATCAAATTGGCTGCTGATGCTGGTGTAAAAATTAAAGGAACGAATATTCCCCTTTCCAGCATCATGAAAGAAGATGAACAGGCCACCTGGTTTAAGTGGGTACAAGTTGACAAACCGGGAGCCGAAGAATATGTCAAAGGATATATTCAATACTATGCGGATATGGGTGTGCGCTATCTACGCGTAGATTTTCTTTCCTGGTTTGAAGATGGAAAAGATAGGAATATGGGGACAGTAGGTCCAGTACGTCCGGCGGCATACTACGAGAAAGCTCTTCGGTGGATGCGTGAAGCCTGCGATAAAAATGGAATTTTCTTAAGTCTGGTGATGCCACATCTCTATAATGATGCGCAGGTAGAGCAAAAATACGGACACATGATCCGCGTCAACGACGATGTTGGAGATGGCAAATGGTGGCGATGGAGCGACAATGAACGTGGAATCAAACGTGTTGGATGGTCACAATATGCAAATGGCATGGATGGTCTGACCTATTGGTCTAACATTTCAGGCAGAGGAAAGATGATACTGGATGCTGATTTTCTTCGGATTAATACTTTTTCCAATGATCATGAAAAGAAGAGTGTCATCTCAGCCTGCTTTATTTCTGGCGGCGCTGTCACAATTGGAGACCGTTATAATTCCATCGGTAAAAATCTTTGGCTTTACCAAAATAGGGAACTACTTGCTTTAAGAGAAGATGGATTTGTCGGAAAACCCTTAACCAACGATCCGAAAGATCCAAAAAGCCAGATCTGGAAAGGTCAGTTGACCAATGGTGATTGGGTCATAGCCCTTTTTAATAGAGAGAGTAACTATCAAACCAGAGGATTGAATTTTACAGATTTATCTGGCAGCCATTGGCGGGTAAGGGATTTATGGAAACATGAAGACCTGGGGACAATGAGTTCCTATCTTGAGAATATTCCACCACATGGTGTAACAGTTTTGCGATTAACGAAGTAATCCAAAGCTCATAACAATACTGAATTTTAATATATATGCTAAAATAGAAATGATGAAAAAATCAATTTTTCTTTTATTTGTCGTCTTTTGCTGTAACGGGATCGTAGCACGGGGGCAACAGATAAAATCGCCCAATGGAAGATTTGAACTGGCCTTTGGATTGACAAAAGAAGGTACGCCAACCTACGAATTAAAGTTTAAAAACAACGTGGTAATCAAGACCAGCAATCTGGGATTGGAACTCAAGCTCAAACCGGATGAAGAATTAAACTTAAAGGGACAAACGGATGGTGAAACCCAGATAAAAAAGAAGAGCTCGCTTTATAGCAATTTTGAAATCTCCGATTCAAAGACCAGCACTTTCGATGAAACATGGCAACCGGTATGGGGAGAAACTAAAAATGTAAGAAACCATTATAATGAACTCGCTGTCACATTAAACCAAAAACAAACAGAGCGCCAAATTATTATCCGTTTTCGTTTATTTGATGATGGTCTCGGTTTTCGGTATGAATTTCCACTGCAGAAAAACCTAAATTACTTCACTATTAAAGAGGAACGTAGCCAGTTTGCCATGACTGGTGACCATACCGCTTATTGGATTCCTGGCGATTATGACACCCAGGAATATAATTATACCACATCTAAACTATCTGAAATAAGGGGTTTGATGGGAAGCGCTTACGAAGGCGGCAACGTCTCTCAAACCTCCTTCTCGCCAACGGGGGTACAGACCTCGTTGATGCTAAAAACCAATGAAGGTGTTTACATCAATTTACATGAAGCAAGCTGTCTGAATTACTCGACGATGCACCTCAATTTGGATGACAAAAATTTTGTTTTTGAATCTTGGCTTACGCCAGATTCACATGGCGATAAGGGTAAAATGCAAGCACCCGCTACCTCACCTTGGAGAACAATTATCGTAAGTGATGATGCAAGAGATATATTGGCGTCTAAGATGACCTATAATTTGAATGAGCCAAGCAAAATACAAAATACTTCCTGGATAAAGCCTACAAAATATGTAGGCGTGTGGTGGGAAATGATTTCCGGTAAGAGTAGTTGGTCCTATACAAATGAATTTCCGTCTGTCCAGTTGGGAATAACAGATTTCAGTATGGCAAAACCAAATGGTACCCATGGCGCGACAACAGCAAACGTTAAAAAGTATATAGATTTTGCTGCGAAGCATGGTTTTGAGGGTGTTTTGGTTGAAGGATGGAATATCGGATGGGAAGATTGGTTTGGCAATGATAAAGATTATGTCTTTGATTTTGTCACGCCTTATCCTGATTTTGATCTCAAAGGATTAAACGATTATGCACACGCCAAAGGTGTGAAACTGATTATGCATCATGAGACATCCGGATCTATCCGCAACTATGAGCGACATATCGATACAGCCTATAGGCTGATGAACCAATTGGGTTATGATGCTGTAAAAAGTGGGTATGTAGGAAATATTCTTCCATTGGGTGAACACCACTATAGCCAATGGACAAATAACCATTTTCAGTATGCTGTAGAAAAAGCAGCTTCCTACCAAATTATGGTTAATCAGCACGAAGCTGTACGTCCGACGGGTGTAGCACGTACCTGGCCAAATTTGATAGGCAATGAATCTGCTAGAGGTACAGAATACCATGCATTTGGTGGCATAAAGCCCAATCATGTAACTATCTTGCCTTTCACAAGACTTATTGGCGGTCCAATGGATTATACCCCCGGTATTTTTGAAATGAACCTCGCCAATGGCGCCCATGTGAATAGTACGTTGGCCAACCAATTGGCGCTATATGTAACGATGTATAGCCCTTTGCAGATGGCAGCAGATTTTCCGGAAAATTATGATCGTTTTCCAGATGCTTTTCAATTTATTAAAGATGTCGGGCTGGATTGGGATGACAGTAAATATTTAGAGGCTGAACCTGGTCAATATATTACCGTTGCCCGTAAAGAAAAAAATACAGAAAAATGGTTTTTAGGAAGTGTAAATGGAAATTCCAGCAGAACATCGAAGATAAAATTTGATTTTCTGGATGAAGGAAAGACCTATTTGGCAACTATTTATGCTGATGCGTCAGACGCAAACTATAAGACAAAACCACAAGCGTATACAATAAAAACTACAAGAGTAACGAAAAAGGACACGATCGTTCAACATTGTGCCGCAGGCGGTGGTTATGCTGTTTCGATTGTCCCAATCAAAAAATAAAGGCAATTGATGAGATCATAGGGAGGATTTTTCGGATCCAAACGGAAATGAATCCCTAAATGTCTTATCCATTTCTATAATTAATAAGGCCTTCTTCCCAATCTCACTTATGATAGTTTAACGGATCGATATAACTAATGTTCATTAGCGAACTTTATATCGGACCACCAACGAGATGCAATGCGTGATATATGCGGTTCTATTTCTTACATCCTGTTTTGTAAATTCAAAAACCAGTAAAGCGATATCATGAAGCTAGTTGCGAAAATATTTTAATTAAAATAGCGCTGAATAAATATGGATCATTTAGAACCTATACCATTATCGACATTAGTAGCTAATATCAAACAGGAAATTAGTTATGGTGAAGGGAAAATGGAAACCCACAAAGGCTCTAAACAGTTTAGCCCGGGCACCAAAGTGTATATTATCGATTGGTATGCTGGGATGTGCCAAGCTATCACTGTAATCGGCTTGTCCAGAGACACAAAAAAAATTAATTACGATTGTTATACGGGCCGAATGGATCGAAAACTTCCGCGTCAAGTTATGCTACAACCCTAAAGTATGCTCAAAAATAAAGACCTACTTTGATAAGGAGGAAGCTGGAATGCAGCGGTATACAGAAAAATTTGTAAATGATATGTTTGTCGGTATACCTCAATGGAATGAACCTATTTAACTCTCACAACGATAATGTGAGTTACCTTTGCCACAATTGATTATGTATATGGTCAAATATTGTCCATTACAGTAAATTACTTTGTACTAAATTTTAGATAATGGTCTTTCATCGGTATCCCATCTGCAGTACGGAATGCATTTCCTGTAATGATAATTTCATAGGTTTTGTTTGGTTCTAACTCCCAATCAATGATAACAGATTTCTTATCTGAAGAATAACGATGTCCTTTTATCAGCGGAAAACCTTCTTTGGAAACTCCCCTAAATGACCGTCCCTGTCCCAATAAGGGCCTGTCGAAATTTATCTTCAGCTCCCTTAAGGTGTTGTTGACATTGGTTTGTCCATCCTGAATTCCCTCAAAAGAAATGATTTTTGGTCTTCTTTCTTCAAAAGCTGCATCTAAAGAAGAAATATCTGCAGCGTAAGATCGATAAGCTTTGGCAAGTACAGGCATATAGCTCTCTAAAGTAGGATATAAGTCTCGCTGACGATCAAAGTGTTCAAGTTCATCAACAAGTTTCTCAATCCAAAGAAATCCCCTATCTAGCTGTCCATTGGTTTCCTTTGAAATCTCTTCGAAGCTGAAATTATGATCTTTTTGATATTTGATAACCGCAGCTCGAACCAATGCCTCGTTCAACATCGTTTGCCAGCTACCGTATGCCTGCCGGTTCATTTTCTCCTTTACAAGGCTATATAATTTTTCGCCGCTGTCTCTAAAAATTGTCGTGTCTTTTTCCAATAAATAATTAACAAAGGAGTGGTTAAACTCGTGAAGTAATGTAGGGAAATAGCTCTGTAAAGGAAATTCAGCCATGCCAAGACTATCCATACTCCATGTCCCCATAATAGCGTAGACTTCCTTAAGACCCTGTGGATTTTTAATGGCTACCCCATAGTTACCGCCGCCATTTCCCAAACCATTCACAATCAAAAACTTTTCGGATGGTTTCTTACCATAGAATTTAGGGTACCAGTCCAATTCAATATGTTCATAAATTGGAAGAAAGCGCTTTTGTACCTCATTGTACAGTGCCTGGTTATCCTGAAAAAATCCTTTGCTATTACTGTCTTTGTAAAACTTCTTTAACAGTGTTGCGAATTGAAGAGCATTAGCTCTACTCCACCTTTTGTCCAGGGTTTCGTTGATATTTTTTTGCTTAAGATTGAACTTATCATCAAGATGTATGGCCATACTCATCACTGCATCGTAGCCTATGCCATTTTCATTTTTAATCTTATTGACAAAAGTGATCAATTCGTGTTCTTTAAAAGGACCATAGTGTTCATTGATTCGATCAACGTAGCGCTTAAAAATAGCTGAGCTATACTCTTGATTGCCAGCAAGTCTAAACACAATACTCAGAAGCTCGATACGCTCATCAACTTTTGGCTTATCCATAATTTCGTTACGCTGCCCATAGGTAAGCATAAATGATAAACTGAATAGGATAATCAATACATATTTAGAAGTTTTTTCGAACATATTGGAAATAGGCTTTACCATCTTTTATTTATTTTGTACTTGAATGGGGATTCCAAATAGTTTGCCAATAAATTTAACACGCTATTTGCCAATACACTACGAACGAATTTCTTTCTTAATACTGACCGTTATTGAACACTAGCCGTTCAATATTGAACAGGCTGCCAGCCATTTTCGATAATCTTATTCATTAATATTAAATTGATCACTTAAGTCTTATAACTGTTTGAAAGCATATTACATTTCTTGTGCAACGTTACCTAAGTTGACAGCTGTTAGAAAAGAATAAATTCTTAAATTAGTTCAAGAATTATTTAGATCTAATTAGTTGAATTTAAAACTGCTTTACACCAATAATATGACCACCCTAAGATTTATATTGCTTGCACTTATATCAGTTGTTTGGTCACTGCCCTCTGCTTCTGCTCAAAACTCCCTTCCTAGAAATCTGAAAGAAACAGCCTCATTCTTAAATCTTAACGTTTCGGATAGCCTAAAAAACGTAATCAAATATAGTGATGAGGTAGAGTTAAGTGAATTAACCGACAATGAACTTGAAAGTGAATTTGAATTGATTGACTCGCTCCTTTCGACTGGAAAATCTCCATTATTTACATATTTAAATAATAAAGGAATCCACAACTTTAAAAAAGATGTGATTTTGGAATACTATAAACAGCTACTCTCAGCAGGTTATGTAAAAGAAGATTCTCTCCTGAAGGCATTCAAACTGAAGGAAAACAAATTGAAAAAGGAAATCAGACAGCGGATGAATGCGGACACAATTGCCGGTATTTATATCCCGAAAAACCTTGACGATTGTTTTGTCCAAATAGACTCGTTCTGGGATGATAGCACCAAAAATAAAATAAGAGAAATGACAGAGTCAGAGTTTATGGCCGGCTCACATTTCGGATTTGGAATGTGGATGAGAAATAATTGGGGCCTCTGGGGAGGTTCAAGGCTCTCCGCATATTTGACTAAACGGGGAATAAGGCATCCTGACGACATGTCTGGCATCATATTAACAAGTTATTATAGGAAATTAAAGGGGAAAGATCCCGATGTAAAATCGCAGCTAGAGTATTATAAAAAGTACTGGACTCCATAAAACTTTTCAATAATACTAATCGTATTACCAATTTTATTTTTAACAGTTTTTGGGCTTTGTGTGAATTTTGATGGCCTAGTACCGTTTGTTTTTCCGGTTATTACAATTCTTTTTTTTCTCGCATTCGCTATCCTTATAATACTTCCAAAAAAAAGGATGATCATGCGGTCAGCTCCTTTATCATTTTATTCTATTCTTTTGGAATTTACCCAAAATTGATCGTCCGAAAAGAAATTTTTGAAACTTCATTAAGCTTGAATAGTATTACGTTATACCCCTTTGTTTCCGTCCAAAAATATTCTGTAAACATTCATCTGGAGCATCCTGTGCTATCGGACTTTATGTTTACTTCCTGTGGGCCATGCCTTAAAAATTAACATATTTACAGGCAATCATGATCCGCTTATCAGTAATAAAATACAAGACCATCTCTTTTCGCAGTGATTTCCTTTAATTGATCATAGTCCATATTCAAACATTGATATAGCGTAAAAATCACACCTGAGCGCATGGAATAAATTTCATCGGGAAGTCGACCCAAATTTGTACCGTTCAAAATAACGTTATTCACGGCCTTCAAAGCACAAATCTCTACAGGAAATTTCTTGAGCTTGCTATAATTGAAATCCAGTTTTAGCAGACCGTCCAATTGTCCAAAACTGCTTGGAAAATCAGTAATCGAAGATGCCCTTGCATTGATTTCCTTCAGGCTCTTAAGTTTTCCGAATGTTTCCGGTAGAGTTGTCAGTCTACTATTCTCCATATTCAGATAGGATAAACTACTTAATCCGCCGAACTCATCTGGAAGCTTCTCTACAGAAGGGGATAGCCAAAGATCTTCTAATTTTTTAAGGTTACCTATCGAAGCCGGTAAAGTTTTAAAATTACCGCCCACTAACCAGAATCTAAGATTAGACAAGTTCCCAATATTATCAGGAATAGATTGCAAGCTTTCTCCTTGAATCCAAAGTTGTTTTAAGCTCTTGAGGTTACCAAAAGATTGTGGCAGTTGCTGAAGCCTACTTTCTCCGTAAATTTCAAGCGTGTCCAACTTAGTCAAATTATCGATATCCGAAGGCAAGGTAACTGGTGATGATCCCGGATAAACAAAACTAAAACGTGCAAACCTCAAATTACGGCATTGACTCAAACTTGATGGGATATAAGCCTGTTGCGCGAGAACTTCCGTAGACACCAGTTTGGTCAAGTTTCCAAAATCTGAAGGAAGCTGGGTAACAAAGCAATCGAGGTGTTTTAAATTGACCAGTTTACCCAACGTGCCGTTGAAGTCTACATCGCCGACATACCGCATAATAAGGGTTTCGAGCGACTTTAAATTTCCAAAAGTTTTTGGCAATACCACGGTATATCCCAAATCGGGGGTTCGCATCGGTGTCAGGTGAAATGATTTCAGTTTGGTCAGATTGCCAAAATTATCAGGAATAGTAAGATAATAGCCAACTCTGTCTAGACTAAGTTCTTCAAGGGCAAGATAATGATCGCCAAAAATAGTCGGAACATCTTTCAATGAAGATCCACCTAAAATAAGCTTCCTTAGATATTTAAATGCCTTAAGCGCAGGAAAAGAGCCCGGGTCATTAAAACGATGTGCTATACCTGAAGCCTGCATATTCATTTCAATAATATGTCCATCCTTATCTTCAACAACACGCCCACCGCGCCCCATTTGCAATTCATTTAATGCCTCGTCTTCTTGATATTCGCCAGTCTGTACCTTTTTGGTAAACTGATAATTTTTCCCAGCATAAGTCATCGTATAGGTAACTTGATAGCTGGTATTGGAATAACCATGCAATTCAATGGTTGGATTTTCTTCTACCGGTCTGGCCCAACCATCGTGGTATGTGCTATGTAGATGACCATAAGCTTTATCGAAAGACCATTTACCTTTATATTTCGGATCCACGGCAAAGTGAAGTATCGTCTTAAAGGATGAAGGTGTGTTTTCTTTAATATCGATATGTAACTCGGGTATTTTAACATCGACTGTGGCCGTATTACTATTACCGCTACCTTTTACCGTCCAGGTAAGGATATATTCCTCTCCAGGCACTCCCCTAAAAAACGAATTAGGGTTATTAGGGTCGTCGATTTTCACATAATCTTCCACTACAGTTCCTTTTGTTATACTCCATGTACCTGTTTCCCCCTTTTTGTAAGGCGCTACCCTTTAGCTGGACGGTGAATTCGTCATATAGTTCAGTGGGCTCGGCCTTAGGTTCATATACTGTTTTCAGTACATCCTGGTATTCCTTCTTTGAACAGGCTACAAATAAAAAGCTTTCAAAAAAAACACAAAGAAATGAACACCAAAATAATGTAGACTTATTATACATGGATATTAAGGTTGAGTTGTAAAATTAAATATTGCTGAACGTACTGAATTCCCGTTGCTGTCGTTAACAATCAGTTGATAATAGTATTTTTTCGATTTTTCTAAAGGGGAAAAGAACACACTATACTTATTGTTATTTTGACTCACGGCATTGTAGATTTTTCCTCCGGTCTGTTTGTACATAACAGCAAGATCATCGTGTACATATACTTCAACTTTACTATATGGATACGAAGCAAGTGTAAAAGACAGTATGTACTGGCCTTTATCTAAAGTAACTTTATTTTGAATATCTGCAAAAGCATCTATTTCGTTATATACGGTTTCCTTTTTGCAGGAGCTCATAAGGACTAATAAAACTCCTATAAACCAGCATATACAGTTGTTATTGGATAGACATTTCATAAATTGAGCCTTCTAAAAAGTTAATATCAGCATTGAGGTAATACTTGTCTTTATAAGTGAACATTCCGCCAAAATACATATGATTTCCATTAATACTTAAATAGATAGGACTTAGCGTGTTTTTTACTATGTTGTACATCATAAAATTATTGACGTCCAATGCCAGTAATATATCACCATTAAAATTTATGGCACCTACTGGCGCATAAGGATAGGTTTGATTTGTTGTTCCGACACGATATAATTCTGTAAGTTTAAATGTGTTCGCGTCAACAGCATATATCGTTAAGGTATACCCGATATTGAAACCTTGGTCAAATACATTTGAAACTCCAAGTGCATATAATCTGCCTTTAACTGAGACAAAGCATTCACTGGAAAAATTAGTATCGAAAGTGGCGATCTCCTCAAATTTATCTTTTGTCGGGTTATATTTGGCGACAATATTCTTTATTCCACGAGAATTCACTGTAAGTGTATACGTTTGGTAGACCGCATTATTGTGCACAAAGATACTATGATTACTATAACCGTGCGATTCTTTAAGTTGGGGCCGGCTAAAATAGTACTTTGAAAATTCGCGTTTTTCAATGTCAAAAGCTTGACAAAACAACTCATAACCATTGAAAAGGTCCGGCTCTAGCGAAGGCAAAATATGGCTAACTGGAAGTGCAAGAAAAAATATTCGATTTCCAATGGATACGGACTTTGGCGGAATAACCCCCATCGTATCGGGAATATGAGCAATATTCTGCAACCGGCTCGTTTCAGGATCAAAATGTGAAACAGAATTGTTCCAAAAATAATAGATTTGGTCATTGCAGATCGAAGGATAATTAGTTCTCCAGTTCGTCTTTTTCAGTCCTATGGCCAATGTATTTCCCTTATAAATAAAATCAATAGCCTGACCAATGATCTCTTTCTCTTTATAAATCACGCGCAACATATAATTTCCGTCTCGATACGGATAATAACCCGTTAGACTGATCTGATAGGTTCCATTTTTCGTTGCAATGGGATAGTTCATGTGAAGCGTGTCCATTCCAAATAGAAATTTAATATCTCTCAGATTAATATTATTAAGATTCTTCCCTTCAACCACAGTCCTAAACTGGCCCCTTTCATCATACTCTGCCTCTGTATTTGGCCAAAAGAGCGTAAAATCTTCTGGGAATGGAGCAGTTGTGGTTATTTCAGTTTTACGCTCAGATTCTATTGTGTTGCCATTATACTCGATGTAAGGCACCAAAATATAAGTAGATTCGGAATCCAGTTCATTCAATGTGAGTCGAAACATATCGCCTTCACGAACAGCTTCAACACTTTTTCCTTGACTGGGATTATCTTTTTTATAGTACCTGACGCCCGATTTTGTATATCCTAGACTGGAAATCTGATAGGTCATTGAAATTTCTTTATCCCGGACACTAGTGATGGCCTCATTAATAATCCTTGGAAAAACCTCATTTTTTTCAGTTTTACAGGCCGACATAAGAAAAACAAGCCCCAGTAGACAAAGGTATTTGTTAAAGTTGCCCATTTGATTTTGTTTTAATATAAATGAAATTCAAATTTTCATAGGACCAGGTTTGTATATAATAGAAAAACAGGTTGTATGAATTATCGACATTCTGGGTCATATTTTTAAACATATGCATCTCCAAATTAGGATATTGTAAAGTCGATAAGAGCTTCAGATCACTGTCATACTTATTTATAGTACCATAAGTGGATATTCCACCACCTTCTTGCTGTCCATAGACCACAATATTGTTATCATTATCAAAAAAAGCTCCTGCTGGCTTTAAATTGACGTACTCACCCAATTTTGCCTTGACATTGCCATTCTTATCAAATTTGACATACCTTAACGAATAGGAATAGAAGTCAAAACCCCAGAGATAAAAAATATCATTTTTATCTTTCAGTAAAATAGGCATATGGTATTGACGTTCGTAATCGCCAGGAAGCTTTCCATCAAACTCAAAAGTAGCCAGCACATTACCGTCCCGATCTGTTTTTTGCACCTTAATTTTTGTTGCTTCAGAATCAAGCAAACTATAATAGATCTGTTGCGCATTGTCTAACTGAATTGAAGAAATGCCAACGGAGCTATTTTTACGTTTCCAAACAACTTTAAAGTCGCTGGTAGTAACCTTTAACAGCTCTCCCCCACCTGTACCCATGATCATGTTATGTGACGCGTCAAACTGAACTGATGAAACGTAATCATTCGGAGACAAATCTATCGAAACGGGCTTCTCCAGTTTCAGTTTACCATTCGTCTGATCAATGACATAAATATCGTGTTTAACAATAATGAAAGCTTCATCTTGCTTAGAAGGCAACACTACATGTGGTGGTAAATCATAATAATTTAGATCCTGGATCAAGCGATACCATATAATCTGGCCTTTATTATTTGTACGATATACAATCAGTTTAAAATTTGTTTCTCCCCCCTCATGCTGCAAAAATGTACAGATTAAATGTCCACCATCTTCCAGAAGACGGATGCTATTATTGCCCGTTATACGTGATTGCGTATGAATTTTGTATTCAACATAAGTACTTCCGTTAGTTGTGCTGCCTCCAACAGTTCTTGCATCTATGCTTTGTTCTTGTGTTATTCCCGTTTGGGAACTCGCAATTACACGGATCTTATAATTTGTATCGCCAAGCAAATTAATTAAGCTGTATTTTGTTATACTAAGATCCTTCGCTACAAGCTTATTATCGACATATATCGCATAGGATACTGGCTTAAAATGCGAACTGTTCACCTTATCCCAAGATAACTCTATTAAATCTTTGTTTGCAGCACTTACAACAAGATTCAAAGGATATAATATTTCTGCCTGATCAATATATTCATCGGTTTTGCTCGCAATATTCTCCTTCTTGGAACATCCTCCAATTAATAAAATTAGAATTAAGAAAAATAGCTGAGCACAATAGTAAAAAATAGCTCTTTTCATAAAATGAAGTTACTCACCAAAGATATTAAAAAGGTTGTATCAAAAGCATTTTTTTAAACATAATTAATTGATGCATTAATTAGGCCAAATAATTCTCTACAATATTTAATAGACCTTTATGAGATTATCGTGCCCCACAAGCAAATTCCATCTATACACACACCTATATTATCTAATTGTACAGCATTATAGGATGAAACATATCTTTTACTTCACCGTTAATTTGACGCTTGCTTTCTTCAATCCTTTTCCTTCTACTTCTGCTATAATTTCCCCAACAGAGTCTCTGCTTTCAACAAGAAAAACCAATTGACCATTAAAGCACTTCATGAAAGGCTTCTGAAATGATTCCAAACTTGTTGGATCTCCATTCGCCACAGCCTTAAATGCCCCCTGACCTTTTACCTTGAATTTTAATTCTCGGTCTTCGCCTGTCACTATATTCCCCTGTTTATCAACCAGCGTAGCTGTGATAAAAGCAATATCTTTTCCATTTGCTTTCAATTGTTTCCGATCAACGTCTAAACGTACAGTATATAACTTACCTGCCGTCTTTACACTATCTCTTGCAGCTATATTTCCTAAAGAATCATAGGCAACTACCGTAACCGTACCCGGTTCGTATTTAGTATCCATCCACATCAAACGATAGCGCTTTTGACGCATAAAATCATTTTGTGCCTTTTTATCGTTAGAATTTACCAAGGTAACATCAAAATCTTTCTTTTTTACTCCTTGACTTTTTCCATTGATAAAAATTTCCGCTGCAGGGTAATCTGTATAGACAAAAATTGGCGTTTTCTGTCCTTCGCGTCCCTTCCAGTTCCAATGAGGAAGAATATGAAGTGTATGCAATTCCTGGTTCCAATGGCTACGATAAAGATAATATCGATCTTTAGGGATACCGGCAAGATCTACAATACCGAACAAAGAACTATGACTTGGCCAATCTGTATAGTAGGGTGTCGGTTCGCCCAAATAATCGAACCCTGTCCAGACAAATTCACCTATTGCGTAAGGTAGATCGTCATGCTGAATAAAGTTATCTTCAGGCAAATCCGACCAGGAACAATGCTCTACATCATAACTCGAAGCCTGATGGTCGTCATATTTTGCCATCGATTTTCGTTCAACGGGAAATTTATAAACACCTCTAGAACTCAAAGTAGACGCAGTTTCAGTACCAAGAATTAACTGCTGTTGTAACTTTTTATAGGCTTCGGGGTATTTAAATGGACGATAATTAAAGCCTGCAACATCCATCGTTGAGGCAAAGCTACTATTTATAACCGCATCAGGGTTGTCCATCCCCTGGGTAACGGGGCGAGATGGATCCTCACGATGGCAAATATCTTGCAGATACCGCGCGACCTTAGATCCGTCAGGACTTCCTTGTTCGGGTACTTCATTTCCAATACACCACATCACAACGCTTGGATTATTGCGGTAATGCCGTATCAGATTTACAAGATCTTTTTCGGCCCAATCGTTAAAATATTGATTGTACCCATTCTTCATTTTGGGAATTTTCCATTCATCAAAACTTTCCGCCATTAGCATAATACCCATTTCGTCACAGGCTTGCACCAGCTCCGGAGCCGGCATATTATGGGAAGTGCGAATGGCATTAACGCCCATATCTTTCATTATTCGTAACTGCCGCCTAATAGCGGCATCATTCACAGCTGCTCCCAAAGGCCCCAAATCATGATGCAAACACACTCCTTTAAATACGGTCAGCTTTCCATTCAAATAAAACCCTTTATTGGGTACCATAGCAATGCTTCTGATTCCAAATACGGTTTGATATTTATCGATTAATTTGCCGTTCTGATAGAGCTTGCTGACAGCCTTATATAAATTGGGGGATTGCAATTCCCACAATTGTGGTTTCTCAACGAACAATTCCTGTTGCATCTGCTGGATCTGGTAGTTGCCTATCTGATCATTCTTCTTCGCCACGATGCGTCCATGGCTATCGATAAGAATAGTTTCTAAGGAAAGAGAATCTTTCGACAGATCTATACCGGCTAAATCAGTCCGAACCTGAATTCGAGCGAAATCCTTTGTGATCTCAGGCGTCGTAATATAGGTGCCCCAATGTGCAATACTTGTTTTTTCAGTGATCTCCAATCGAACATTTCGATACAATCCTGCGCCAGGGTACCAGCGGGATGACTCAGACTTATTTTCTAATCTTACCGCGACCAAATTTTGACCCGGACTCACATACTCGGAAACGTCAAAATAAAAACTATTATAGCCATAAGGCCAATTGCCGACCTTTTTCCCATTCACAAAAACGACAGCATTGCTCATAGCACCATCAAACTGTAAAACCGTGCGCTTATTTTGAACGTTTTGTGGCAATTCAAATTCTTTACGATACCAGCCAACGCCTACAAACGGAAGTCCACCAGTCCGACCTGCATGTTCCAATGCTTCCTTTTGTCCATCTTGAGCAATAGCCATATGCTGCTTATCATTGTTGGCACTAAATGGGCCATAAATTGCCCAATCATGCGGAACACGAACAGTCTGCCATTCGCTTGTAATCAATCCGATATCAGCGAAGTTTGGCTGATCATGTTTTGTAAATTTCCATCCATCCTCGAGCATGGTTACTATTCGTTCCTGAGCAAATAAAGTATTTGGTCCAATAGATATTATTGCACATAGTATAAATTTCAGTCCTCGGGTTGAAAAAATGGATAAATAAGATTTAGATTCTTTTTGCATCTATAGCATTTTAAGGTTGAGTTTGTTCATAAAAACAAATTGAAGATCCGAAAATACAACTTATGTATAACATAATAAAATTATTCAGATCTTTTGTGATTGGAATTAAAGCTGAAATCATGATGTGCTATTCAAATGCTCCTTTTTCATTGAAATAGAGTCCCAGCTGTTCTATTTGCGGGTTTAGGCGAGATTGTAAAATGTTGATTCTTAATCTCTGGGCACTAACTGTCGGAAAAGTCAATAAACGTTTGTTACCGATAGTAGTTCCTTTCGACACTTCTCTCCAGACTCCATCTTGCCAGATCTCCAAATTAAATCGCTCGACACGTTGCCCTAAAGCGATGGTTTCCTGTAAGGAAAGAACGTTGAACGCGGTTGCTTTAGGTAGGGTATATTCAAAAGTTGCTATGCTGTTTTTTTCATCTTTCGTCGTCCAAAATGGCATTTTTTTCCATTTTTTTAAAACGAGGCCTGCAGTATGGAGTTTAGCTTTGCTTAAAAGATTTTTCGAAAACAATGCTGTGCGCCAGTCATTCCACTTTTTTAAATTTGCAGCATCTACCGAATGAATCAAACCTGCAGTTGTTGGTGGAATATTAAGCAACAAGACACCATTTTTCCCTACCGAATTAAAATAAATATCCATCAACTTACCCGGGCTTTTGACTTTGTTATCCTCTTCCTCGTGATAGAACCATCCCGGGCGTATAGAAACATCAGTTTCCGCTGGGTACCATACCAGCCCTTTTGCCTCTTTGATCCTTTCTCTGCTCCCAAGATCTTTATTACGCATATCTCCGGCCGGTTTAATATTCATCTGCTGTTGCGATCCTGCAGCTATCTGATTTTGTGCTAGATTACTAGCCGGTACAACTGACCATTCTGTGTCCCGTCCATACCCCGTTTCTGTACCGACCCATCTTACATCGGGTCCCATAACTGCGATAACGGCCTCAGGTTGTTTTTCACGTATAACCTGATAATAACGATTCCAATCGTATTCCTGCTTTTTACCGTTAGGTCCCTCTCCGTTAGCACCATCAAACCAAACTTCATCAATCTGACCATATCGGGTCAGTAATTCGCTCAATTGGGCAACAAAAAAATCATTATAAGCTTCTGACCCATAAGAAGCTTCATGTCGATCCCAAGGGGAAAGATATACCCCCAACTTCATATCGTATTTTTTACAGGCCGCAGCAAGTTCGCCAAAAATATCTCCTTTTCCCTTTTTGTAAGGAGAATTTTTAACCGAATAGTCTGTTGTATTCGTTTGCCAGAGGCAGAAGCCATCGTGATGCTTCGCCGTAAGAATCAAAAGTTTGATTCCACCTTCCTTTGCTGTCCTAACCCATTGTTCTGCATCTAATTGCGTCGGATTAAATAATTTTGGATCGTCTTTCCCTTCACCCCATTCCTTATTTGTGAAGGTATTGATCCCAAAATGGAGAAATCCGGTCACTTCCAGCTTTTGCCAATCAAGCTGTCTTTGGGTCGGTATCACGTTGGCAGCTTTGGTTACAATAGCAGATTCTGATTCTCCGGGTTGTAATGCAATCATATTTTGAGCCGAAGCGTGAAAAACCGCTGCCAATAACAGTAATGTAATTGTATTAATTTTCTTCATTTGATATTTATCTGACAAAAATAAGATAGCCGGAATAATCTCCGAACTATCTTATCTTCAAAGTTTTCGTAAAGGTTCCGACCAATTATTGATTGGCTCCCTGATTGGCAACTAAAGGCCAATTCGGATTTTGATAAATAATTGAACCAGCTGGGCTACCATCTGTTGAAGTTATGCTCAAATGACTTATGGCTATAGGAGACAAATAGTGGGCACTGGTCCAGCTATAGCCTTTTAGAACAAGATTGTTAGCCGAAAGATTAATCCGATAGGGTCTTAAATATTGACTTTCCTGTGGTGAGGACACATTTGCGGTTTTTCCTGCTGTGCCGGGTACGATTAAAGTCGATACACCTTTATCTTTGTACCAGTCTTGCATAGGCCCCCACAGTCTCATCCCTTCAATAATGTATGGATTGCTTGCCAATTGATCCAACGCCCGCCAACGCCTAAGATCATTAAATCTAAATCCCTCAGCAACTAGTTCTAAACGGCGCTCCCTTCTAATATTATAAAGAAGTTTGTCGGATAGTAACTGCCCAGCAGAATATGCTGCAAAATCACCTTGAGCTTCCTTTTGCATGTCTGTCGCATTTACGGTTGCCATAAAATCTGTATTTACACCTGCTCTTTCTCTGATTTTTGTCCAGTAACTATTCGCTTTTGCATCGATCATTCCCTTTGCAAGATAACTTGCTTCAATATAGTTTAAATAAGCCTCAACAGCACGAAATATAATTGAGCCTGTGGTACCAGTCTGTCCCTCAGCTTGGGCAAAAAGATAACTCATTCCTTTTTTCACGGCATAACCTGTCACGTACCTTGTTTCGGCTAGTCCGATAATATCTGGTCTCGGCTCTGTCTGTACAGCACCTGTCGAAGAAATCTGGTTGGTATAACTCAATTCACCAGGTGCTTTCATAAAGAGCTGTAAGCGATTATCCCGATTTTTTTTGACGAGGCTGATGGAATCGTCGCCTGCATAACCGGAGTTCGAAACATAAATAGGCAGTCCGTTTTTCATCGTAAAATTTTCCACAAGGCCTCTTGAATATCCAGAATTTCCGCCATTACGGTTCATGTAGTGATTTACAGCATGCGTAATTCCTAAAGGCATTGAATAACTCCGCCATAAAAGTACTTCGCTGTAACCATTTAGATTCTCGTCGCCAAACATTTTGAAATAGGGGTTCGAAGATGAATTATAACCATCATCCTTTGTATTTCCGACAAGTTCGACTGCATCGGCTACCTGAGCAGCTGCAGTCATCGACTGTTCTAAGAAATAATTGATCTCATTATCGATATTGATCGAAAAATTTGGGTGCGATTTTGCGCCCGGCCAGCCAGTTCCGCCAGGGACGAAAGCAGTTCCTTTGTGGTATTTTAGCCAAGAGCCTTCAAATAACCCTACACGAGATTTAAAAAGTAAAGCGGCCTTTTTTGAAATACGGTTTTTTCCGTCAGGGGCTACATCGTTCAACAACGTAATTGCCGAATCCAAATCAGAAAGAATAAATCTAACCACCATATTTCTAGGTTGTCGAATGGAAGTAGCCGTCAGCTCCTCCATATTATCTTTGAGTGTATTTTTAACAATCGGAAAATCACCCAGCGCCTGTACTTTATTAAAATATTCATACGCTCTCAAAAAATACGCTTCACCCACATAATGAGTTATATTTGCTGAATTTCCTGTTAACTTACCGCTCTTCCATTTTGGAAGTACCTGTTCGAGAAAATAGTTCAACTGTCTAATCTGAGCAAAATCCCATTCGCCGCCCGAACTCGGCACACGCCATTCTCCCGGAACCCAACGAGTCGAATAACTTGAAGTCACCTGGTTATCGGTACCGTTATCGTTGGCAAATGTGCCAAGCCCCCAGCCAGAATGTGATGGAAAGGCATAACGTCCAACCGTATATGCGGCTAAATCAGCTTCGGTATTTAAATATTCCTGCGGCGTTACATTGGATAAGGGTTCCCTGTCCAGATACTTGTTACAGGAATGCAAAGTGAACAGCACGGTCATCGATAACAACCAAGAAATTGTAGAAAAATAATATGTCGTTTTCATATATATCTAATTAAAAATTCAAGTTAAGGCCAAAAGAATAAGTCGTCGAAAATGGATATGTTTTTCCATCGTTCCATCCTCCTAGTCCAACGGTTTCCGGATCAAAAACCTTAGCCATTTTGGTAAAAGTCAACAAATTCTCACCTGATGCATAAATACGAATTTTGGTAAATCCTATCTTGGCCAATAGCTGTGGAGAAAACGTATATCCAAATTGAGCATTCTTTAAACGTAAATAAGCAGCGCTCTGCAAATATTTAGTTTGTGTTTGCTGATTTTTTGAGGTGTTAAAATAAGGTCTTGGTAAATAGGAATCTTTATTAACACCTAAAACACCGTTCTGTACCATCGTGGAATTCTCATCGCGGTAGAAGTTCATATTCTCAACAAATCCAGCAGACTGCCACATCCCGCCATTCGCCCCCCAAAAATATGGGCCATTGGGCATATAATCGCGTTTTCCAACACCTTGCAAGAAAATCCCTAAATCGAATCCACTATAATTGAAATTTAAATCAAAACTATAACGATAGCGTGGGGCCGAATTTCCTATAATTGCCAGATCCCCTGGGTTCGCCAACGTATTGGCTCCATTATTAACCTGACCGTCTCCGTTGAGATCAGCATACATAATATCCCCAGCTTGCCAGTTTGTCCCGAAAGACTGTTTGGCATTAGCGAGGTGTGCAGCCATTTCTTCTGCGCTCTGTGCTATTCCTAAAGTTTGATATCCCCAGATCTCCCCATTCTTGCGGCCATCGTACCAGGTACTCAACGTACCTGTAGGATTAGGATATTTGGTGACTGTCTGACGGTCGTCGGAAAGGACAGCTCGCGCGCTATAATTCAATTTACCGATATGATCTTTCCAATTTAACTCAATTTCAAAGCCTCTGGAGTTCATCTCGGCATTGTTTAATCGCGGCACAGCTGTACCCAAAATAGCGGGAAGTTCTGGTGCTGGTCCTATCATATCGAATGTATTCCGACGATAGACTTCAAGAGATAAACCTAAACGATTGGAAAGTGCCCGCAGATCCAACCCCACATTCCAGCTTGATACACGCTCCCAGGTCAAAGTTGAGGCAATAAGCCCAGGTGCACTGGCTGTATTTGTTTTTTGTCCATTCAAAAGCCAGGTACCATTAGCTATACTTACTGGCATTGTTGCATAAAAAGGATACCAATTGTCCGTATATTGGTTTCCCAACTCGCCATAGGAACCACGTAACTTAAACATGGAAACATGCTCCTTAATAGGCCAAAATGACTCATTTGCTACATTCCATCCAGCGGAAACTGAGGGGAAGAGATTCCAGCGCAAATCTCTTGGAAAACGTGAAGAGCCGTCGTATCGTCCGTTAGCCTCAAAAAGATACCTATCTTTGTAGCTATAGTTTAATCGTCCAAAAAAACCAGCGGTAGCCCAATGTTGATAGCCCCCAGAAGCCCTTGGATTGGTGGTGGCAGTATTCAATGTCGGTATATTATCTGTGATCAGATCGCTCATGCTTCCATTGAGATCTCTATACTTATTGAGCTCTGAATTGAAACCAGCCAAAATTTTGAAATGATGATCATCGTTGAGGTCAAAGGAATAATCTGAAAAGAAATTTGTACTGAAATATTCGTCTTTGCGATTGTATTCAGACACATTGGTATACCCCGCAGCATTGTATCCTACTGCAAGGAGAAACGGGTTTCCTTTTGCATCATTTGAATAAGCTTTCAAAATTTCGGCATGGTCATTTTGAGTCGTAATGCGGTAATTGACATTTCCTGTTATATTCCAGTTTTTGATTGGCTGATAATGTAATTGTAGCTGCTGATAAAGAAAATCTTTCTGAAATTTTGAACGTCCTCCTTGCTGCAGCTGCAATATTTCACTTGGTTCGGAATAATTTCCATTTGGGTCGTACAAAGGTATCGTAGGCCATCTTCTCGCTATATTATGATAATATAAATCATTCATATGGCTTGCTTTTTCGTAGTCTTCACGTACAAAACGCGTATTGTACATGAGGTCCACCTTATCGCTAATCTTTGCATTGATTTTCGTAGCTATCGAATATCGTTGAAAATTATCATTGGCAAATCTGTTCAAACCATTTTGATCCATGTAATTTGCAGAACTATAAAAATTTAGCTTTTCAGTACCGCCATTCAAACTGAGCGTATGTTCATGGGAAGTTGTAAAGTCCCTATAAAACTCTTTAAACCAGTTTGTATTCCCATTAGATCCCGTATAGTATTGAAATCTGTCACTAGCATTTGGGGTAGTTGTCGTTTCTATTTCTCCTTTCTGATAAGCGTCAATCCGTTCCAATACCTCCTGCGAAAATTTTGCACCCTCACCATCGTTTGCTGCGACTTCATTAAAATAGTAAGCAAATGTTTTGGAATCTAACATCGTTGGTAGCCCTCTTGGCTTGCCCAGTCTTATATTATTGTTATAATTTGCTGTTATCTTCCCCGATTTTCCAGATTTTGTTGTAATGAGGATAACTCCAAAAGGTGCCCTGGAGCCGTAAATAGCAGAAGCTGCTGCATCTTTAAGCACGGTGATATTTTCAATATCCTGAGGATTCAGCGCATTCATATTACCTTCCATCCCATCAATTAAAACCAAAACTGATGAACTCGACCCTACGCCTATCGTCCCCGCACCACGGATATTGACGCTTAGATTTTGATTTAGCTCGCCGCCCAATCCAGTTGTCTGTAAATTCAACCCAGGAATCATGCCCTGCAGCGCCTGTCCAACATTCTGCACAGGTCTTGACTCTAACTCTTTACCATCAAGGGAAGAAACCGCACCAGTCAAATTTGCCTTCTTTTGAGTTCCGTACCCCACTACGACAACTTCTTCCAAGGCTCTATCCTGACTGGCCATTGTCAACAGCATTGGGTTGCGACTAGCGTTTTCACTTAAAGAAGCATACCCCACATAGGAAAAATCCAAAATAGATTTTTCATTTGCTACTTTTAAAGTAAATGTTCCGTCTTCTGCTGTCAATACAGTATTTGAGGTACCTCTTTCTGTCACAGTCACACCCGCAATTGGTTTTCCCGATGCATTCAAAACTGTACCTTTAATCTCTATCTTTTCTAATTTTTGATTTGGGATATTTTTGAAACTATTCCTTTCCTGTGGTTTAACAATAATAGTTTTACCTTCAATCACAAAATCTAGATCCTGCTCCGTGAGCGCTTTTTTCAACACTAACCTCAAATCCAATTTGGAACCAGAATAAGAGATTAATTTTTTGTTTTGCAAAATATCCGAATCATAAATAATCTGATATCCCGTTTGTTTACGTATCTCTTTTAGGACCTCTGATAAGGTTGCATTTTTTAGATTGAGGTTTAATTCTTGTGCCTTGGCTAAGGGAAGGCTTTGAAGAGCTATTAAACCAAGGATAGTACCTATTCTTGACGATCGCTTTAGAAAAGTTAAAGCAGATTGGTCCCGAACAAACCAAAATTTGTTTTTTCTCAGGTGAAATTTTTTATTCATATTTTTAGGCTTTATTGTAAAAGGGGCATTATTCCCATTCTTACAATAAAGAGTCTCCCAAACGCGATTACCCTAAAAAATTTTTTTAAAAAATTAATTCATGACCTTTTAACGTGATGTTCAAATTGCCTGATCTTTTTATGAGATCCAAAATCTCAGAAAACGAGCGATCTCTTTTAAGAAAAAGTGTAAAATTTCGATTGGGAACTTTATTGGGATCAAAATGAATCGGATAAATATTAGCGAGATCTGAGAGAATATAGCGCAAGCTTTTATTTTCGTAATACAAATTACCATCTTTCCACGATGTATAATCTTCGGTTATAGCAGTTGTTTTATCAATAGATCCTTGATCATCCAGCATGGCTCTCTCTCCAGGAACAAGAAACTCATTTTTTCCTGATTTCATACTTCTCAAAGCTATACTTCCTTCTGTTAATACAGTCTGCTCGATCTTTTCACGAGACAAAACATTAAACTTAGTACCTAATACAGCTATCCGCTGTTTCCCTGTCAGAACAGTAAATTCCTGTTTAATACCAGCCTGTTGTCTCTTTGCAACCTCAAAAAAGGCTTCCCCTTTTAAACTTAAAATCCGATTTTTTAAAAAATCACCTTTGTAGCTTAGCTCGGAATTGGAATTAAGAAATACTATAGTTCCATCTTTTAACAAAACCTTATACAATCCACCAACCCCAACGCGCAGAACAACATCATCAAATTCGGAGGTTGATGATTCTGTCGGTTCAATAATCAACATATCTTTCTTTTTACTGACTTTGAAAGGTTTGTTTTTATTATTCTCCCATTCAACAAGGGAAATGGGCCTTGACCCTGAAATTGTGATATCTCCAGCTGTAATATCCGCATAAATATGCTCAGATTTTTGGGGGGAGATATTAATGGAACGAGAATAAAAAAAGTATAAGCTAGCAGAACAAATAGATAAAACAAAAAATAGGATAGCCCCATTCAACAAACGCTTTTTACGTTTCTTTCGACTAATCGTTGTTAGAATACGATCAAAAGTATGTTTTTTTATATCTTCGCTATCGTTTAGGGGCATATGCTTAGAATACAGATGAATTTGAAAGATTTTAATTTGTTAATACGACAAGTTAACGAAAAGGCGGATATAATTATAAGGCTTTTCGTAATTTATTCAAGACTTTTGATATATGATATTCGACAGATTTAATACTAAGATTCATTTTTTTTGCGATTTGTTTGTAGGATAAATCATCTTCTCGACTCATAATAAATATTGCCCTTGTTTTGATTGGAAGTCTTGCTAGTAAGCCATCAAGCTGATCAGAAAGCTCTTTATACGAAAACTCATCATGCTCAATCGCTATGTCTAATAACAGGTGATCCTCTACTTCATTTAACCTACGTAATTTCCTCAGCAGCTTAAAACATCTGTTTTTTGTACAAATGAATAAATAATCTTTTAACGATGACTGGATGTTTAATCGTTTATGACGGGCCCACAACTCGGTAAAGACATCATGCAAAACATCTTGTGCTAGCGCTTCTTCCTTCATTAATCGTAAAGCAAAGTCATAGAGGCCATCCCAGTAAAAATTATAAACTAAGGAAAATGCTTGCATATCTCCGTCTTTTAAACAGCGCAAAATTTTATGCTCTATTCGACTTTCCACTTGATTCGATTCCATATCGTAATTAAAAATGTTCTTTCAAAGGTTAGCAGATGTTTAAGATTAATTGGTTAGATTAAGAAAAAATGCCAACAATATTATGTATTACATAAATACAATATTAATATTTTTTTATAAATGTATAAAACGATATATAAAATTTTTAAATAAAAAATTAGTCCAAATTTTGCTTTGGACTCGAAATCATAGTATCACGTTGGTATAGTTATATGTTTATTTCATTGAAAGATCTAAAACTGGATAAGAAGCAGCAAAGTTGGGGATCAATCGACACACTAGAGTAGCTGTACTCCCCAGCAGCGATATATTTTGTCTCTACATTATAAAATAAAGCCCATAATATCGTAGGAACACAAACTTGGTTGACTGTAAGAATATCAATTGTTTAAACAAAAAAAATCCACATTAATTCTTAAATTAGAGGATAAACCTATTTCAGCATATTTTAACATCCTCGTGTCTGCCTTGTTATGCTCATTTCCGGAAATGAAAGCCGCACAAGCGTACTTCGCTAAGGATAAAAAAAAACTGCCTCAACAGTTGAGCAGTTTTTTTATAGGGTATTAATCCAACTTTTGATTATTGTGCGAGAAATCATCTACTTGCTTTTCGCCGATGACTACATCACCGCGGATGGATCTTAAGTAGCCTTCAAAAGCGATATTCAATCCTTCAATAATCACTTTATCATGTGCATCAATGTCGCCCAGTATTTTCTTGTCGTCATAGCTATCGCCAACGATTGCCAAAACGCAGTTCGAGCTTTGTTTTGGAAAAAGTCCAACACCTATTATTTCCTCGCCAAATTTCACAAACCAGGTTTCTTCGTGATGGTCGTCCGTCGTGTTTGGTATATGTATGGCCTGGCCGAGGTCCTCACATTTAATCATATCAAAATTCATTGTGCTCTGTTTATGTTACATAGCTAAGACAGCACTAAAAAGGAATATTGTTTTTAGAAACTTCGTCACGATTTCGCCTTTTCCGGTGCAAACGCAGGGACTATAAATCGAAGTTCTTCTGAGCTCCGGAAGATGCTTGCTAAATTTCGGCTACCTTGGTAAATAACCCCGGATAATTGACCACTAAACCCAAATGATCTACATCAAGGTCGGCCTCAAAATCTTTCGGAACATTCTTGTATTGAAAGGTTAACATGTTCGTTTTCGAATAGTTCTGATGAACTGGTTTTATGCCGTCGTTTAGAATATCAAAATAGAGCACTTTGATATCCGTACTCTCACCGACTTCGAGATTCAAACTATTGATCGGAAGTGTATTGGTAAATGGTGTGAGGGAGATATCAATATAATCAATACCCTGAAAATCGATTATAATCGATCCATTTATTTCCCAGTCATTTTTAACTTTATTTCCTTTTATTCTTTTATTAACGCCATTCACTTCATATTCTAAATCAAGACCTTGAACATTCCAATGCTCGTCAATCTTCAAATGATATTTGAGGGTATAGATTTTATCTTCATAATACCCAATAATGTTGGAATCGACCATAAAAAAGCCTCCCTGTTGTGTCAGTTTAAAATATTCGAGGGAATTGTAGATAATGCCCTTCCAAATTAATATTTTCATCTTTAAAATTTATTTATCGCTCATTTTTGCAGAGACTTTAATCAAAATTGTGGCGCATTAAGGCATTTTAAAAAAACTTTTTATTTGGCAAAGTATCAAAGAGCTTTTCAGCAATAACAACATAGCCATTTTCTTTGAAAGATCGCACCAGAATTTCATGAGCCGCGGATCTGGCGTAACTATAATGAGCCGAGTTTTTTATTGCAATTTTTTTTTAAGATTTTATTCAATTCAATTATGTTTTCTTTATATCTTGGATATTTTCGAATATTTCGAACACTATGATTTTGATTGTTTACTGTACCCACTTCATCAAGCTCAAAAAAGACCTCGTCAATTAAAAGTCCGTTTAAAATACATTTAGAAATATATTCCGCACTTTGCTCAAACTGTGGTACTGTCTTTAAATGGTTATATATAATCTGCTTCGCATGGTCTCTTTGCTCTCTTTCAATTGCTGTCATTGGTAACATAAGCAGAAATAATTGTTCAAACTGTTGAAGTGATAACAGTTCATCCCAAGTTAGAAACCAAGCTTCAAAATGCCCACCTAACTTCCCAAAGTAAATGTCGTTAAGAAAAAATCTAATTTCATGATCTTGAAATTCAATTAAGAAGGTCGTATCTCCATCTAATTTTCCTTCGATAAATTTTGAAACTTCTCCAAAGTCATCTAGCGAAAAAAATCGTTCTTCCCATTCCGCTAATTTTTCTTTGTCAATGCCGATAACTTCTAATGCTTCGTCAATGTTGATCTCGTTTATTTCGTCGTATCCATTGAACCATTTAATATAGCTATACCAAAAGAATGTATTGTCTTTTATGTTGTATTGTCTTTTATGTTGTTTTGTGTAATTTGTCTATTCATATTTAGATACTGTTATTCAAATTCGATACGGCAAGCCAATTTATTTAAGGTACGATTCTAAATGCTATGCTTTTGGTACGGGAGCATTTGCCGCAATTAATTTTTCATGTTTTAATTCTTCCCAAAAATCGGCGGAAATTTTAGTCTTGAAAGATTCCGCATTTTGAATGGCCTGCTTTACGGTATGTGCTCCGGGTATCACTCCTGAAACCTCGTCTGGTGCTGCAGCGAATTGCAATGCAGCTGTCCGCAGGTCTACAGCATGATCGTCAGCCACCCTTTGTAAAGCATTCAACTTTTCTTTAACCCCAGCAGGAAACGTTCCATCATATAGGTAGCGGTCCCTGCCTGACAGAAATCCAGCACACAGTGGTGCGCCTACAACAATCGACAACCCTCTCTCAGCGATCTTTGGGAAAACCTTATTCAAATCGTCATCATGTTTAATCAACGAATATTGGCAGGCTGAAAGAAAAATATCGGGATCTGCCATGTCTAATGTTTGCAAAATTGGTTCGATGGTATTGACACCTAGCCCCCATCCTTTTATTATACCTTCTTCTCTCATTTTAGTCAGCTCGGGCATCGCTCCTTTCGCCGCTTGCTCAAAGTAACTTCCATAGCTGTCTTTCATATCACCATTGTCGGGTGAAAGATCATGAATATATACGATATCTATAGATGATAAGCCCATGCGCTGTAAGCTATCCTCTACGCTTTTTCTCACACCGGCAGCACTGTAATCGTATTGATAACGAAAATTCATTTTACCCTTCC
Organism: Sphingobacterium sp. UBA7038; assembly: GCF_002494055.1. NCBI lineage: Bacteria > Pseudomonadati > Bacteroidota > Sphingobacteriia > Sphingobacteriales > Sphingobacteriaceae > Sphingobacterium > Sphingobacterium sp. UBA7038. Next base: position 95,772 of record NZ_DLAV01000011.1, read on the forward strand.
ATAACAACTGTTCCATGGTAAAGTCCTCTTTAGGTTCTAAGAGTCGTCCTACTTTAGTGGAAAGGGTAAAGCTGTCGCGTGGCTGATCTTTTAAAAACAAGCCCATTCTGCGTTCGCTGATGCCCAATCCGTACCATGGGGAAGTATCAAATAATCGTATCCCAGCATTCCAAGCTGCTTCTACTGCTTGGAGACATTCTAGATCTGCGTTTTGCTGAAAGCCATTCCCTAATGCCACGCCACCAAACCCGGCTTTATTATTGGAGCGAAAACGTCTGTGTTTGCTTAAATTATCAGGTTTTACCATACTATGTTCTTTAATTGTTCTTACCAAAATATTAGGTGCCGCTGCGCTAAAGATTAAGCCCGATCCTGCAAGGCCTGTTTGCACTATAAATTTTCTTCTTTTCATACGCGGCACCTTATCTAAATTCCCTTGACTGTGCTATTTATTTGCAATGGCCAAATTCAATATGCATATAGCAATCAGGATTCTGCTAAAAAAACCATTCTCAGGCCTGCTTTGTTTTAGAAGATCATCACTATAGCAGATCATCGCTATCGCATGAAGGACGATGGCATACTATTAGTGACCACACCAAGAAATAGATTGGTAGATCCAGCACAATTAAAAAAATTAGAAATAGTTGATCCCCGGCAATACGTTTTAGACCTTTTCCAATAATTGTACTCCCGAATTGACAAAACAGAAATCAAAATTAAGAATTTTTAAAAACGATCTTCTCCCCACTCGTGTCCATCTCTAAAAAGAATTATGGCAAAATCGAATCAAAATCAGCAACAAATGCCAAACGAGCATTTACATGAGTTATTTGTAGACGAATTAAAAGATATTTTAGGCGCGGAGAAACAGCTCTTAAAAGGTTTAAAGAAAATGAGCAAAGCCGCAGAAGACGAACAATTAAAACAAGCATTTGAGGAGCACCACAGCCAAACTGAAGGACAAATCGAGCGGCTTAAAGAAGTATTTGGAGCGTTGGGCATTGCTGCCCGCGGGAAAAAATGTAAAGCTATGGAAGGTCTGCTGGAGGAAGCTGATGAAATCATTGAAAATTTTGAAGGCGATCCAGCACTAGATGCGGCACTCATTTCTGCAGCCCAAAAAGTTGAACATTATGAAATCGCCAGCTATGGTTGCCTTGTCACATTTGCAAAATTAATGAACCATACTGAAGCCGAGCAATTGCTTCAACAAACACTAGATGAGGAAAAGCAAACCGATACATTACTCACAGAAATAGCCGTCTCGTCAGTAAACGAGTCTGCGTCATAAGTTAATAAATGCCCGGTAATCCGGGCATTTATTATACCTGTGCAATCGTCCATTGAGGTATCTTTAGCAAAACACATCCTATCCCTAGCCACAATCACTTTATTTTCTTCAAAGCTTAGTTATTCCTTTCATCAGCCTAATTGAAAAACAGGACAAACACGTTTTCACCGTAGTTGTACCATAAACATCAATTGTTAAAACGATTGTTACCTTGCTTCTCTTCCTATAAGGAGACAAGCACATTATACAGTTAAGAAATTAGCATGATGATAAATCCCGTCACTCCTTGGACAGCAACGGTCCAGGCTGATATAGCAGATTCTACGTCTATTTTTGAAATAGACCTAAAAACATACAGACTCAAAATTCATAATCCAGGCGATTCGATTTGGCTCGTGGTTATCTGGCCAACGGGCGCTAGCATAGCCTTTAGACTGGCCTTTGGGATGAATAGCAGGTTTGAAAAGGTGACGATCTCCGAAGCTCCCGATGAGATCCTTATCACTGCTTCTACTAGGTTAGCCTATTATCGAATCATTGTCTTCTTTCCCGAAAGTCTGCGCGCCACCTTTCGTTATACCACGACCTTGCGAACGAAATTACCGCTTCTTATCCCGTTTTGGCCCCGCGATATTGTTCCCTTGACTAAAGATGGAAATACTGAAAATACAGTGGGAAAAATACATGCCAAACAGGTAGGGTCCCGGTCAGGACAGCTTTATTTTAGTATGACAAAGCCAAAAGCCGGTTCGGTGTTCTATTTTCAGAATCTCACAGCCATGTCTCCCTATTGCCAGGAAACAGAAGTATCACTCCGGGAAACTGTCGGCGGTGAATGGCCAGAACTGGGGTTCCAGTTTCCTGTAAACGCTGAAAAACCATTGCCGGCCAATAAAGAATATATCATTTCGGATGCTTTTGTACAGCTCGATGAAAAGATTCCCGAAAGTGACGTCGAGGTCGTTGAAAGTTACCTCGATTCACTGGCATCAATATACCTCCTCCTTCCTAAGCCTGAAGCCAGCCAACATAATTGGCTGCAGTCGGCTGAAAAGATCCTGGATAATATTTCGAACAACAAAGGTTGCTGGACACAAACAGACGGCAGTCCTTATCTGAATGCTTATGTGGGCGACTACAAAACGCCTGCAGAAATCATGGTGCAGCTTGCCGTCATACTCCCATTGCATGAGTATCTTACCTGGACCGGAGAGCAGCACCCTTTGTTGCAGGAGCTCTCCGATGGACTCACCTCATTTTATGATAAGTCTATAAAGAGTTTAGTCAGGTGGCACCCTTCGTTAAAAGATGACTTGGATCATTCCGAAGAGCAAAAGAGTGAGATGGTAATGGACTCCTGGTATCTACATCACCCCTTGTTAAACCTCGCCAGGCTTGCATTGCGGGGCGACAAGATGGCTGAAAAACTATTTCTGGATTCGATAGATTATGCGATAAAGGTTGCCAAACATTTTGACTATCAATGGCCTGTCTTTTATAAGATGACCACTTTGGAGGTATTAAAAGCCGAAACGACTCCAGGTAAAGGTGGTGAAAAAGACGTCCCGGGATCATATGCACACGTTATGCTCCTGGCCTGGCAGCTGACCAAAGAAAAACGATTTTTTCTGGAAGCAAGCAGAGCACTTAAAAGTTTAGACGGTCTGGCCTTTGATATATTTTATCAGGCCAACAATACGGCATTTGCTGCGGGGGCCTTTTTGGAGATGTATAAGGTGACCGACGATGAGCATTACCTAAAACTAAGCTATTGCTGCCTCGCCGGCATATTTAAAAACTGTCAATTGTGGGAATGCAATTATGGTTACGGCAAAAACTTTCCTTATTTTTTTTCTGTTTTTCCCTTGAAAGATGCCCCCTATACCGCGGCATACGAAGAGCTGGAAGTATTTGCTGCCCTGCATCATTATCTTGAGGTGGCAGCAGGAATGGCTATTCTTCCATCGCTAAAAATATTGATCCCGGAATTTATCAAGTATGCTGCGGGCCGACTCGCCTACTATTACCCTCCGCTACTTCCGACAGAAATGATTGTCGAAAAAACCAAAACGGGTGAAATACAAAAAGATCTATGGATTCCACTTCAAGACATACATGATGGCTGGGAGAAAAGCGGTGAAGTCGGCCAGGAAGTATATGGCGCCGGACTGGCCTTTGGTATCATACCACGACAGTATTTTAAAGTGGCCAATTGGGGTGGAATAGTTTTTATAAATTACCCAATTTCAAACTTTCGAGTCGGCAAAGATTCAGTCACTTTCCGATTGGAGGGCAGTGATCTGCTCCGGGCACAAATGAGGCTTTTAGGCTTTTCCAGAGAAGTATTAACCAAAATAAGCGTAGAACAAAAAGTTAAATCATCATATAAACGTGTGCATTCAAGTCGTACTGGTTTTTACGAATTAGCCGGAGCTGGGATGGTTAGAATAACAAGAAAATAGATGAACAAAAAAGTTGATAGCATATCCGATCAAGATCACCTCCGTCCTCCCAAGAAGTTAATATAGCTGAAATTAACTTCTTGGTAAAAGGACTTTATCGAACCAAGGAATAAGCATCAACGATTTCCATTTTCCATTCATCTATCGTTTCTGCTGCTGCACGGTCGGCACGGTCAAAGAATAAATGGCACTTCACATCGAAGCCACAATAGGTATAGATACCTCTGTCGGAGGTCAGTATCAGCGCCCTATCCATTCCTATTTCCTGATATTCAGCCTTTGATTTTCCATGTGAATTGATAATGTAGGCGGTCTTACCGGCCAACAGTCCTTTTTGTACTCCGTTATCGTACCTATAGGCAAATCCGTAGCTGAATACCCTATCGATATACCCTTTCATCATAGCCGGCATACCTGTCCACCATATCGGATAAATAAAGGTAACAGCTTCAGCCCAGGCAATATGTTGCTGTTCCTTTCTAATTGCTTCGCTTACGATGCCCCTGCGTTGTCCGTCCATATCTTCAAGGGACAGCACAGGGTCGAAATTAAGCTGATACAGATCCCTGACTACAACTTCGTTCTTTTGTTGCAGGAGTGTTTCTTCAATTGTTTGCTTGAATAAATGATTTAAACTTGCCGTATTTGGATGGGCATAAATAATAAGATGTTTCATTTTTTTTTTTTTAAGTAATTGAATAAAACAAAAATAGCCTGAAAGTAAACGGAAAAATTGTAAGAAAACGAAAAGGCTATTCTCCTGAAGCCCGGCAGATATCTTGCTGAAATCGAACAAAATTTCTTGGGGAAAGATTGATAAAATGCTTAAAATCCCGGATAAGCTGGCTTTGGTCGTAATATCCACATTCAGCTATAATTTCAAACCAGTCCACTTTTTTCGATGATAAAAGAACATGTTGTATCAGTTCAATTGCTTTTACAAAACGCTGGTATCTACTAAGCTCTTTGGAGCTATAGCCAAAATGCTTTTTTTGCGTCAATTGCACATTTCTTTCAGTTTGCCCGGTTTCTTCGGCAATGGTCTTGACTGGATTGCGTGTACTGTCTTTAAAATTAGCCAATAAAGCCGCGGTGCTGTGCTGTGATTTTAAGTAAGTCTGCAAAAATCGAGAATGCAGTTTACTCGGTCTGATACACTTGTCATACCGTTCAACTGATGCCACAGGTAGCTAAAACAATTTTCACTTATAACTTCATCTGGGTTTATTGGCAAATGCTGTGAAAGAAATGCCTTTCCAAAAAAACGATAAAATGCATCGCCCTTGAAATTAACCACTAAAATTTGTGATCCGGGGAGAAGTGTATATTCAAAGGCAGATTTTAAGGGACCTAGTACGATGCATTTGTCCACCTCGATTTCATTTTTGGCATCAGAAACCAATCGGACTATTGTACCAAAGTTGAACACCATAATAGTCTGAAAAGACGGCAACAATGTTTTCGTTAGGGCAGTTGCTGAATTGTTCTCTGCAAAATAAAAATGAGAAAACACCGTTTCAAATTCGCTTGCAATGGAAAGCCTGTAACTACGGTATGTCTGTTCGTCTGCTTTCATGATTTGTGGCATCCATATTAAAACTGTTGATCTTTTGCTACTGCTATTTTGGTGTTTCTCCTCTAATCTACGAACAAATTCAACATGATCAATTAAATCAATCATTTCCGAAGTTCAAACCTAATCTTGCTTCAAAAAGATCTTTATTTCTGTTCCATGCCCAGGCTCACTTATTAAGTCGATCTTTCCACCAGCTTGTGTCACAATCGTATTGACCAAATATAGACCTACGCCAGATCCATCGACCATTTTGGTTGCGCGTTTAAATTTCTCAAAAATCGTCTGCTGCACTTCTGGCCCCATGCCTATCCCATTATCCTTTACAGAAATAACGACATAGCCATCTTCCTTGAAAGATTGCACTAGAATTTCTGGAGACTGTGACTCTGGTGTATATTTAATCGCATTATTCATCAGATTATAGAGCACACTACGCAGCTTACGTCGTACAAAAGTAAATTCCGAAACTTTTAAATCCTGTCGGATGATTGCATCGGTTTCTATCAGCTGCGGTGCTAAACTCAACCGCACGTCCTCTAGAATATTTGGAAGATCGATCAGTTCAGTTGATGCCTGATACTTCTGCTTTTCCCAACGACTTTCGGTCAGATCATCTATTATTTTTTTTATTTCTACCAAACTTTTCTCATGATTTTGCATTAAGGGCAAGAATTTCGCTGAATTTTTATCCTTAAATTCCTTCATTAACCCAAATGTTAGTTTAAGTACCAATAATGGATTTTTAATATCATGGGCTATTGTATCGAGCAGCAACTCATGTTCTAGAACAAGCCGTTCTTGTTCTTTAAGATCCTTTACTCTTGGCGTAATATCTACAAATGTAATAATGACTCCATTCGTCCGGTTCTCATTACGGACATGATAAGGGAGTATATTCATCTGGTACCACTTTAAATCTGTAGTCTGTATTTCTTTCTCCAAGATTTTACCTGTCGCTATCACCGTGTTTATATTACTGATAAAGGTCGGAAATCTAAAATTTTCTCTTATATCCTCTAGCGGCATTCCTATGAATTCAGATTTAAGATCAAACTGCTTCATTGCTGGTGGAGTGAACTTTCTTAAAATTAAGTTAGCATCAACGAATAACTGCGGGATAATGGTATTGCTAAAATAGTTTTCCAGGTCTTCGTTGAGTTGAGTTAAGTCACTAATTTTCTTGTTTTTATTCATTAAATACCCTATATATTATGAATAAAAACAAGAAAAAAACAGATATTGTTTTGCGGTATTAAAGCTCAAAACCGTAATTTGGGTCCATCTAAAAATTTTTAAATTCATTTTAAACAGCAATAGGGCTGAATTGATTACTGACATCAATCGTTACAGGATTGCTACAAAATAGAAAGCTTGGTAAGGGCTGAAATATCATTTCTTATACCAGATACTATCTCCTACTTAAAGCAACTTGCTGCACAATCCATTAGGTATTAAAAAATTCAATCTTGGGCATACATTTCACACTCTTTTGCCAACGGTGAAATTAATCCATTTATTGCCTGATGGACTTGGAGAATATTCAAATAAATTTGGAGAGGAATTATGGGCAGCCTGTTGCATTTTTCTATATTTGAAGTAAATGGAACTCTTATCTTATCTACTTAGAAACATAAAATTGAACAGCGCCGAATGTGATGCTATCGGCAGAGCCTTTAGTAAACAAATATTTGCGAAAGGTACTGTACTGGCACATCCTGACAATCACCACCAAAATGTTTATTTTATTGAAAAAGGATTATTACGCGCTTTTTATAATTTAGATGGAAAGGATATCACTCATTATTTTTTCGACGAGAATAATTTCCTGATATCTTTTGAAAGTTTTTTTTTGACCGCCCCCACCCCTATGGTAAACAGGTATTGGAAGAAGCTTGTTTGCGTGCTATCCCCTATAGCAAACTCGACGAACTCTGTAATAGCATCCCTGCTTTTAAGAACTTCCGGCTGCAGGTATCGCTGCAAGTGATTAGTATGCTATCCGAAAAAACTCTTGCATTACAATTTCAAACTGCCGAGCAACGCTATAAAAATATGCTCGACAAATTTCCTGGCATATTGCTAAGAGCCTCCTTGGGACATATTGCCTCCTATCTGGGTATTACCCAACAAACACTAAGCGTGATACGCGCGTGCAGGTAGTCGATTTCATTTTTAAGATATATTAAAAACACTGCAGATTATTTTAATTTGCTTTGCAGTATGAAATCATTACATATGAAAAAAATACTGTCATCCCTTGTCATCATCTTCATGGCAATAATGAGTGTTGCTCAATCCTCCAATGATAATTTTTGCAGGTAAATGGAAAACCGAGGAAGGCTTCATTATCACCATCACTTACAGCAACGGAAAATTTTCTGGTCTTGATCCCAAAGGACGTCCAACCCTCTACAATGTGCGTTTTGAAAAAAATGAATGGAAGGGGACTGTGGAAAACCATGATACTGGCCAAAAAGGCAATTGCGAAATGTACCTGCAGGGAAAAAAGTTGAAAATTGTGGCCCATAAAGGCATCTTTTCAAAAACTTTTTACTGGGTAAAACAATAAGCAAAAAAATTAATTAAGGTATTTTTAATTCAAAGTGAGAGTCGATAAAGTAAATCCATTACAAACATGGATTTACTTTCCAAAAAATCAAGCAGCGGATTTCTGAGCTTATTTGAGCTGTCCAAATGCATCCACTTTATAGATTGGATTTTAGGGGCATACTTTGAAACTTTTTGAAAAAGTAAAGAACCCACAAAAACTGAGTGTATCCGTACACTGCATCTTCAACCGGAATCGTAAGTACCCTAATCCCCATAAATTCCATTGGATTGTAATTGACAATAGGGGACTCCAATCCTGTTCCGGTAAGTATGCCGTTGACAGGTAAAAAGCCCAGCATCAGCAAAGTGAAGACTAAAGAGGCCTGCGTAATCCATTGTATCCGAAATACAAAGTGAAAAAGCACCAATGTCACCATAGTCACAGCAGCGGTAACTACGGTATAGATTCTGTCAGCATATCGAAGGGCAACAACAGCACATATAATGAAACTTACAAAGACAACAACATTATTAAAAGCCGATAGCGATTGTAATCTAAAAAATTTATCGATGCAGAAATAGGTAAAAATACATGAAAAAGGGATGAAGATAAAGAATAGCCATTCTTCCAATGGTAGTCCTGCTATAGCCAGTCCCAAGGTATATCTTGTGTCAAACCACCACACTCCCTTACTGGTAAACCAGACATCCCAAGCTATAAAAAATACAGCAACAAGCGCTGATGCCTTTAAAAATGGGATGAACTCACGATCGAATCGAAGCCGCTTGTCGAAGGATGCGACAAAACAGATTATGACCGTAAAAAATAAGATAAGCGAATAAGTATATTGCATCATATTTTTTCATTGTTAGTATACATTTTAAAGTATTTCATTGGAACATATAAAAAGCCAAAACACTCGCCCTCCTCTTTGCCTAAATGTTTATGGTGTTGTTTATGGGCGCGACGAAGCGCTAAAAAGTAAGGGTTATTCGTTTTACTCAACCATTTGAAACGTTGATGGATAAATATATCATGCACAAAGAAATATGCCATACCATAGAGCATAATTCCCAATCCAATATAAAACAGATAATTGTACGCCTTTAACGACCCAAAATACATCAACGCGATCGTGGGAAGGGCAAAAATGATAAAAAAGTAATCATTCTTTTCCAGAAACCCCACATTGCTGTGATCATGGTGATCGCGATGTAATATCCAGAGAAAGCCGTGCATAATGTATTTATGGATAAGCCAGGTGGCGCCCTCCATAGCAATAAAAGTGACCAATACTGTAATAAAATTCATAACTCTATTTTATAAGTAAGCAGCTTTGTAACGTAGATAACTTTTAAAAGCAACGTAGGCTTTTTGTGCATTAGGTATCCTAATCCTGCTTTCCAAAATTTCTTTGGAGGATTTTTTCCGAATCTTCGCAAATAGTGAAAGATAATATTTATAAGCCAGATAAACGCCAAATTTTGCCGATGCAGGCAATTTTTTGATTCCCAAAAGCGCTTCCTTAAATTCGCTGTGTATCTCATCCTCAATCTGGCTTTTGAGTGCATTGTCAAACACCGCCATATCCAGGTTTGGAAAATAGGTACGTCCAAGCACCTGATAATCTTCCTTGAGGTCACGCAAGAAGTTTATTTTTTGAAATGCAGAACCCAGTTTCATGGCGTAAGGTTTTAATTCCTCATAGCGCTGTCTATTACCTTCTGTAAAAACCTGTAAACACATCAGCCCCACCACTTCAGCCGAACCATAAATATATTCTTTATAACGTTCGGAATTATAGTCGACCTTATTCAGATCCATTTCCATGCTATGCAGAAATTGTCGGATCAGCTCGATGTCGATAGCATACTTATGCACCGTCTCCTGAAAAGACTGTAATATCGGATTTAATGAGATACCTTCCTCTAAAGCACAGTTAGTCTCGAGGTATAACCGCGCCAAAAGTCGCTGCTTATCATAACCATGAAAACTATCGACTATTTCATCAGCCAACCTTACGTAGCCATAGATTGCATAAATACTAGCCCTAATGCTTGGCTTGAGGGCCAATATACCAAGCGAGAAACTTGTACTATACTTTTCAGTTGTTTTTTTGCTTACTTCATAAGCGAGTTCATCAAATAGCTTTTTCATGGTCTTATGTTTTACGATATAATTCAATGGCTTCTTTGGCAACAATTTTCCCCGATAAGATGGATGGAGGTACTCCGGGACCAGGAACTGTCAGCTGACCTGAATAAAAAAGATTATGGACTTTCTTATTTCTAATCTTGGGTTTCCATACCGCTGTCTGTTTTAATGTATTTGCTAGCCCATAAGCATTTCCAGCGTAAGCATTGTAATCGCTGATAAAGTCGCTTACGCAGTAACTTCTCTTGTATGTAATCTGCTCGTATAGGTTTTTTGTACCAGTATGCTTTTCCAAACGCTCTAACATCTTAATTAGGTATTTTTCACGTGTTTCATCATCGTCTGAGATAGCTGTCGCCAACGGCATCAACAAGAAGAGGTTCTCACTGCCTGGGGGAGCCACATGAGGATCCGTTTTGGATGGACAACATACATAGAACAGTGGATTTTGGGGCCATTTTTTTTCACCATATATACAGTCAATATGATCGTCCAACGGATGCTCAAAGAACAGTGTATGGTGTGTTAGATTTGGAATGGACGATTTCATCCCCAGATAATATATCAAACTCGAAGGGGCAAAGGTCCTACTCTTCCAATAATCTTCATCATAGTTTCTCAAATCCTTGGTAAGTAGTGTTTCGATATGATGATAATCAGCGGATGCAACCACAAGATCAAATGCGTAATCTACGCCATTAACACCTAATGAAGTGATCTTATTCTTTTCAATTTTTAATGTATCAACATTATGATCGAAATGAAAAGTGACACCTTGCCTCTCCGCTACTTGCTGCATCGCCAGTACTAATTGAAAAAAACCTCCTTTCGGATAATGAGTGCCAAGTGCGTAACCGCCGTAGTTCATCAGGCTATATAATGCCGGAATATCCTTGGGTGAGGCGCCCAGAAATATGACCGGAAATTCCATTAATGTCCGCAATCGTTGGTCCTTAAAATATTTGGCAACATAGGATCGGAAATTGGAAAGCAAATCTAGCTTAAAAGCGCTAAGTGCAATCTTTGGAGAGAGAAATTCGCCCCAATTGTGACAGGGTTTATTGACGAAATCCCGCATCCCCACTTCATACTTAAATTTTGCAGCTTCCATAAATCGATCTAACTGCGTACCAGCCCCAGGTTCGATCTGTTCAAATAATAGTTTTAATTGCTGATAGGATTCCGGAACACGAACTTGTCCGGAGTCAAATATCATTTCAAATTGAGGATTGAGCGATACAAGCTCAAAAAAATCAGCTGTGCTGCATCCAAAATCCGAAAAAAAGGACTCAATGATATCGGGCATCCAGTACCAGCTCGGTCCCATATCAAATTTAAATCCTTCTTTCGTACTGAATTGTCTCGCCCTTCCACCGGGCTGCGTATGTTTCTCAAAAACATGCACATCGTACCCTGCTTTAGCAAGATACGCTGCCGCTGAAAGACCCGAAAAACCTGCGCCAATAACGGCTACCTTCTTTTTCATTTGTTTTTTTAGCTAAACTACTTGGGCAATTCCCAATACTTATTGGCACCGCAACTAGTAATGTACACATCCTATTGATTTTTGTCATTTCTATCGCATCCCGATGTGGATTATAACTTCACTTGCTCCAGCAATTTTTCCGGTGCAATATTTCTATCATAGATTAATTGATGAAATTTGCTCAGTTTATCCAATAAACTTATCAATGTTATTTTTTCGTGGTAGGTCAAATCGCCTGAAACAATCTGCGTCGCATGACGTATTTTTCCCATTTGCCGGTCCAATGCCGACAAGCCATTTTCCGTGATGTACAGCAACTTACTGCGGCGGTCCAGTTTTGAATCGTGTTGACGTATCCAACCTTGTTTGATCAAACGGTTTATAATGGCCATGCCGGCTGGTTTTTCATGAATATTCCTTCTGATCAATTCCATTTTTGTCATCTCACCAAAGGACCGTAGTGTAATAAGATAGATAAACTCCTCTTGTGTGGAAAAATCAGATTCCCAAATAGCAGCCTTTGAATAACTTTTTGCGAACCTATTCATATGCACTATTAACGTGCTGATGACACTTTCCGGACTACGCCCATTTTCCTTACCGTCCCAATTGGGTTCTTCGAGAACATCGGTTGCCTTTGTTACTATCCAACGTTTAAATCCATTTGCGTCAGTGCTATAGATTCCGTCTACGTTTTCCTGTTCAAACTCTTCAACTAATCCAATGATTTCTTTTAAAAGCTGATATTTCATACACTTTATTTAGAACATAAATATACCATATTTGTTTTAATTATTTTAAAAATAATATTTTTTAGAATAAAAATAAACCAACATCATAGCCTTAATAGTGGCAAACTGTAACCCATCGAGGATAGAGACTTGCTTTAACTATAACAAGACCAAGGTTCTAAAGTTATGTTCGTTTTTATTATTACACGTGCAACATTTTTTCCGTGAGCTCGACTAACCTATAGTCACTAACTGCAAACAATTGTCATCAAGCTTTGCACAAGAACCTTAAATACATGAAAGAGTTAAAAAAAATTGCCCTAGTTCTCCCATACCTGTTGTTTTTCGCTATATCTCATGCTTCGTCTAACACGACGATCATTTCATTCATCGATTCAACCTTTACTGTTACGGGAAAAGTAGTTGATTCTATTACTAACGAACCTGTTCATTTAGTTTCCATATCCTTACTGGATCATCAAAGTGGCAGCAATCCTGTCAGAACAGTGGTGACAAATGAAAGTGGGGACTTCCAATTGACCCATAGTCAGCGTTCATTTTACCTAAAAATCAATCATATGGGCTTTCAGTTTCAGATAAAAAGAATTGTAATACCCAACGGGAGCAATATAGATATGGGTACTATAAAGCTTCATAAGATTGACAATAAGCTTGAGGAGGTTGCAGTTTCTTCCAGAAAACCTCCCCTAGAACTTATTACCGGTGGGTATAGATTTAATGCGGAAAACAATATACTAGGCAATAGTACAAATATAGCAGAACTGCTCAAGCAGGTTCCGGGATTAACAGTTGATGAAATGGAAGGCAAATTACAATTGCTTGGAAAAGGAGCTACTGTATTGATCAATGGTCGGAAAGTCAATTTGGGTGGTCAAGATTTATTTAACTACCTGAAATCTCTACCGAGCAATGAGGTCTCGTCCGTTAACGTGCTTACAAGTCCGGGTGCGGCATATGATTCCGCCGGAGATGGAGGTGTGCTCGATATCAGACTTAAGAAAAATTCCAATTTGGGCTTCTTTGGGTCGGCAATTACAAGTGTTTCCACCCTTTGGGGGACGGACCAATCGCTCAATTTAAATCTTAAAAAAAGTAAGTTTGAAATTTCAGTGGGCTATAATTTTTCATATAGTGAAAACCCTACATAAACGAAACGATCTAATAAAAAACTATTACTTACCCGATTCTAGTTATCTCTATAGACAAGAACAGGCCAGCCAAAGATCCCAAAGAACACATTCCATGAAAACCAATACACTTTATAATATTGATTCGACGAGCACACTCTCTTTTAATTATTGGTACGCCAGCTTTTATGGCAAATTTCCTAATGAAAGAGACGCTACGATCTATAATCGGGAAGATCAATTTCAAAGGCAGCTTAAACAGCAGGACTTCATGTTTTTGGACAATAATTTTCATATCGCCGACTTCATTTATGATAAAGATTTTAAAACGAAAAGCAAGCTTTCGATCGGTATGAATTACGCGAAATACTCGAATGAGAATAACACTTCATTCTGGAGAAAGGCATATGATTTTTCTAACACGGAAATAAATTCCTCAGAAAATGATAGCAGAAATTTTATTACTTCCAGACCATATGAAATCTGGACATTCAATACAGATTACAAAACAAACATTGGAAAGGGTATTGATCTAAAATTCGGTGCAAAATATGCCCGTGCAAATACAGAAAGCTTCTTTAAGAATCTAGCCACAGATGGAATTATCGATGCAGGAGAATTAAATAATGAAAATAAGGTTTAATATAACGAAAATATACTTGCAGCCTATTCTTCTCTGAATGGTAAATTGAAACACTTCTCCTTCGATTTAGGCTTGCGATTAGAATCATTCGACTATAAATTACGAGCCGTTTCAACTGACGAACAAATTAAAAACAACTATCTTAATTTATTTCCGAACTTTAATATACGTTATGATTTCGAAGACCTTAAAAACAGCATTGCTTTATCAGGGAACAGAAGAATCGAACGTCCCGGGTATAGTATGCTCAATCCTTTTGCGGTGAACAATAATCCTATCTATTTCACCAATGGTAACACGCATTTGAAGCCATATTTTGCGAATAGGCTAGATCTGCAATATTCACATAAGTGGAATAGCAACCATTCACTGATATTTTCTTTATATGGAAACTCCTCGAAGAATATGTTTACATATATCTCCAGATATAATGAGGAAGTTGGGAGTCCAGAGTTTAACTATTATAATGATTACAATCTAAATCAAATTGGAGGTTATGTCATGTCGCAAAACAAGTTTGGAAGCAGCGTGAATGTCAGTACATATTTATCAGCACAACGCCCAACTTTCAGATCGAACAATACAGAAGATATTTTGTTACCTGGGATTGTCAACTTTAGTGGGTCGATCAATACTTTCATCTATATTCTGCCAAAGACTACTGTTCAAATACTCGGCTTTTATGCATCGAAAAGAAATAGTTTTCAAATGCAATATGGCGCAACGGGATATATCACGACGGGTTTACAGCAAAAAGTGCTTCAGGACAAGTTAAATATATCCCTCACGATTGAGGATATTTTCAACTTACAAAAAGGACCTATTTCCAGTTTAGGCAATGTGATTAGCATTGAAACAGTGAATAAATTGAAGTCACGCTATGCAAAATTGAGTTTCAGCTACAATTTTGGAAAAACCTTTTCAGCAAAACAGACCAAAAAGCTCGAAAAGGATTCGAGGATAGATTAACCCATCAATACTTTGATCATCACAGATGATTCGTGGAGGCATAGCGCTGGATATAATTGAGTTTAGAAAATAGTTTAAATACAGATAGACATTAAAATACCGCGAATTTAAAACGATTCACCACGAATTGGAATTCCCTTGAAAATTTGAGGAAAGTTATTCTAATTTAGTCCTATAAATACATAGAAGAAAAAGTGAATTATGAATGAGACTATCATAGAATTTGATAATAAAAAGCGCCTGAAATTAGCGCTGTTTGGTTTGCTGATGACGATAGCGGCTTTGGCATTTGCCTACTATATCTTCTTTGTCGCCGAAAAAATAAGAATTTTCCCTGGGTCACTGATGTTGACCTTAGGAGGCTTAGGGTGTTATTGTCTGATTGGTGGTATAAAGGCCCTATTTAATAAAAATCGAACCGGCCTCCTATTAAACGCAGATGGTATTCGATATAACGGTACACCAGTAGGAATAAAGGTTGGGACAGTAAAATGGACTGCGATTCAATCCGTCTCAACAGGGATGGCCCATGGTGTCCATTTTGTTTTTTTGAAGCTACACAATCCCGAAAATTATATACAGCAGTTCGCTCCACAAGTACAACAACATCTGCTCGAAAATGGAATAGCCATTTCATCCGATCAGTTGTCGCTTGACTTCAATGAGCTCAAAAACCTCATTGAATCATATTATCAGCGGTATCAGCAATAGTAAAAAGAAAAAGATTAGAACCCCCAAAATCGTTCAAAACCTGTACAAATCAATTGAATGAGTTGTTCGCCTAATATTTTTCATTGATCTTTTAAACAAAGTAAGTTAGGACGTCTAAACAAAACCCTGCGTCAAAATCCCTCCTACCTTTGTCTTAACAAAATCAAATTTTTAAAAATGAAAGCAAACAATTATCAAGGGGCATTACAGAAACCAATCGGTTCTGGCTTCACAGCAAAATCTACTTCCGAGGACGTCATTAAAGGAATTGATCTAAGCAATAAAATCGCAATTGTAACGGGAGGTAATACGGGAATCGGACTTGAAACTACCAAAACGCTCGCTTCTGCCGGTGCAACTGTTATCGTTCTTGCAAGAAACGTTGAAAAAGCAAAAGTAAATTTAGCAGGTATAGTAAATATCGAAATCGAAGAAGTGGATATGATTGAACCATCTTCTATTGACAGATTTGCTAGAAAATTCATTTTATCAGGCAGACCACTTCATTTACTAATCAACAATGCCGGTATTATGTGGGTCCCTTTGCAGCGTGACCAACGTGGAATTGAATCGCAACTAGCGACAAATTATTTAGGGCAATTTCATCTTACAGCTAGACTGTGGCCCGCATTAAAACAGGCGGGTGCTGCACGAGTTGTCAATGTATCTTCTCTTGGACACCATAATTCTTCCTTCAATTTTGAAGATCCAAATTTTGAAAATCGCGAATATGAAACTCTTCAGGCTTATGGTCAATCAAAAACGGCAAGCAATCTTTTCACTTTAGAGCTAGATAACCGAGCCAAAGATTTTAATATAAGGGCGTATTCTTTACATCCCGGCTCGATCGGAGGTACAGAATTGGGGCGGGATGCAGACCCGGAACAATGGAGGAAGTTAGGATTTTTAGATGAAAATGGAAATATACACCCAGCGATGATGGCTGCATTGAAGACCATTCCACAAGGTGCTGCGACTACGGTTTTTGCAGCGACCAGTCCGTTATTAGATGAAATAGGCGGTGTATATCTGGAAGATAACGATATCGCAGAGTTGCTACCAACAGATCCTTTAATCCCAACCCATACAAAACTGCATCAGAACGGTGTCCAACAATATTCATTGGATAAAGATTCAGCAAAACGCCTTTGGCACCTTAGTGAAGAAATGATCGGAGTAAAGTTCAATATAGACTAATATCCAAACGGCTTACGATAAAAGATTTAGCTATTAATTTTTTATATTTATGTCATCACAATGCCTTTAAAGCCGAACAGAAAATTCGAATCATGGAGTATAAAGCAAAATATATAACAGATGATATTAAGCTATCCTGTTATGAGGATAAGTTTTTCAAATCGGATATCAGTTTCGAGTGCCATATGTTAATCTGGTTTATTTCCGGCGAAACAAAAATTGTACAAGCCGATGCTACTTACGTGTTTAAAAAAGGTGATATTTTTCTAATTCCAAGAAATCAGTTAGCAACAATTATCAACTACCCAAAAGATGGACAGCCTCACAAAACGGTCGTGATGCACTTAACGAGTGAGAAGCTAAAAAATTTCTATGCAAATCTGACCATAGAGCCTTCTGCTCGAAAATCGGAAAAGATATACAGCTTTAACAATCATCCTTTACTGGAAAGCTGTCTTTCCTCATTGATTCCTGATTTTGAACTACAGAAACTGCCCGAGAACATTGCCTCCCTGAAAATCACGGAAGCAATCAGTATCCTCCGGGCGATAGATAAAGAAATAGATCCTATTTTGGCTAACTTTGAAGAACCCGGCAAAATTGACCTGGCAGGCTATATGGAAAAGAACTTTATGTTCAATTTATCGCTGGAAAAATTCGGTTATCTGACAGGACGAAGTTTCACCACCTTCAAAAGGGATTTTAGCAAGATTTTCAACCTCACACCGCAGCGATGGTTAACAAAAAAACGATTGGAGCTAGCACACTATCAATTTGTTGAAAAAAGAATGAAACCAATCGAAGTTTGTTACGCGGTAGGATTCGAAAATCTTTCACATTTCTCCTATGCGTTTAAAAAGCATTTTGGTTACACGCCTACCGATCTGCTAGCATCGGGACTTTGAAAAAATGTTGAATAGGTCTAATAGCGAATTTCATTCCGGATACATATTAAGCATTTGAAAACGTTGAATACAAATCATAGCGAGCGCAAGCTTATCTCAAAGGCCACCTATCATCGTGCAGACTGAAAACTCATATATATCAGCTAGCACAGATGAATCCAACTCTTATACGTCTAATGGGAGCAGCTTATAATACCTTCGAATCAATTCTATTTTATGAATTTTATTCCAGTTGCAATATAGAAATTACGATAAATAATTACAGATCCAATTGAATACCTAAATTTGCTATTGTCCCGCTTCCTTTTACATAATAACGGCCTTCATTGGTGGCTCCTCTCACCTCCGCGTGCAGCGGGAAGTAATCATTATTTAGGATATTATTAACTGAAAAAATGAAAGCTAGATTCTTTAATTTATAGCGCGTTTGGAAATCCATCAGCCCATAGCCCGAAATCGGGTATTTGCCATAATTATATTCAGAAGGTTGAAAAACATCGCGTTTACCCAAATGTAAATATTGGAGATAGACGTTCCACCGATCTGTCAATTTGAAATCGGCATTAATATTTATTTTAAAAGGCGAAATAATGGAGTTGTCCAATTTATCCTTATACTTTCCCTCATTTTTCAAATCTTGCCTACCATCCATGTACCCGAGTATAGTACCAAACTTGAACCAGTCAACAGGAGTTATATCGACAACAAATTCCAAACCGTAAATACGTTGCGGCACTTGAATCAATTCATAATTACCAGGTGTTGACGTTTCTGCGAACGTACTGCCTTTTTTGGAGGAGCTATAATACCCTGTCAATTGGTAGCTCAACATAGAATAGGTCCCATTTAGACCCAACTCAACGTTATTGACGACTACTGGCTTCGGATCGATTTGACTCAAAGGTACTCCATTTCGCAATACAAGCCCCACATCGCCAATAGAATATCCTTGCGAAAATGAAGCAAAGGGCTGTAGGTATTTCAATTTATTATACCTTCCTGCCAAATTGAATACAAATGCATTTGAATTGCTCTTGTCTCCCGGAGTGACTTTCCCTGCTTTTGTCAGATCCCCTACCTTAAAATCCAAGTTTTCGTACCGCACACCACCTTTCACTATCCAGTAATCGGCGAGATTAAATTTACTTTGAAGATATAAAGCCCCACTTTTCATGTTCATATCGGGTGTCACTAATTCATCGCTCAACGTTTTTTGAACCGTGTGATCTTTTAAAAGATCTACTCCATAAATTAAGGTTACTTTATTGTTGTTGGATAGATCAAAGGGCGTACTGAAATTTAGTCTAGCTCCCTTATGATCAGAATAGTTTTGGTTGTAGGTTTCAAATACCGTGTTCATATCTTCATAATAAAGACTCATATTTGCTGAAGTCCGACCAAAGTTGCCATCATACTTTACATGAAAAGCTTTATTGTAAGGTGTTCCGCCATTAATCACTGTATCTGAAGGGATCCCAATAGCGGGTTTACTTCCAAACTCCCCCTTAGTGCCGACGTATTTACTATCCTGAACACTTCTATAATAGTTCCCCATCAATTCAATGCGATGATTATTGTTAATCTGATAACCAATCTTCGCCAAGGTATTATAACTTTTTGTCTCGCCCAGACCATAAAATGGACTTACAATGGTGCCATCAGAGCTGCGGACCACGCCGGTTCGCGCAATCTTTCCTTGCACGACATAATCAAACTTGTTTTGCGATCCCGAAAATACTTGTGCCAAATTATACCCATATGTTTCACTTGGTTTGACCAAGCTTAGGGAATTATTTAAAGAGGTTGACGAGTGAAAACTCTTGTCTGTCTTTGGCTTCTTTGTAATGTAATTAATTATACCACCGGCGGCACCATTTCCATACATTGCAGAGGCACCGTTGATGACTTCAATATGGTCAATTGCGCTAGCGTCAATCGTCTTCATATCTCTTCCGCCATTTCTTAAAGGAGTAGATTGAGGAATCCCATCAATAAGTACCAAAAAATTCCGACCACGTATTTTAGCGATGAAGTTGTTTTGGCTTTCCTCACTTGGAGAGATACTTGGCACTTTCTGCATTAAGATATTAGGTAAGTTGTCATTTATCAGACGCTGATCTTCTAAGGTCTTACCTCCGATATAGGTAATTGACGATGGTACTTCGTCGATGCTTTCAGCCAATCTGCTCGCCGTCACGACAACTTCATTCAAATGATTACTTGTTTGTTCCATGACAAAGTCCGGAAGCTCCAGAATTTCCCCTTCCAGTGCGATCTGCGATCTGATTTCTTGAAAACCAATATGCTTTACGGTCATGGAGTGAATTCCTTTAGGAATCTTTGAAAAAATAAAATTCCCCTCATTATCAGTCTTGGTACTATTTATCCCGTCAATATTGATATACACATTGGACAAACCTTTCCCCACTGAATTTTTCACTTTGCCCTTAATTATCCCTGGTTCTTGACCATGACCATTTTTCTTAAGAGTCATCGGTTTTTCCATGGAAAAACTTATTGCTGGAATTATAGAAAAACTTAAAACCAATAGACTACTAGCCAATATTGTATTCTGGGTAATAAACCAAGATCTTGTTGTTTTTTTCACGTATTTAAGGTGTTAAAAAAATCATTTGCCCTGTCTGCATATTGATGTCTTTCTATTTCCAAACCTTGCTATCCTGGAAATACTGCTCTGCAAAAAGACATAATTACTATTTAGACTAATTATTATTAGCGGCAAATATAGTAAAGTTGGGAAATACTTAAAGCTAAAAATTTAGAATAATAAGCGATCGAATAACTCCATCGATTATTCCATTAGGATGCAGAATGATAATAGCAGCAATAAATCTTAATGTACATTATGTTTTATGCTTGTTGTACTCCATTTTTTGCTGCTTCAACAGTCCCTAACTTTATCAAACAAAAGAAAACAGGTTCCTCTAGGTCAGATTTCATGAATACCGGAACCATTGACATTATAAAAAATTAGTATTAACATTTTAAATCTTAAAGTCATGGCACTTACAACAAGAATCAACGCGGACGATGTAGCGTTTTTATTGATCGATCATCAAAGTGGTCTATTCCAGACAGTAAAAGATATTGAAGTACCTACATTGAGAAGTAATGTAGTCGCTCTTTCACAGGTCGCCGCTATTGAAAACATTCCTGTTATTACAACTGCTTCAGAACCAAAGGGTCCGAATGGTCCATTGATGACAGAAATCCACGAAAATGCCCCACATGCACAATATGTCGGACGTACTGGTGAAGTAAATGCATGGGACACTCCTGCATTTGTTGAAGCTGTTAAAGCTACTGGTAAGAAAAAATTGGTTATTGCAGGTGTATTAACAAGTGTTTGTGTGGCGTTTCCTGCCATTTCAGCAATTTCGGAAGGTTATGAAGTTTTTGCGGTCATTGATGCTTCAGGCGATATGAGTCCATTATCAACACAAGTAACAATTTCTCGATTACAGTTGGCAGGCGTTATTCCCATTACGACCACAGCTGTAATTAGTGAAATATTAAAAAGTTGGAAACATACGGACGCTGCGAAATATGCACATGCACTTTCCTTGGTGATGCCTAATTATCAAGCTTTAATAGAAAGCTATTATAAAGCACAGGAAGTCGCACTAGAAAGCAAATAAGTATTTTTATTTTGTTTAACCATCTGCGGGATCGCTTTTACATAAGCTTATTCCGTAGATTACCTTCCGTTTAAAAAAAGCGTATCATCCGTTTTCATCACTTTTACCCTTTTCCTAAAGGAATAAAGGTCTTTTCCGTTTGGCAGTCTGGATAAGAAAATAAAAAAGTCCCAATTTCTCAAAAAGGGACTTTCTTAGTATATAATCAAATTACTTTTTTGTTTTTGACACTTGAGTTATCAGTGTATATTGCTGAGATGAACCATCAGCAGGAGGATTTCTGACCTCTTCGACCTTTACTTTGATCACATATTCATATCCTGATTCGTAGTTAAATCCCTGGATATTTCCATAAAAATATTCCCAGTTATCTGATTCTTCCGCCTTGACCTGCATGCACTTCATTGGGCTTACACCTTCGCAATCAACCAACTGCGGTCCCACAATCATTATTTTCTCATTGCTTTCAGCAGAATTTTTGCTACACTGGATAAAAAAGAATAAAATGAAGACGGCAAGAAGCCCCTTGAGTAATTGGTTTATACGTTTCATAAAAGAAATTTTAATAATAACTAATATAACCATTATATATATTCTTTACTATACCTATTTTACGCGCATCAGTATTGCTTATAACAACAATATTCAATATCTTCAAACCTGATGATTCTTCTTAAAGCGTTTGAGTTCACTTAACACAGCTTCTTTTTAGTAGTTTTTCCTATCGCGTTATAAAATTACGAAACGATTCGCTGATAATATTGTTCTTCAATAAACAATCGTATTTAATATGGAAGATCTATTATATTTGGCAGGTATCGGTATGGTGATCATGTGGTCTGTCACTTTTTTAGGCGGATTCATAACTGAAGATTTTATTCATATACTTTTATTTTTTGCGATGATAGTGTTTATATTTCGTGCAATTAAGGGTTTTAACAACTCTAAGGTGCATCAACCTCAACAGTAAATCAAAGCTATTAATAAACCAATCGACCGGCAATAAAGATGACGATCCCAAGCCAATTAAATCAAAATCAATGGTACGATATGCATAAACAGAAGAGCGACTTCGACTCCTGTCAAAGAATTTTGGAGGCTTTATGTGGCCACACGAAAATGAGATATGGCATGATACGCAAGAAAGATGGCCGGAAATGGGGAAATTGGTGTGTTTACGATTATCATTCTCAGAAGATCGTCAATAAAAATAGTGAACACTACGTTAAAATATATCAGGAAATAAGGAAAGGTTTCTCCCCTATTTACATTGATGATACCGAGCAGTGTTCTGTCGACGAATGGACACAAGTTCTTCACGAATTCGGTTTAAAAAGCTATATCTCTTACCCAATTATTAACAAAAATAATTCTATTGTTGGGCACTTGAGTTTCATGAACGCTGAACCAGTACACTTCGACCCAATTAAATTAGAGACGCTGCTACCTGTTTGCAGTGATTTGATTGCAATAGATTTCAAAACCATTATTGAACGTAGAAATACGAGGAAAAAATTGGAGCAGGAACTTAATTATTCCAAAAACAGAGAACTTGTTTTATCGTCCTTGGCTCACGACTTAAATAATCCCGTCAGCATCGTAAAAGTGATATCACAATATCTTGGCGAAAACATTAAAGATGAAAGCCAAAAAAACTTAATAAAGAAAATACAAGAGGCTTCATCACGCGTCAAAGGAGTGATAGATGATATTTTAGATTTCAGTAGTATCCGTCTTCAAAACAAGCTAATTAGAATTAATGATCATTATCGCATGGATGCATTGATCAAGCAAATTTTATCTGAATTTGAAGTATTACATAACAGAGCACTAATTGCCAACATCAACCTTCCAGTTGATGTACCTTGTGATCATCAGAAAATGGGGCGTGCATTCACTAATTTAATTGGAAATGCGATAAAACATGGTAATCCTTTTCAAAATATCGAAATAAATGCATTCATTCAAAAAGAAAATTTCATTTTTAGTGTTACAAATGAGGTCTCCTATCCTCAATATTCGGATCTTAAAGATCTATTTAAACCTTTTGTAAAAGGAGTCAATAGTAATGGGCTCGGATTAGGATTGTTTATTGTGAGTGAAATAGTAAAAATTCATAAGGGAAAAATAGCCGTAAATTTAAAGGACAATAAAATAACTTTTAACCTGATGATCCCAATAGATTCAACTACAGTTGTTCAATAGTAAAGTATAAACCAAGATTTCGTATTAAATTTTCGGCTGTTACCATCGTATTTTCTTTTATTACTACCTATTATTTATGTTCGCCTGTCTCCCTTGCTGCAAGTTCATCATGTGCAGTAAGATCAAGACGTAAAGGCGTAATAGAAACCAAATTGTGTTCTACTGCCCAGCGATCAGTACCTTTTTCAGCCGGTTCTAATGGCACCACTGTGATCCAATAGTTTTTCCTTCCCATAGGATCCTCTCCGGGCACCACACGGCCATCATATAAACGTACTGATTGTCTTGTCCAGGAAAGCCCCTCCGGGTTGGCTGGAAAATTCACATTATAGAGAGCAGGGCCTTTATTTTTCAGTAAAATCTTCAGCACATCGGTTGTCCACGGATACAATCCTTCAAAATCCGGCTCGGTCTTTCCTACGGGTGTGCTCAATGCTATACCGGTAATACCGAGCAGTGTCGCCTGCTTTGCCGCAGCCAAAGTTCCGGAATGCCACATGGAATTGCCTAAATTTGGTCCCATGTTAATACCCGAAAGTACAACCTGCGTATCGGGAAACATATGTAGACCCAACGCCACACAGTCTGCTGGAGTGCCATTTACCCTAAACGCTTCAATATCCTCAAAAGTTATCGGTGCACGTCGGTAGCTTAAGGGCCGGGAATGCGTAATAGCATGTCCCATAGAAGATTGCTCCACATCGGGCGCAACAATCTTTACCGTCCCAAACTCCTTTGCTGCATTTGCCAGTGCCGCAATCCCCGGTGAATAAATGCCATCATCATTGGTAATAAGTATATTCATAACTGTCCTTTTCTATGAAAACCAATCTCAAGCAGGCTTTGTTCAGCTTTTATGAAAGAACATGGCAAAAACATAAGGTTAGTACATAATCCTGCTGCTGGGGATGACTCAAACGGAGACAAAGATGAACTATGCCAATTGATTGAAGATCTTGGCCACAATTGCATTGTAGTAACCAAAAAAGATGCTGTCAAAAAAATCGACCCGCAGACAGACATCATTGCCCTTGCTGGCGGTGATGGGACTATAAGAATGGTAATTATGGCGCTATTGGAAAAAAAACTACGATTTAAAAGGCCAATCGCCATACTCCCACAAGGCACTGCAAACAATATTGCTATTTCTCTTGGTATTCCTTTGAACATTGAAAAAGCTATCGATCTCTGGAAAAATTGCCAACTTAAAAAATTCGATGTAGGAATGGTTATGGGGCTAGAAAGAAAGCCGTTGTATTTTATTGAATCCATTGGCTTTGGTGTATTTCCTTTACTGATGAAGAAAATGGATAAAAAAAATACAGAAGAGCTGAGCGCAGAAGATGAAATCAAAACCGCACTAAGGCAGCTTCGCAAACTGGTAGAAACATTCCGAGCTACCACACTAAGACTCACAGTGGCTGGAAATAATTATGAAAAAGATTGCATACTTGTTGAGATCATGAATATATCAAGTATGGGACCGCGGCTAGTTCTTGCTGCTGACGCTGACCCTGGAGATGGACAATTTGATATCATCATTGTCACTGTCGATCAACGCCAGGAACTTATTAGCTATATCGATGGACTATTGAATGGAACCAACGTCGAATTTAAAATAAAACCTATCCGGGCTAGTCGATTGGCGATGGAATGGGAAGGCAACGAAATACACATCGATGATGAGCACAAGAGTTACTTCGGCCAACAATTGAAGCTTACCTCGCTCGAAGGTATAGTTGAAATTGTCACTGGCAATAAATAAAATATGATTTGAACCAACGATAATGGATCAAAAAATGTTCTTTTTTAAAAAACTCGTTAAAATGAACAGATCTAAAAACACCAAAGAAACGCATGTTGGCATGCTTGTTCTTATCATCGCAGCCATTCCAAACCCAGATCCACGGGAGCCAAGCCCAGACTTATCCGAAGCTCAACAAGAGGGCACTTCCAAAGAAGATAGAGATCCCAATACCAATCAATCGGGTATTAAAGATGATCGTACCCATGACAGGGAGGAAGCGCAAGCCGAGCAGAAAGAAAAAGATGATGAAGATAAACCTGATCTTTCGGGTGATATCAATGTCTAGATAGGGCCACATCTTCTGCTAGCTGTATAGGTGTTGCGCCGACCTTAAAATAGCAAGATTGCTCAGCTAACACTGGAAGAAGCTTCCCATTTTTAATTTTTTTGTGGTGGAAAGAAAAATAGTTTTGGATTTATTTTGAAATAGATCCAAACCGCCTTTCCCATTTTAATCAATTCTTTTGATGGAAGGTTCCTCGAGCGAAACGCTAACAGTAAGGAAAGGGAAAAGCTGACCATAAAATTAAAGAATCCTATGATACCAATCCCTAAAATGCCCCAAATCCATATATCAGTAGATAGCTCCATCCCATGACCAAATAGTCCCAATGCCAGATTCCCACTGGCGAATGTAATGTGCCTTATATCTAGATTTAAACCTAAAAAAAGTCCAACGGAAGCTGTCGTTCCCATAAAGATCCCAAACCAAATATTGGATACGATACCAGCCCATTTTTTTTCATAAAACGAAGCTAGTTTGTTTGTTTTTGCCTGGCCGAATATTTTTTTCAATAGGGGATGTTCTTGAATGCGGTAGTACACAGAGTTGTGTTTGTCTCGGTTTGAAATACTGCCGGCAATAATCCCGGAAAGAAATAGAAAAATACCGGCGATAGACGCATGCAAGATCAGCGGTGTTTTTATTGGATTAAGATCATTGACCAGATGTAACCACTTGGCGCTCGCAATATTGACCTGAAACAATTGTTGAATTACCCAGACAAGAAAAAGGCTCATCGGAAAAGCCATCACAACATTACCAATAAAGGCAATAAACTGAGACCGAAATAATCGGGCAAACAATTCAGCAAATTTCCAATAACGATGTTTGCTGTCCCCCTGTTCGGAAATCCCTTGCTCAATAGCGTTCACCAATGCAGAAGCTGTCATCGCAGGCTGTTTGGTTGCCAAAGTTGCACCAAGAAGATAAATAAACGTAAAGCCAATCGCATAATTCATGCTGTAAAGAAATGCATGACCAAATTCACTGCTGTGTATCTTACCTAACAATAATTTAACGATGCACATAACGCCGACAATGAGGCCTCCTCCACAGGCTGAACGGAACATTTTCCAATATTCCTGTTTACTTGAGGTAATATAATGCTCACCGGTCTGCGCAGTATGATGCGTAATTTCGTAGGCCAAGAGCTGTGTACTCTGTCCAACCAATTTGCGAATATTGCTTTTCCGGGAATTATAACCAATAAGTGTAGTGCCCAGCGCAATCGTCTTTTGCCTCTTTTCATCTGCATGATCGATGACTAAAAACGACAAGATTTCTCGGATCCTTTCCAGTTGTTGCCGCATACGTAAGAGCGATTGATTCACTTTGATGGAAATTCCAAAACGATGTGAATTATCGAAAGCCGTTTCAATATACGATTCGCATTGCTTATGAAGTACCAAGATTTGTTTATAAGAAAGATCATCCGAGGAAATAAACTTATATTCTGATTGTAAAATACGATCATTCAATTCGGTAAACTCCCGCATAATAGCAATAAATGGGCTATCAAAATTTTGAAACTCGGGTACCATCTTGTTTACGTCTGTTTCCATTGCACGCCCGGTAATACGTTGAACCAACAGTTCCAACCCATACAATATTTCGGTCATTCCAAAACCCGTTTTGTCATCGTAAATCGTTTCAAATTGACATACACGAAACAGCTCATCGAACTGATGTTGCGGAATCGCGGCAACCCAGTCCGCATCCCCAGGTTTGTAAAAAACCTGATTTAACAGATATTGTAAAGTAGACTTAGGTGGTTGAAAAGGCAAATACCGCTCGGTGATTCTTTTTTTTAGTTCATAAAAAAAATCTGCGTAACTAATTATACCGGTATCAGAAATCAATTGATCAAAATCTTTTTCAGCCAAGACTCTTTTGAGATAAAGTTGAAAACATTGGAGTTCTTCGGGTGCTGCTGTAAGAAAGCCCAATAAAAATTGAATATCAACCTGATAAAGTACATGAACATGCTTTGGCCGGATGATGTCCACGAGTAAAACCAAAAAATCAACGTTTACATAAGCAGGATCCCTTAATTCACCTTTAAATCGTCCAAACAAACTTTTTACCTGCTGCTCTTTATCCTGTTCTTTTCTCATAAATTATAAAATCCCTACTCTAGATACCAAATTTGCATACATTTTGTTTTCCTACTCACAAAGATTGGCTCGCTGAATTGTGTCAAATAGCCACTTGAATCAATGATTTTGGTCATTTAGCTTCCACTTGAAGTTTTATACTTTTACAGGTAAGAAATTATAAATCAACGATTAACTTGATATAAGAGACGAAAATGAAAAATAACAATAAAATGAAGCCTGCAAAATTATGTTACGAACATATCGGCGGAAAACTCGGCCAACTTTTACTAGAGGCTCTGATTATAAAAGGCTGGTTAGCAAAAGTAGATCCTAGTGATAAAAATTTCTATATTACTGAATTTGGAGCATCTCAATTGACGGCATTTGGTATTGACCTATCGCAAATTAAATCCTGAACAAAATGAGTTTAATATTGGATTACGACAATTTCTTTCTACCCGTAGAAAATCTCGAGAAGGCAAAGGAATTTTATGGAAATCTACTTGGCCTAGAAACTAAATTCGATTTTTCGGATAAGGGAATGACGGCTTTCAAGATAGGTGACAATGAACCTGCAATCATTCTTAGTACATTACAACATACCAAACCGACGATTTGGTTTACCGTTGCCGATGTCAGGACAACATATGAACGGCTTAAGGAAAAAGGGATCGTATTTTTAAGCGAGCCATTTGAGATCATGACAGGTTTAGCAGTTGAATTTAACGATCCATCCGGAAACAAACTTGGAATAACAGATTATTCCAAATCAAATAAAGTGTAAAGTTCGGAGGTACCCGCTGAAGCAATGTATAGTTTAGTGTAATATATCGTATCTTGCTATCCAATTTTAAACCAAACATCAATGTTATGCGAAGAATCCTTTACTCCATATTAGCTACCGGCCTTATTTTTGCAGGATGCGCAGGAATGAAAAGCCAGGGAGATAATACTGGCTGGAAATCATTATTTGACGGAAAAGACATCAATGATTGGTTTGTTAAAATTCATCATCATGATGTCGGTGTGAACTACGGAAATACGTTTAGAGTCGAAGATGGAATAATTAAGGTCAGATATGATCAGTATGATGATTTTAATGATCAATTTGGCCATTTATATTATAAAACACCCTTTTCTTATTATCATTTAAAGTTTGAATATCGATTTGTAGGCGCGCTCCATAAAGGTGCCCCCTCCTATACGCTTCGTAACAGCGGCGTGATGTTTCATTCGCAGGACCCCAGAACAATGTTGAAAGAACAGGACTGGCCTATTTCTGTCGAAATGCAACTTTTAGGAGGATTGAGCGATGGTCAACCCCGTCCTACAGGAAATATGTGTTCCCCTGGAACCAATGTGGTCTATCAGGGCAAAATAGCTTCCTCACATTGTTTAAATTCTACTTCGAAGACCTATGATGGTGATCAATGGGTTAAAGGGGAATTGATTGTATTGGGAGATTCGTTAATCAAACACATCATTAACGGAGATACCGTACTAGAATATTCAAAACCTCAGATTGGAGGTGGAACGGCCAATGGGTATGACCCCAAAATGAAGATCGATGGTAAGTTGCTCAGCAGTGGATTTATCGCTTTACAGAGTGAAGGTCAACCCGTAGATTTTAAGAATATATGGATTAAGGAGCTGCCTACACCAAATAAATAAGGAGCTAAAAGAAGGTGTAATTAATAATCTCAAATTGTCATAAGGAACTTAAACAGTTACTGTTCTCGTGGTGCATAGCGCGCAAAAAAGAAATTGTCTAATGGCGAAAGCTCAACAATGATTTAGTATTTTTAAAATAATAAACACTTAAAACAAAGATGGTAACATCAGATTTAACTATGGACAAAATAACAAAAGAAGATATTATCGAAGCTGAGAACCAGCTTTTTGCGGCTCAGCTAGCAAGTGATGTAGATGCTCTTGACCTCCTTCTGTACGATAGTCTGGTAGCAATTGCGCCAGACGGCCAAATGCTAACAAAAGAAATGGATCTAAATGCGCATAGGTCAAAGGCAATGGTTATTGAACAAGCCGCAACAGAAATCAATGCGATCAAGCTCGTGGGAGATACCGCACTTTCAGTCGTTACGATGACGGCCAAAGGTCAGGTTATGGGGGCACCACTCGAAGGAAAATTCCGGTATTTTAGAACCTGGAAACGCATTGACAACTCATTAAAGGTTATTGGGGCAAGTTTTATGCAATTACCCTCATAAATAATTGGTAATAACTAATTAAAAAAAGAATATGTTAGCACTTGTCTGCATTACAAAAATTAAAAAACGTGCTTTTTTTGTAGCTTGTATTTTTTCTTGTTTTCTTATCTCTTGTCGAAATATTGGCCAACCCGTCAATAAACAAAAATCGGGTTCCTATTTTATTGATTCGAAAGGGCAGATCGCTTATTGTCAGAATGGAAATTGGTTTAGCTTGGGTATTTCACAAATGCAGGCTGACGCCAAATCGTTTGAAGTCCTGTCAGAAGATATCGCCAAAGATAAAAATGCGGTCTATTTTCGTGGGATGCCCCAAAAACTTGTAGACAAAAGTTCCTTTTATGTTGACCAGCAGATTCCAAAAGATCGTTTTCACGTTTATTATATCGATCAGGTCCTGGGCTTCCATATTATCGAAGGCGCAGATCCGAAGACATATGAGCCGGTTGCGGGTCATATAAACTGGGCACGCGACAAGGATCATTACTTCTATTCGAATGATCCCATAAAAGTCGACAGGAACACCTTTTCGTTCATCAACGATTACTTTCTAAAGGATAAAGACTCCGTATATATTTCACCTAATATCGGTACTTTTAAGGCAATTTTAGCCAATACTGGAAACGTTGAAGCGATTAACAAATATTACATAAAAATTTATGACACGATTTATTATCCGCCATTTCAACAGGGGTTAGCTGTTGTAAAGAGGCCATTTAACACCATTCACAAAATTCGTGTGCTTGATCAGGACCATATCAATATCGACAATAAAACTATCCTATTCAGAGGAAAAGATTTTAAATATGCGCATGTTGATGCCCCCTCTTTTAAATTATATCCTATTGATGAAGAAATTGACTCTTACGGAAGCAACTCCTATTCAAAAGACAAAAGTCACGTGTTCTATAATCAGGAAATAATCCCAGGTGCCTATGTAAAAACATTTATACCCTTGGGCAATGATTTTGGAAAAGACACAAAAAATGTGTTTTATAAAAACCAGTTGCTTGAAGAAGTAGATGCAAGAAGCTTTAAGAAGGAAGGCGATTTTTATAAGGACAAACTTGGCAATAAGTTTAGTAGCCTTACAGGAAAAAAGGTATAAAATCCATCATGGAAGCAATTAGTCAGACGTTAAGCGCTATACATCAAACAACATTCTCTTCCTTCCTTGGGTTCGCCACAATCCGACCAATATAACAATTTCTTTTTCCATTACTTACAAATTTGTTAGTAACACACAAATAGCTGCTTGACACCCAGAAGCAAGTATTTGCCTTTACATTTGCTCGTATAATTAATCATACACAACAGTTTTTATTTATGAAAAAATACGCATATATAGGCGCTTTGGGTTTTCTCGCAGTAATCACAACAGAGTTTGGCATTATTGGCATCTTACCGCAACTAGCCGATCATTATCATATCAGTATCGATAAAGCAGGTTATTTATTGAGTGCTTTTGCTTTGATCATTGCGATAACTGGGCCATTTATGACATTACTGGCTTCGGGATTCGACCGCAAGAAAGTCATGTTAACTGCCATCGCTATTTTCTTAGTCACAGCGATTGTCTCTTCATTATCCCCTCCTTTTTGGTTACTGCTTATTGTAAGAATTCTTCCGGCCTTTCTCCAACCTGTCTATATTGCAACAGCATTGTCTGTCGCCATTTTAAAAGGGGGGAAACAAAATGAAAATGAACTTATGAGTATTGTTTTCAGTGGTGTTGCGATAGCCATGGTAACAACCGTCCCCTTCGCCACCTACATTGCCAGTCTTTCTTCTTGGACATATTCTTTCACAATACAGGCAGTTGTCAGTATAATCGCGCTATTAGCGATCTATCTTACCATTCCTCCGTTGCCCGTGAAAGAAAAAAAAACCTATGGAAGTCAAATGAAAATATTAACCAAGCCCATCTTTTTGGTCAGCACCGCCATGAATTTCTTTATGGTATCAGCTTGGTTTTCTACCTATAGTTACTTAGCCGAGTATTTAAACAAAGCAAAGAATATGGACAGTACCATGGTTAGTTATATGTTATTTGTATTTGGTATTATCGGAGTCATTGCTAACTGGGTTGCAGGGAAAATGCTCAACCGAAATATTACGTTTACCACGGCCTTTTTCTTATCGGGTACACTTATTATCCCCTTACTACTGTATTTTTCCGATGACAATCTATTCGCCACGTTCTGTACGATTGCCTTGTGGGGATTTCTTTATTCTCCTAGCTTCTTAAACGCATCTACCTATATGATTTCCTCTGCACCCGAGGCGCTAGAATTTGCCAATAGTCTAGCGACTTCATTTGGCAATCTTGGGGTAACCTTGGGAACTACCGTAGGTGGCTGGATTATCGTTTCGAAAGGTGTAGAATTTTCGCCATGGCTTACGATGGGCTTTGGTTTTCTTGCTTTTTTGATGATCGCCCTACGACAGTTTCTAGAAAAACGTAGCGCAATAAAGCAAATAACGGTCGCGCAGTGTACATCGCAATAATATATTTTGCCCGTATCGTAAATAGCGAATGCACGGTCAATTTAGATCTAGTTAGCGTGAATAATCATTCCAGCGCGAACTAGATC
Organism: Sphingobacterium sp. UBA7038; assembly: GCF_002494055.1. Lineage (NCBI taxonomy): Bacteria > Pseudomonadati > Bacteroidota > Sphingobacteriia > Sphingobacteriales > Sphingobacteriaceae > Sphingobacterium > Sphingobacterium sp. UBA7038. Next base: position 128,471 of record NZ_DLAV01000011.1, read on the forward strand.
TAACGCTTTCTCCTTAAAGACCATCGATAAGATACCAGCTCAGAATAATACCTATGACAAAAATTAACACAGCCACAATCGTGATGCTATTTGAAGTTTGAGTAAAGTTTTCCGCTTCAATCTGTTTGTTCGTTTTACGATATTTAAAGAAAGCGACAATAACTGTCAATGCACCTATGACTACAATGGAAACGCCAACAGCGCCAGAATGTTCATGCTGTGAGCCTGCAACTACATCTTTTTTTAAAATGAGCTCAATCTGACGAATAAATAATGAAAATTTAACAACTACAAAACCGAATCCCATAATCCCTAGGCTCGTCCGGATCCAAGCAAGGAAAGTTCGTTCATTAGCAAGATGGTCATTTACCTTTTGGGGGGTATTTTTATTCATTCGAAATAAATTTTGATCAACAAATACGTTAAAAGAATTGTAAAATTTATACCTAGCCTTAAGCAACCTGTTATGGCTGTGACTATGCTTTAGCACATATCGTTCACAGGTTAGTCAATTTTTTAAGGTTCAGCAATCATTTTGTTTGTTTTTCAATAAAACGCTGCAGAACGTTGAAAAGTTTGATTAATATTTTAATGATATTTTTTATAGCTTTGTTTAGGATGAAAAAGCTGCTGGCTATATGCTTCTTGACGATTTACATCGCGTCGGCAACCGAAATTTCACAATTATTGAGATTTCCGTTGTTGATTGAGCATTATTTTGAGCACAAAGTAAAAAATCCAAGCCTCTCTGTCGTCGATTTTCTGAACGTACACTACAGTGGGTACCACCTAGAGAATCACCCACATGACGATGACTATGAGAAAGATCAAAAACTTCCTTTTATGATGCATACAACCTCATACAACGCTGTTTTTGTGTGCCCCCAAATTGCTGCTATCAAAATTAAAAATAGATCCTTACCCGAAAAAAATAACAATACCGCTGTTTGGAATGATCAGTTTATAGAGGATACATTCATAACTTCCATTTGGCAGCCGCCCAAATTCTGTTAATACATCATACTTCTTATTATTTCGGTTGAAGACTTCCACCCGACCATAACTTTCACGTCAGTAAAAGTTTAAGTTTTGTCATGTCACAATTGCATCCTTTTTTATCGCTGCGATTCTATGCTTGGCTGAAGTCTCCCGCTATTATTTTACGATTTAACAGAATCTATTTATTATGCTTACGAAAATCATTGAGTTCTCTGTAAAGAACAAACTCATTGTAGCACTACTGATGTTGGCATTAATCGGGATAGGCACATATCAGGTGACCAAACTTCCTATTGATGCTGTACCTGATATTACCAACAATCAGGTGCAGGTCATCACTATTGCCCCTTCTTTTGGTGCAACGGATATTGAACGATTAATCACCTTTCCAATCGAACAGGCCAACAGTAATATTTCTGGATTACAGGAAATCCGGAGTTTTTCGCGATTTGGGCTATCCCTTGTAACCATTGTCTTCGATGGCAACATTGATGTCTATTGGGCCCGGCAACAAGTCGCTGAACGTCTGCAACAGGTACAGCAAGAAATTCCTCCAGGCATAGGTTCTCCCCAGCTGGGCCCTATTTCTACAGGTCTTGGAGAAATTTATCAATATGTCGTTCGACCCCAGTCGGGATACGAGCACAAGTATAATGTAACCGAACTGCGTACTATCCAAGATTGGATTGTCAGAAGGCAGCTGCTAGGCGTCAAAGGCGTAGCTGAAGTCAGTAGTTTCGGAGGAAAGCTGAAACAATATGAGATCGCTGTCAGCCCTGACAGACTCAATGCCTATGGGATTACAATCAACGATGTCTTTGACGCACTAAATGCCAATAACCAAAACACCGGCGGCGCATACATTGAGAAAGGACCAACAGTCCTTTATATCCGAAGCGAAGGACTGGTCGGTAACATTGACGACATCCAAAATATTGCGATTGCGGGTAAGCAAAACGACCTGCCGATTTTCATTCGGGACATTGCTCAAGTACAACCTGGCTATGCAACCCGCTATGGCGCGATGACCTACAACGACAATGGTGAAGTTGCTGGAGCCGTCGTGATGATGTTAAAAGGCGCCAATAGCAGCCAAGTCATTGCAGATGTAAAGGCCAAGGTAGAGGAAATCCGAAAAACATTGCCTAAAGGTGTCCTTATTGAACCTTTTCTTGATCGTACCAAAATGGTCAATAATGCCATCAGTACGGTACAGACAAATCTCTTGGAAGGAGCATTAATTGTCGTCTTTGTACTAGTACTCTTCCTAGGCAATATACGGGCTGGATTGCTCGTAGCCTCCGTCATTCCCTTAGCCATGCTATTTGCAATCTGCATGATGAACCTCTTTGGAGTGAGTGGTAACCTGATGAGTCTCGGTGCACTCGATTTCGGATTAATCATTGATGGGGCTGTCATTATTGTCGAGTCTGTGATGCATCAGCTTATGCAGCAGCAACGATTCAAAGAATTGCTCAAGGTGCCCGCTTCTGAAATGGATGATATGGTGACAGCATCTGCCGGTCGTATGATGAACAGTGCTGTTTTTGGACAGATCATTATCCTGATCGTTTACCTCCCCATCTTAACATTGGAAGGAATCGAAGGCAAAATGTTCAAACCCATGGCCGAAACAGTCGCGTTTGCTTTATTAGGCGCGTTCCTGTTATCGCTCACCTATATACCGATGATGAGTTCAATATTACTCCGTGCGAGAAATAGCAAACCTTCGCTTTCGGATCGGCTGATGAAAAGACTTGAAAAATTTTATGTCCATGTATTACTCAAAGTACTCCGACTTCCAAAGACTATTCTTGCATTGGTTATCTCGCTTTTTATACTTGCCGTAGTTACACTAAGTCACCTCGGCGGGGAATTTATTCCTTCACTAGAGGAGGGAGATTTTGCGGTCGACACGCGGGTTCTTCCAGGCAGTAACCTGACTACGACTATTGAAAGCACTCAAAAGGCTGCCCATATTCTGAAAAGCAGATTTCCTGAGGTCGAAAAAGTAGTCACCAAAATTGGCAGCGGCGAGGTGCCAACCGATCCTATGCCAATGGAAGCATCAGACATGATGGTTATCCTAAAAGACAAAAAAGAATGGACTTCGGCCCATACATTTCCAGAACTTGCTTCAAAAATGAGTATGGCCTTGACGGATGTACCCGGTATTACGGCCGGCTTTCAGTACCCCGTCCAAATGCGGTTCAACGAACTGATGACGGGGGCGCGGCAAGATGTTGTCCTCAAAATATTTGGAGACAACCTCGATTCTCTGGCCTTACATGCTCAGCAAATAGGTAAAATCATTGAAACGGTCCAAGGAGCCCAAAATCTTTACGTCGAACCTATTGGCGGACTTCCACAAGTCGTCATAACCTATAACCGTCCAATGATCGCCCAGCATCGACTCTCCATTGCTGACGTAAATAGAACCATAAATGCTGCTTTTGCTGGACAGAGTACAGGTCTGGTATTCGAAGGAGAGAAACGCTTTGACATGGTCGTCCGCCTAGCCGCCAAGGACCGAAAGAATATTACCGATATCCGTAACCTTTTAATCCCCACGCCTACGGGCAACCAAATTCCACTTTCCCAATTGGCACGTGTGGCCATTGAGCAAGGGCCAAATCAGATCCAACGTGAAAACGCACAACGCCGGATTGTCGTCGGATTTAATATCAAAGACCGCGACGTACAAAGTATCGTCCATGAACTACAAGCTAAAATTGATAAGGAAATCAAACTTCCAACAGGATACTCCATCAAATATGGCGGTTCTTTTGAAAATCTCAATAATGCCAAACAACGCCTCCTGATTGCTGTCCCTATTGCTTTAGCCTTAATCTTTATACTTCTATTCCTTGCGTTTAAATCTGTTAAAGAAAGTTTATTGATCTATAGTGCTATCCCATTATCGATTATAGGTGGGGTTTTCCTGTTGGCACTAAGGGGAATGCCTTTTAGTATCAGTGCCGGGGTTGGATTTATAGCCTTATTTGGCGTGGCTGTCCTCAATGGTATCGTATTGATCTCCGAATTTAACAGGCTTCAAAAAAGTGGCATCCGCAATATTGTACGCATTGTTGTCGATGGCGGAGAAAATCGTTTGCGCCCCGTTTTGATGACCGCATCGGTTGCCTCACTGGGCTTTATCCCCATGGCACTGAGCAATGGCGCTGGAGCTGAGGTACAACGCCCATTGGCAACTGTTGTCATTGGTGGCCTGCTTATAGCAACGTTATTAACATTATTCGTTCTCCCTTTGCTTTATGTAACTATAGAACGGGGATTTAAACTCAATAAATTAAAAGGACGACATGTTGCACCTCTTTTGATTGCATTTATTTTTTTAACAACAAACAATTCAACAGCACAGACTGTTGTTACTTTGGATCAATCTATTGAACTCGCTCTCCAAAACAACCATAACATAAAAATTGAAAAACTAAGAGCTGCCTATGCCAAAGCGCTAATAGGGTCATCCACTGCCGATATTCCGCAGATGGATATCAGTTTGGATTATGGCCAGATCAATAGCGCCTATCAGGATACAAAGGTCAGTATCAGTCAACGTTTTGGTTTTCCTGCGGTCTACAAAAGGCAACGGGCCCGCTATACCGAAGAATGGAAAAGAAGTCAACTACAAGTCTCTCTCAAAGAGTTTGAGCTTAAAAAGGCTGTCAGTCTTACCTATTACAACATACTGTATTGGCAACAAAAGGAACAGCTTTTGACTAAAGCACTGTCATTGTATAGCAGCTTTCTCGACAAAACCATTCTACGTCAAAAAGCAGGTGAAAGTGATGCCCTTGAAAGTGTAACCGCGAAGAATCAAAAAGCAGCTATCACGATCCAATTAAGACAGGTACGTGATGAGATAAAGGTACTTCAATTGCAATTCCAGTGGCTGCTAAATACGGAAGAGACCTACACCCTAAGTTCTATGGAAAAGATCGAATTTCGTCAGTTATCAATAACCGATCATCCTTTGCTCAAGGTATTGGAACAAGAAAAAATAGTCTCGGAACAAGCAACAAGGGTTGAAAAATCTAAATTGCTCCCCGAGTTGCTATTAGGCTATAATCTAAATAGTTTTAAAGGTACCGGTCCAGATAACAGGACCTACGACGCAAGTCCGCGATTCCATTCTGTACAGTTAGGTGTTGCCGTACCGTTATTTTCCAAAGGACAGAGAGCTCGGATCGAGACTGCACGTCTAGCGGAAACCATCGCCAGCGACGAATTGCAAAATGCACAATTTGAGCTTAAAAAAAGAGTACAAGAGCTTTCTCAACGCTATCAGACCAGTCTTGATATTGTCGATCAATATGAAACCGAAGGACTCAAGAATGCTGAAATAGTCTTTGAAACCGTACAGAAAAAATTCTCAAACGGCGCCATAGATTATCTCGAATTTGTCACTTTGGTCAACCAAGCAATCTCACTGAAAAGTAATTATACGGATGCGTTGTGGCAGCTCAATGAAAATGCCATTCTGCTTCATTACATTATGATAAATCGATAAAAATGAAAACGAAAAATCTTTTATCCCACTATATGGTTTATGTGTTGGCTGTACTCTGTATTTCTTGTCATCGAAATACGGAAAGTGCAGCCTCCACGCCACCAGGCCCCAAAGACGAAAACCTGGTTTCCCTAACAGATGCCCAGTTGCGAAATGTGCATTTAGAAATAGTAACGCTTGCGGACGAACCGATAACCAACATCTTAAAAGTCAATGGAAAAATAGATGTTCCGCCTCAAAACTTCGTGTCGGTAAGCATTCCTTTAGGAGGATACTTAAAAAGTACCAAGCTGCTTCCTGGTATGAAGGTTTCAAAAGGAGATGTTATAGCAGTTGTGGAAAATCCACAGTTTGTGCAGCTTCAGCAAGATTATCTCTCGGCCCAATCAAAGTTACATTTTGCCCAGCTTGACTTCAGACGTCAAAAGGAACTCAACCAGAATCAGGCGAGTAGCGATAAAGTAATGCAGCAAGCTCAGGCCGAAATGAACAGTCAACAGATTATAATGAATGCCATTGCAAAACAGCTAGAGCTCATACATATTCAGCCCAGTACAGTTTCTGCTGAAAATATTCGAAAAAGTGCTCCCGTATACAGCACTATAGATGGCTATGTGAGCAAGGTTAATGTCAACATCGGGAAATATGTGAATCCTTCAGATATCCTCTTCGAATTGATCAATCCAACGGATATCCATCTGAACCTCAAAGTCTATGAAAAGGATCTTGAACAGCTTCGCCCTGGACAGCTTCTATTGGCGTACTCCAATGCTAACCCAAGTAAAAAGTACAATGGAAAAATCCATTTGATCGGCAAAGATGTCGATCCCTCCGGCATGACAGATGTGCATTGTCATTTGGACAAATATGATCAGAATATGATACCTGGTGTATACATGAATGCTGAAATACAAACAACGGCTACGTTGGGGCACGCTCTGCCTGAAGAAAGTATCGTAGACTTTGAAGGAAAAAATTATGTATTCATATCGGAAGGAAACAGCAATTATCGCCTGGCGGAAATAGCAGTTGAGGAGCCTCAAAAAGGGCTAGTGAAGGTATTGAATTACCGCGATTTTGAAGGGAAGAAAATCGTTAGCAAAAATGCCTACACGCTCCTAATGCAACTAAAGAACACATCAGAAGAATAAAACATACGTCATTGGAGAAAGACCTTTCCTGCATTTAGGAAAGGTCATAACCTCCCCCTCGGCTCCTACTCTATTTTTTATACTGGATCTTAAAGCAAAGGATCGAGAGATTCTTTTATAGTACGTTCTAGGTCCACCCCAGATCCTCCGGTATCCATGATAAAACCATTTCGATCAATGATATAAACCTTTGGTAATCCCTGCACCCGATAGTTAATTGCTGTTTTGCTATTCAGCGCTTGCTGATCGCCCACATTGGTCCAGGATATGCCGTCTTCGACCGCTGCTTTCTTCCAAATCTCCCTATTTGTGTCTAGGTTAAAAGATAGGATCTCTAGACCTCGTTTTTTATATTTAGCATACAACATCGGTAGCTTCTTATTACTTTTTCTACAAGGCACACACCAAGCAGCCCAAAAATCGAGAACAACAATCTTTCCCCGAAAATCAGTCAAATTCACATCATTATTATTAAGGTCTTTGACAATAAAAGCTGGAGCCAGATCCCCTCTTCTAAGTTCCTTTGCTTGGAGAAATTCCTTTAAGAACCGTCCTGTTCTACTTTTTTTCATATTCTGAGAGAACCTATCAAAAGCCAACTGCAAGGAATCTCTTGTCAATGATGTCCTTAAGAAATAGAGTTCCTGCATAAGTGGATAAGACGGTGTTTTATCAAAAATATTGTGGACTCTCAACTGTCTGATGGACCGATAATAATGGTCCGATGCTATTTTCAACTCCACCAGTTGGACCGAATCGGTTTCAATTTCAATTTTTCGGTCAAGCTCAGCTGCTCCTTTCCACATGGGATCCAGTTGCCTATTGATTGGGATGGCATCAGCCTGTGATCTGGAATTCAGCACCGCTATATCCGAAAAATGTAAACTATCGCCTAATATCTTCATGCGAGCCGGTTCAATCCAGATGACTGCCCTCAAATTGGGCTTTGCCGTTAGTACATATAAAGAAGGCTCCTCTAGAGTTCCTTTTATGGCACATTTTCCATCCTTAAGTATGACGTCATAGGACCGACCACCTTCCTGGAAGCTATTCAATTGAAGCTTTGCGCCATTGGAAAGTCCCGAGATATCAAATTGTATTTCGAAAGGCTTTCCTTTTTCTTGCTGAGCCAAGCAAGCTAGCGGTAAGAAAAATAAAAAAGGAAATATCTTTTTTAGTATCATCATATGCATAATTGGTTTACCTATCAAAAACTAATATCCTTCCTCTCCGACCCACTTAAACGGGTATTTCTAACAAAACCTGCCCCTTTAAAACGATATTGCAAACCAACTATTTCAGTTGGTGCATTTTTAATCATCGTAGTGTATGTAGGTTTATCATTGATCCAAAATTTAACCTGCTGATTTTTACAAACTATTTTAAGCTTGGTCCACTTGGAAAGATCGCAGCCAAATCCACTGAGGTCATCTTGTTTGCTATCCGTATAAAAGCCACCAGCTGTAAGAGCTATGTCACCGATACAGGCTGTATTTACTAAAGGTACAATGATGATATCGTTTTTAGCCTGTAAGAGTACTTCCACACGCTGGCAATTATTACCATTATTGCTCGCTCCTGTTTTGATGTCTGTTTCAAAACTAAAGTTGTCGGTCATAACTCCTGTCATATCCTTTTGATTGTAAAGTCTTACCAGTGGAGCATCAGGGAGGAGGTCGACGTTATAGCTATTCAACAATTCCTGAGTAATGGCAGTTTCATGGGGTAACACGATTTCAGTTTTTTTGAAATACAAAGGCTCCTTTCCCGAGGCTGCTTCTACTAATCCTAGCCAGCCATTGGTTTTAATCTGTATATCATGTTCTCGAACAATTTTATTCCCAATAATCAGTTTAGCTCTAAAGTAACCTGGATAATAATAAATCGCAGAATGGTGTTTGCCCTTTCTATCCACCTGTATCTTACGGCTGGTGTCCCAACTTTGTGCAATAAATACCGAATCGTTTTCATTTGCAGCAGAAGCATCGTAATTAAAAACGACCGAATTTGGCAAGCCTTCTGTCAGCATTGTCTTCGACGAGAAGTGGAAGGCACTATTATTAATAGGCTTCTTATTTGGAATAAACCTATTACCGAAAAGTCCGACCAAGACAAGGACGAAAACAGATGAAATAGCGATAATAAATATAGGACCGTGCTGTTTTCTTTTCTTCACCTTTGGTTCAAAAGCGGATTTATGCAATGCCTGCTCCTGCGGTATATATTTCTGTGCATAAGCATTCCGAAAAGCCCGCCAGTCCTCATGATCAACGTAGCGCGCCAATGTATTTAATGTCGTGAGGGCTGGTTTGCTCTGGTAATCAATCCTACCAAAAATCCGCTTCAACGTAGAAACACTAAGTATTACTCCCGTTTTCTCCTGTATCTTGTCCGAAAGTTTTTCAAAATCAGCTGTACTCCAATGAGCTGTTTCCCCCCATTCAAGTTGATTTTCAATGGAATTCTTAAGATGCAGAAACAATTCGGGATCACTCAACTTAACCATAATTTATTATATATCAACATTTTAAAAACAAACAATCTGCTTGAACAAACTTGAATAAACTTGCCGCAAGGTTGAGCGAGTTGAAATAAGGTCTATCCGTTAAATTTATCAAAAATTTAATTAACATGAAAAAGATATTTTTGACACTAGCCTTCATATGGGTCATTCTATTACAAAGTTATACTCAAGAAAAAAATAGCAAAGCATCAATAAGCAAGAGCATTCCATTAAACGCAGAACAATGGTCCTTCCAGCACGGAAAAGTTGATTTTCTAAACTTTAAAGGTCGTAAAGCAATGAAAATCGCTCCAGCATCTGGTCCAGTCGTGATTAAAGACTTAATTTTTAAAGACGGAACCATCGAGTATGATGTGATACCTTCAAAAACAGAGTTCGCCAGCGCCATTTATTTTCATCGAAAAAATGAAAAAGAACAGGAGATTGTCTATCTCCGAGTTCCTAAAATGGCTCATCCATTCGCTAATGAAGGCATTCAGTACTGTCCCATCTTAGACGGTGTCAACATGTGGGACATCTATCCCCAATATCAGGCACCTGCGGCTGCTAAAACAGAAGAATGGAATCATATTAAACTCGTCATATCAGGTGTGCAAATGCAGGTTTTTGTCAATAACAGCTTGAGATTGACCGTACCAAAACTCGAGGGACGAGAAAATACTGGAAGCATTGCCTTCGACGGCGATGCATACATCAGTAATATCGAGATTAAACCTAATGAAATTGAGAACCTACCGCAAGCCGAAGGTGTGGACCTGACCCGACATGAGGCCAATTATATCCGAAGTTGGTCGATAACCCAACCCACGACTTTGGAAGAAGGGCGAGAACCAACTACTTTTCGTGACCTGCCGAAAGACGAAGCCTTCACGGAAAAAATAGCAACCGAGCGGTATGGATTGGTAAACCTTACAAGACGCTTCGGTAGTGCCGAAAAGCGTCGGATAATATGGCTAAAAACTATTATTACAGCACAAGAACCTACATTAGCTAATCTCCAGCTTGGATTCTCAGATGAAATATGGCTTTACCTAAATGATCAGATTACCTACACAGACAAAAATATCTTTAGGCAGAATATGAAAAGGTATCCCGACGGAAGGATATCTGTACAGAACGGGAATAGCCGCTTAAAACTTAAAAAAGGTGAAAACCAATTGCTCATTGGAATATCCAATGATTTTTATGGCTGGGGATTGATGGCACGTTTAGAAAATATGGAAAATATTACCGCCATAGAACCTTATGAGGTAAAAAAACGGGCTATCGAACACATCGAGCGCTATTTGGGCACCTATGCTGCCGAGATATCGCCCGCATTTAAGCTCACCTTTGTACAGAAAGACAGTATGCTTATTTTAGAGGCCCCCAGTCAAGAAAATGTAGCGCTCGATTATCTTGGAAATGATCTCTTCAAAATGGGGCTTGGAATAGAACTTCAATTTACGCCTGACCTAAAACAAGTCGTAAGAAAAGAGAATGAGTTTGAGATGAAATTCATTAAAGAACAATAGTATAAAGTGTTAGAATATGGCCCTTAAAACTTTAATAATAACAGGGACCTTATAGGGACTTCATACGGACCTTATAGGGACCTCATTCGGATGAATAGCTATAAACTCCCTTTAAATTCCGTATCACTTTATGGTAAAATAAGCATTAATCGTGATGCCTTTGCTTATTAATATTATATCTTCCAGCAAGCTATTTCATCCTTCTCGAATTGCTTGATACATCTTAAGGATATGTTAAACTTTTAACATTAACACTTTTTAACCATGGAATATGATACCTTTAGCAAAAATTATAATTTACATCAACCACAAATGCCCTTTTTAGACCATGTCCTGCAAGTTCCAACCTACGGATGGAAAGACGCCGATGGAAATCTCGTAAAGCCAAGCAAAAAAGAAATTTTCACTGAATTCTTCAAACGCCTTAATATTTTTAAGGATAAACGAAATTGGTTACCCTTTTTTAGCTGGTTAAAAGTAGCTTGCCTCATCCCCTTTTTTATCCTCTTTTTGGTTTACCATTTCAGTTGGTGGACTGTGTTAGCCGCGTTCCTGTACAGTATGATCGTTATGGGGACCCATGGAACGATATGGCATCATCGATTTGCGACACACGGCGCATTTAAATTCCGCAACGGTTTCTGGCGTTTTTTCACGCAGAATTTGACCATCAATGTAATTCCCGAAGAAATATATGTTATTTCACATCATGTTCACCACGCAAAATCCGATAAACCGGGTGATCCCTATAATGCCCAAGCTGGCTTTCTATACTGTTTTTTAGCCGATGTAAATCACCAGCCTATTGCTAAGAACCTTACGGAAAATTCCTATAACCGCGTCAAATTGCTTATGCGACACACGGGTGTAACAGCTAATAGTTATGCGCAATATCAAAAGTGGGGGTCGTACGTCAATCCTTCACATGCAATAGGATCCTGGATATTAAACTGGGCTTTTTGGTATGCCGCCTTTTATTTAATCGGTGGTCACGCACTTGCCTGTACACTCTTTGGAGCCGCCGGCTTTTGGGCAGTCGGTGTGCGCACATTCAACTATGAAGGGCATGCAAAAGGTGAAGACAAACAACGTGAAGGTATCGATTTCAATGAGAGAGACAAATCCATAAACCAGTTATGGCCTGGCATTGTAGCAGGCGAATGGCACAACAACCACCATTTATATCCAAAGAGTGCGCGGAGTGGCTTTAAGCCTTATCAGATAGATCTCGCATGGTGCTATATTAAAATGATGCATAAATTTGGAGCCGTCAGCAGCTATCGGGATGATAAGAAAAGATTTGATGAACTATATCGTATCCCATACCTAAAATCAAAAGAATAGTCAATCGTTGCATTTCGAAGCGATCTTGGTCCTTTTCCATTTAATGTAATAAAGTTTCAAATTTTATTTGGATCCGAATTGTAAAATCGACTTTGGAGACAGCGTCTTCTTTGATCGTCAGCATACTGTTCGGCGCTACTCATAAACATCGATAGCGCCGAACAATAGTGAACATCTAATTTTCTTGATGATAGAGATCAGAAAATATTTTTGATAATTTCGCAGGCTCTTCTCGCCATGCGGCATACATACCTTGTCCCATTTCATCCGGGACTATATCGAGGTTTCCGGCTGCGACACTTTCTACTATCTTTATTGCGATACGATCTGGGTCTGGCATATCCCAATCACTTCCCTTGTTCATATCGGTATCAATTGCTCCCGGATTAACAGCATATACTGTCACATCCCTTTTAGCCAGTTCAATTCGAACAGATTGTGTAGCAGAATAAAGTGCTGCTTTGGAAGCAGCGTACCCAGCAATAGAAGGTAAAGGCGAATAGGCGGCAATCGAAACAATGTTGATCATGATAGATGGCCTATTCTTTATCAGAATTGGAGCAAATGCACGCATCATGTTTATTGTTCCAAAATAATTTACCTTCAGATCATTTTCCATAGCCAATACTTCTCCTTGTAGCATATTCCCTGGATTTAAGGTTCCTGCATTGTTAATCAGAATCTCAGTATCTGGGGCTGCTAGCGCACTCATTTCTACTTGTTTAACATCGGTAATGTCTAGTTGCAGCGGTACGATTCGATGATCGTTGAATGCTGGCATATTTTTTAAATCCCGGCAGGTTGCATATATCTTCCCTGCACCGTTATTGAGCAATGCACTTACCAGTGACTTTCCTATCCCCCTATTAGCCCCTGTAATCAGGATGACTTTATCTTTAAAAATTTGCATGGTGTTTTATTTATTATCCAACACAAAGCTATCCAGAAAGATAATGCTGTAAAATCCGAAACTTGCGATAATAAACATGCTCTTGATACGCTAGAAATCAAAAAAATCATATTCAAAGGAAATCAGACACTTCATCATCTCCCTATCAAGAGAACCTATTAACTGTGCATAATTGGATAACTTAGGTCGTAAATACGGCTCATGCAACTTTGAGAGCTTACTTCAAACTAAGAAACGTTCACCTTTACTAAAGCTGTATACAGCTCCTCCGGCGTAAAGGGTTTGACTAACCATCTACTTATGGCCACGGAATGACATAGCTGTTCTATATCCTGCTGATTCGAACTAAAAATAGGAATAATGGTCGGCTCAGTATTGTTATCGAAATTTTTTTCACGAATATTCTGTATCGTTTCAATACCGCTGATGATAGGCAATTGATGATCGATCAAAATTGCATCAAAATGATGTCCCTTTTTTAATATCTGTAATACCTCAAATCCAGTTTTTGCATGCACGGTATTAATCTTCTTTAACGATAACATCCGATCCAAATCATTTCGCTCCGACTCTTCCTCTGCAACAATTAGTACATCCTTTATTTTTTTTAATTCATCCCACGCATTAATTTCCCAAACGGCGGGAACATTAATAGTGAAAAAGAAACGACTACCGGCACCAAAGGTACTCTCCAATTTCAATTCACTGCCCATCATTTTAAGCAATTTATTCGATATTGTTAGTCCAAGGCCAGTTCCCCCATAACGTTTAGTCATCGAGTTATCTTCCTGTGTGAATGCATCAAATATCCGTTCCACATTGTCCTCTTTGATACCTATGCCTGTATCTTTGACGCTAAAGCACAGAACAGCCTGGGTGGCATCATGTGATTCTACTGTAATGCTGAGTTCAACGGTTCCCTTCTCGGTAAATTTTGTGGCGTTGCTCAATAAATTCATCAATACTTGCTTGATACGGAGGGCATCAACCCAAATATAATGTGGCACATCGGCCGCGATATTCAGATAAAACTCTAAATTTTTGGCTTTGATCTGCATATTGAGAAAGTTTGTCAGTTGAATAACCAAGTCCTGAAGATCCGTCTGTTCAACGTCCAGTTCTAGTTTGCCAGCCTCAATTTTGGAGAAATCTAGAATGTCGTTTACAATTCCAAGCAATAAATTGGCTGATTGATCAACGATACTCAGATATTCCCTTTGAGTATCTTCAAGTGCTGTCCCAAGCAACAAATCGGTAAAGCCAACAATCCCATTCAAAGGTGTACGAAGCTCATGGCTCATATTTGCCAAAAATTGTGATTTTGCTGCACTTGCCTGTTCAGCTACTAATTTCGCCTTTTCCAGCTCTTCCCGTTGATGAATAATCCGGCTAATATCAGTTGCAATCGCAAGATAACCGATAACATTTTCGTTAATATCCCGAATAAATGTAACGGCTAAGGAAACATACAATCTAGATCCATCTTTTCGACAATAGGTCCACTCTCGCTGTTCAGCACCATGCAGCTCTGCCATATCTACAAAGAAACGAAGTTTATCTACCGAACGTCCTAATTCAACTTCCAGTTCCTTAGCTCTCAACACGAGCTCCTCTTTCAAATGAAAATGTTCAAGCCCCAATTTCCCAATGACCTCTTCACTGCGGTATCCCAAAAGGTTTTCCGCTCCTGTATTAAACAATGTGACTACACCAGTCGTATCGGTCGCGATAATAGCTACAGCGGAGGTTGCATCCAATACTTCTGAAAGCAGTTTTTTTGAATTCGAAGACTCTGCTTCGATGCGTTTACGCTTATCAATATCCTGAAAGGTACCGTATAAACGAACGCAATGGCCATTTTCAAAATCAGCATTTCCCAATGCACGTATCCACATTTCATGACCAGCGAAGGTGACAATCTCAAGCTCCAAATCCCAAGCTTCTCCCGTAGCGAGTGCATGTTCAATGGCAGTCCGTATTTTATTCCTACTTGATCCCGCTTTATAGAACTGTAACGCAGTTGTTAGCTCTGGTTCATAGTCTTCGGGTACTTCATGAATTTCTCGCGTAATTTCGGACCAAACAATCTTCCCATCAGCAGGCGTATATTCCCAGCCTCCAATTCTAGCTACCCTTCCAGTCCGCATCAATGTTGCTTGGGCATGCTTCAGTTCCTTTTCTAGAAAATGCTGTTCCGTAATATCCACGGCATTGCCAATCACATAGGGTATTTTGTTCCCATTGGTCTGCAAAATATTATTAAACATCCAGGTACGCGTCTCACCCGAGCGTGTCAAGGTTCGCATTTCTCCTTTGATTGTTCCGCGTTGAACAATTGCGCCCAGATAGTCCTGTAAATTCTTGTGCCCCTCCGATGGGACAATATCAAAAAGTGATCGTAACTGAATCTCCTCCCGTGTATAGCCCAAAGTCTTGGCTCCAGCTTCATTGACGGCTATAAAATTGCCCTTCAGATCATGCGTACACATAAGTCCCTGAGAGTTATCGAAAAATGCTTTCAGTTTTTGTTCACTTTCTTTATACTTTTCTTTTTCTTTTCTGTTGACAATAAGCGCGACAACCTCATCCCGAAGAAGGGTTAGGATCTCTTTTTGATGCTGATCGAGCTGCCTTGGAACACGATCAATAACACATAAGGCCCCTAAGGCATATCCGTTGGGATCGATTAATGGTAATCCAGCATAATAGCGAATGTTTGGTTCTAAGGTAACGAGTTCATTCGATTTGAAGCGATCGTCTTTTTTGGCGTCCTCAACTTCCATCAGCTGATCTTCTTCCAGCGTATATTGGCAAAAAGAAACATCGCGCGTTGTTTCGTCTATCTCCAAGCCAACCCGCGATTTAAACCACTGCATATCCTTATCCACTAGTGAAATCAATGAGATGGGTGTACCGCAGACTAGTGATGCAATTTTCGTAATGCGGTCAAACTCTTCCTCGGCTGCTGTGTTTAAAATTTCGTATTCATGCAACACGCGTATCCGATCTGATTCATTCTTTGGCGATAATTTAGCGTTCATTCAAAAGCCTGTATTGTTAATAATTTTATCTTCGAAGTCTTTATAGGTCCAAATGTATAGCATGCGCTAACGTACAAATAATATTTCACTAATCTTTAACGATTGATTTGAATCATTCCAATGCCCAATTAATATCGATTTGGTTTTAACTTTTCTTAGTCTATCGTAAAAAGTAGAAAACCAGCGGTAATAGCATGATAAAATATAATCATGAACACCGCTGTATTAAAATAGTTTTAAATAAAAAACAAACTATTAGATTAAAAGATCACCGATAATAAGCGCCGTGCTGCCTTCGGTTCCCAAAAGGGAGAAGATTATATCGGTTTTTCAATGCCAAAAATATATTTTAAAAAAAAAGAATTTATGAAATCCAAGCTTTCCAAAAAGTCGTAAATGGGTATAAGTACAGAAAAAAATTATAAACTAAAAGACTTTTGTTATGGAAAAGATAACCTCCCACAACGAAACACTATTGAACTCCAATAGTGACATGGACAAAAGAGATCTCAGACGAAGAGATTTTTTAAAATATGCAGGAGCCAGTGCTGCTACATTAGCCATCCTGGGTATGTCGAGCTGCAAAAAAGACCACGATGATGGCATGGATAACGGTGGTAAGGGCATGTACTTTGGTAGCGGCGACATTGCCATCCTAAATTATGCCTATGCACTTGAACAACTTGAAGCTGCATTTTATATCCAGCTAGTCAACAACCCCTATAGTGGCATGACGGACATGGAAAAAACTTTTTTTACGGATATCCGTGATCATGAAATTGCTCATCGTGAGTTTTTCAAGGTAGCCCTAGGGGCCAAAGCCATTTCAAGTCTTGAATTTAATTTAGGCGGTATCAATTTCAGCAGCCGCGAAACGGTACTGGCAACAGCAAAAACATTTGAAGATCTTGGCGTTTCGGCCTACAATGGTGCTGGATGGTTAATAAAAGATGTCAATTATTTACTGTTGGCTGGCAAGATCGTGTCTGTTGAAGCTAGACATGCCGCCTGGGTCAGGGATATGATCGACAATGGTAGCTTTGCCAATCAGGAAGTAGTGGATTCAAATGGTCTTGATGTCGCAAAGAGTCCAAGCGTTGTCCTTAGTGCCGCAGCGCCATTTATTAAATCCAAGATTGATGTGAGCGATCTACCAACTTATTAATTCACCTAAAAACTGATTATCATGAATCTCTTAAACGTTTTTGAACAAATAAATGCTGTAGATCCTGAATTCAGCGATCGCATCAGCCCTCGTCGCGAAGCAATTAAAAGTTTGGCTTCAATGAGCAAAAAAATAACTTTGGCTGCCCTGCCCTTTATGATAGGTGAGCTCTTTAAAAAAGCTTATGGTGCTACGGCTCCCACAGATGTCAATGGAGTACTCAACTATGCGTTGACTTTGGAATATCTCGAAGCAGAATACTACACTATGGCTGTTGCCAAAGCAGGTCTTATCCCCACAGGTAAACCACTCGGTGCGATAACCACCATTCGTGACCATGAAATTGCACATGTGAATTTTCTTAAACAGGTATTAGGCAATAAAGCTGTTTCAAAGCCAATCTTTGATTTCACCGCTGGGGGGACTTTCGGCAATGTTTTCAGTGACTACGACACATTTTTAGCTATCGCACAAGCATTTGAAGACACCGGGGTAAGAGCTTATAAAGGGCAAGCGGGAATTTTACTCGGCAATCGTGTTGTACTGACTGCGGCGCTTCAGATCCATTCTGTTGAGGCACGACATGCCTCTCATATCCGCCAAATGCGTCGTGCTCGCGGAGGTGGAGCTGCCAATCAAAAACCTTGGATTACAGGAAGTAATGACAGTGGTATTGGCGCAGTTGTCGATCCGGTATATGCAGGCGAAAATAATATAACACAAGCGGGAGTGGATATTACAACATTGGCAGGTGCCATGGGGAAAATTTCGACCAATGCAGCAACCCAGTCTTTCGATGAACCTCTAACTGCAGAAGCTGTACTTAATATTGCAGGTCTTTTTATAAAATCCTAACAAAAGACGTAGTTTACCTGTTTTTAGCATGTCCTGATCGGTTTATCCCATCAGGGCATTGTTTTTTATATACTCCCCATTACACATAATGCTGTGAGTGTCGGTACATCTTTGCCGCCTTCATCTTCGAGGGTAATAGCAAAAGCCTGGGCCTTTGGAATATCCAGCATCTTACTTGCTGTATCTCCTTTTAAGTCAAGTGGAAAAACACCGGCATTAACAGGTTTACCATCGACCATTGCCCACAGTTGATATTGCTTACCTTTGGGTGCAACAGGCATGTGCTCAATACTCAGATAAACCGTCTTTGATACTTGATCCCAGAATACCAAAGCAAGGTAATCGGGTTTAGTTTCTACCCCCTTCAGAGGGATTGTTTTTATTGCTGGATTTTGAACGAGAGCCCATTTATCCTGTAGGGTAGCAAGTTTTGCCTGCTCAGCATCAAGTAAGGACGTCGTCTGATTTAGCTTATTCGCTGTATCTTGTTTACATTGATATAGGAAGATATTAGCACCAATACTAACGGCTAACAATAGGCTTGCAGCAATAGTCCACTTGTATGATCGAGCAACAAGCGTTTTCTTTTCGGTATCCATAACAATTACGTCGTTATGGTCCGTAGAAGAAGGTACTAATGTTTCATCAATTTTATGATCTTCGTTTGGTACTAGATTTTCTGCAATGAGTTTATTCCATATATCCTGTTTTAATTGCATAGGCATCTCTATCGCTTGGCTATCGGCCAAATCTTCGAGTGCAATCTCTGCTTCGATGATGGCTTGTTCCACTTCGCTATTATTTTTTCGGATACAATTCAAGATGCTCACTTCCTCTTCAGAAGCAAGTCCCAAAACGTACGATTCAATAATCCCCGACGATATGTATGCTCTAATATCCAAAACTAGCGGTACTCTTTTAGTAATTGTTGTAATTGTATAAAAGCTGCCCTGGTACGTGTTTTTACTGTTCCTAGCGGCACATCAAGCTGTTCAGCGATTTCTTGTTGTGTATATCCTTCATAGTAGGCCATCTCAATCAAGATTCGCCATTCCGGCTTCAATTTATCTAAAATATTTTTAAATCCAATAAAATCTGCTTTCGTGTGTTGTTCGCCCTGACTTAGATCTTGTTCTTCCTCCCTATTTACGATATTTGAGAGCGGTTGGTTTTTCTGCTCGTTTACGATAGCTTTTGATTTTCGATGATCGAGGGCTGTATTGCGGGCAATGTTAATCATCCAGGTATAAAGGCGGCCTTTTTCTGCATCGAAAACATCGATATATCGCCAAATTTTGACGAATACATCTTGGATGACTTCTTCCGCATGCTCCGTTGAGACCACGATACGACAAACCACACCAAAGAGTGCATCGGCATAGTGATCATAAAGATAACTAAAAGCCTGTTGATTTTTTTTTTTCAATAAAAGAATCAATGTTTCTTCAGAAAGGTTGTGTAATGGACTCAAATTTTACGTTTATAATACGCTAAAGATGAAAATTAAAAATTTAAAAAAAAAGCAGCAAAGACAAAACAAGTTAAAGTACCTATAAAACGGGTTAAAATACCTAATATAAGTTAGCCTATTTTCTGTTAATCCTCATTATTATTTATATTTTAATACGCAATGCATGATTTGCTTCCACCATATCGTACTAATTTACTCTTTTTTGTATTTCTAATTTTCAATGCTAGTTTTTCATGATTTGATTCCGCCTGGGAGGACGAATCACATTTAAATCTATTAAAATCTGTCTAAAGCTTTATTTTGTCGGACGAATTCCCCTTAGAAATTGGATTTATCGATAGCATATCACATGTCGCCAGATAAAATTCATCAATTAACTGGATAATCAAATCATCTCTTTGGTTATTAACAGCTAGTCCCACCCAATTTTTGGGGGGAAGATACTTACTCCGAGTCCATTGAACAGGCTGCAATATTTGTTTTTCTGAACGCAACCATTCTAATCCACTATCATTGAAATATATCTTTTCATTTGACAAATCCATCACGATGAAAGGTCTTTTCTTAAAATAGAAAATACTCATATCAAGATCTGCAATTACATTCATTCGAATATGTTTTTTGAGATGCATATATGCATTTATACGGGTTAGTGTTGACATCTATTTATCTTATTGGCTATAATAAAATCATCATAAATTTCCATGAACATCCAAAGCAGGCGAAGTGTTCATCAGACGAGAATCAAAGATATTCGAACCAGCGGTCTAAGTAGGGGTATATTTTGTTCTAATAGGTGGAAAAAAATGTTAATGTAAATTGAAAATACGACGGATAAAACCACTAATTTACCAAGCGCGTGAATATGTGTTAGTTTGCCCCATTACAGGTTTCGGCGAATCGTAAAATGCCTGCACGGATTGTAAATACCACCATTGAACCAGTGTTGCAATGGTTTAAATTTGATAAATAACAAAAGATATGCGGAAAGAAAGTAAAAGCACGTCATTCATTAAAAAAATTCTAGGCTTAATTAGTCTTATCCTTATGGTAACAAATAGTAAAGCACAGCAAGTCACTCACTATTTTCCAAACGGAAAAGATAAGGCAAAGACCATCAGTGGACAGTATGGTGGTAATAGCGGGATTTGTCTTTTTGAAGATGGCAGATTTCTGTTATATGGTTATGCTACATCTGTTTTCGGCTCCTATGTTTTTGAAAAAGACTACCTGCTTTTCTATCCAGATGAAGCCCCTTTATTTCAACTGTATGGGCGTCACAAGCCTAATTTCACAGACAGTACTTGTATCAATTTGGCAGGTTTTGAAGAAGGTAAAACCTATGTACAATTTGATAATGACAGTACACATCGGGTTTTCAATGACAAGGCAAACTGTTTCAGCCCCCCTTTTGTTCATCAGGAATCCAAACCGGTTCAATCGCTTAAATTTATTGTACAAAACCAGTTTATGGAACATGACAGTACTTATCAAGTCTTTCAGTATAGCAATGAAGAAAAATTCAATGATTTTATAGCTGTTTATAACAGACCCCAACGTGCACCTCAACATTTCAGCGCTTTCCTATATTTGGCTGAAGGGAATAAATTAGCCATCAGACTCTCCAATTACGGTGGAGAAAGAGGTTTTTTAAGAGAAAATCAAGACGGTTCAAATCAAGAACACTGGCACGAAATATTGACCATGAAGAAGGATTATGATCGGGCAAATTATATTGACCCCCTAGCAATATTTAGTAACGCATATTATACCCTATTTTATCCTGACCTCGAACAGTACGTCTTGGATACTGTCACCAATAGATATGTAAGTAAGTTTGCATCGGAAAATGAGGCCTATTTTGCTGGCAATCCTGAGCAAGACGATCGATACTTAAATAAATACATCCGTCAGAATCTGTTGCTTCTGAAAGACGAACAATTCGATCCATCAAAACTGTCAATTACCAGTCTATTTTTTTCGCGCTGTGAAGAATCTGAAAAGCCAGATCATGATGAAAATGGATCACAGCAATAATCGCAAAAGCCCAGCAATGATTCAAGTAGGAGCTTAGCGCTATTAAGAGTCGAAAGATTAGCACGTTTTCTTAAATATGGCTTAATTTTGGTAGTAATGACTAGATAACTGGATAACATTTATACTAGTTTTATTTCGGTGAAGATGATGAATTATAAAACGATTATTATTGGGCTAGGATTCTGTTCGCTAGCGGGTTGTGCAACGCAAAAGGAAAATATTGGAAATAGAACAGAGAGAGAAAGTGTATCCTTAGCTGAGGGACAAAGAAAATCATTGCGAGAATATCCGATCAAGATCAAATTTAATGGTATTTCAGAAGATAGCCGTTGCCCTGAAGGCGTCAACTGTATTTGGTCTGGAGTTGCAGTAGCAGAAATTGAGATCGCAGAAAAAGCAACTAAACCCACGACAATAAAGCTCGCAACAATAGACCTACAGGATAGAGGTTACCAAAGAACTGCCAACACCAACGGATATACCATTTCATTACAGGATATCGCCCCTTATCCGAACAAGGAACAAGGGACACAAACGCTACGGGGTAACTACAAAATCGCTGTTATTGTACAAAAAACTGTAAAATAAGCCCGCAGCGGTTCACTGTGCGCCAACAATCGTCCTATGGAAATAGTCATTGAAAAATGACCCAATTCTATTAAAGAATGACCCAATTCTATTAAAGAATGACCCAATTTTTAAAAACACCAATACATATATTTTAATTATATGCATGGATACTTATTGGTTCATTCCTTGAAAAATAATACCTTTGCCAAAACCTCATTTATGAAAAAGTTTTTTAAATTTATTAAGATTACATTTTTTTCTATACTGGCTATTATTGGGCTATTATTTCTCTATTTTTTCATTTCCAATCGGATATTTATAGGAAATACCAACGCGGAAAATATAGCGTACCTCAAGCTTCATAAAACGGAGATTAAGGATCGTATTGTAGATTCTCTATTCGATAATAGCTTCTATAATTCGGATATTTTCTTACTTGGGGAAATTCATGGCTACGCAGACAATCAAAAGTTGGACAAAGAGCTGTTATTTTATTTGAACAAAAAGCTTGGTGTTAAATATTACATTGCTGAGATGGATAGTACAAATGCCAACAAACTAAACAGCTTTTTATCCAAGCCGCTAAAAGATAACGCCCTACTGAAAGATGTGGTTCGCTCCATTCGCAAACGTATCCCGCAACAGTCTAGTTTAGAGCTATATCAAAAATGGGTCGAAATTTATGATTATAACCGCCACCTTGCCGATTCGGCAAAAATCACTGTTATTGGCATAGACAAAAGCTTTACAGCGGATAAATCTGACGTATCCAGGGATTCAGCTATGCTGTTAAATTTGGAAAATTATATTAAAAATCACCATATTGATGGTCAGAAACTATATGGACTATTTGGTTTTTTTCATGTTTTACAAAAAGGAAAGGATGCAACCAATGATCCTTTTGCTACACGCTTGAAAAATAGCGGCTATAAAGTATCTAGCTTTGTTAGTTATACCATTGCTAGTGAAATGTATCTTCCAAAGAATCCTCAATTTCCAACCCCTGAAGATGAAAAAGTAGATTGGGTAAATGCAGATGGCCCACTTATGCTCGTGAAAGGCATTCAGGATCTAAAAGAATTAAGTCGACCAAATAGTATATCGTTATTTAAACTCAATGCAGCACATTCACCTTATGCTACTTCTCAAGATTTAATAACTGTAAAATCACGGCTTTTTGGCGCAAATATCATACCTGCTGAAAAGAATCATACAACAGACTTCTTTCAATATGTATTTTTGTTACGAAATTCAAAGGCCTTAACAAAACTTGATTAGGACAGCAAGCATTTCATCAAAAAATTGGATAAACAAGCCGTCTGCTGATCACATGATTAAAGAAACAAGGATCCTATTGAAAAATATTCCATTCATAAACAGGATGATCCGTATTTAGGAGGAGGAATCTCGCTTATCGATTTGCAAGATATCACTTTGGTTTTTATATTTGCGACATCATAAGAAATCCTAATGCGGAAGTGGCGTAATTGGTAGCCGCACCAGACTTAGGATCTGGCGCCGCAAGGCGTGGGGGTTCGAGTCCCTTCTTCCGCACTTATCAATATCCCAAGCTTTCAGCTTGGGATTTTTTTTTGACCAGTACTTTTTGATGCTAAGTTATCACCATTGAGGGTATAATTTCTTGAAGCAAACAGAATAGATTAGCGATAATATGTCGCGTCAAGAATTTAAGCCGCCCAGTCAAATGGTTTTGTACAAGGGTCACACTCATATTTCAACACTTTTCCTAAGCTTTTCGCTTTTTTACCTTTTTTTACGAACACATAAGCCAAGTCTACATATTCCTCTACCTCGGCCCCACTTTCATCCCGTCCTTTTACAACCACAGAATAATATTTTCCATCCGGATATGCCTTGAAATATACTTCTTGAACAGTAATCTTTTTGGGTATTTGATTATCACAACAGCTACACCATAAAATAACGATGGGTTCTTTTTTAAGGTATGCAACGGCCGTTTCGGCTTGCTTTTGTGTCAAGGCCTGAAGTTGATCTGCTTTTGAGAATAAAGCTGTACACAGCAACAGAAGGAGAAAAATGGTCTTTTTCATTTGGAATAGTGTTAAGTTTAAAAGAACTTATTAGCAAAGACTATGCCTTTAGCTTCTCAAAAAAAGATAACAGTCGCTATAATAAATTAAATGGTCAGTTATTTCTCCATAAATCCCCGACAACAAGATCATATATATTCTGTGAAAGTGCCGTTGTATTTTAGCGATTTAACCAAGTTGTTCTCAAAACACAACAGTCCCGATAAGCGGTAATTCTGCCTTGAGAACAAACCAATATATTATTTTTCCCAGACCAATGCGCTTGCACCAAGAATAGCAGCATCAGCCTCTTCCAATTCACTAAAGACCAGTTTAACTTTGTTTCTAAACAAAGGAAAAAGGTTTCTTTCCATATGGAGTTTCGCGGGTTTTAAGATAAAATCACCGGCCTTAATTACTCCTCCAAAAAGTAGAATTGCTTCAGGAGAAGAAAACATCACAAAATTTGCTAATGCTTCACCCAGTTTCTGCCCAGTATACCTAAATACCTCAATGGCTATCGCATCCCCTTTGAGCGCACATTCATGAACTGTCTTCGAATTGATCGCGTCCTCAGGGAATTGATTCAACATCGATTCCGGAAATTCGGCCCGCATTTTCTTGGCTGTAATGGTGATCCCTGTAGCAGATGCATAAGCCTCTAAACTTCCTTCAGAACCCGTACTCCAATGTTTTCGTCCTCCTGGTTTGACAATGGTATGGCCCAATTCGCCAGCAAAGCCATCGTGTCCATAAATAAGCTTCCCTCCGGCCACTATGCCGCTTCCTACGCCCGTGCCTAAGGTAATCATAATAAAATCTTTCATGCCGCGTGCCGCACCAAAAAGCATTTCACCATAAGCAGCGGCATTTGCATCATTGGTAATGGTGCAGGGAATCTTAAATTTGGCCGTCATTAAATCGCTAAATCGAATCACACCTTTCCAAGGGAGATTGGGAGCGTGGTCTATTGTCCCAGTGTAATAATTAGCATCAGGCGCGCCGACACCAATTCCATCAAAGCTTTGTTCACCACCAAATGCTTCAATTAAGGGATAAGCTTTCTCGTACAACGCATCAATAAACTCTTCCACCGTTTGATAAGCATCTGTTTTTATGCTTCCTTTTTCAAGTACTTCACCCCGATGATTGACCACACCAAATTTTGTATTGGTTCCACCGATATCTATTCCCAACGCCACGCGTTTTGATAAATCTATTAATGACATTTCTCTTCCGTGTTTCTAAGTTCTAAAATTACTAAAAGATAATATTTTATAAGGAATCAACAAAATCTTCTTCACAATTATCCATAAATAGCATGCTAATCCCCTTTGAAAAGCCGATCTACCGACCACCAGATCAACCTAACTTAAAAAATTTAAATGTGCTAAATACCCGATAAATATGAGGTAAAATAAAGTATCAGCAACCTAAAGCAGACAACGATATCTGCCGGTCACCCGGGATTTCAGCCAAATGAAAAATGGATTTCACGTTATTAACGAGTGTTTTTGTCCGTAAAGACTTTGTATAGCAGAATTACGACAGAGGACTAAAATCGGCATAATTTTAGCGTCTTAATAATTGCTGAATAATTGCTGAGCCGCTATATTAATACGCTAATGAATAAAATATTGAGATTTTTCGATCTACATCAGGGAGAAGACCGAAAGGAGGCTGTTCTAGAAAATGTTGTGAGCAATATCTCTTTTCGCGGTGCTAATGCATGGATTCTAGCATGTGCAATTGTGGTTGCATCTGTAGGGCTAAATGTAAATTCTACAGCGGTAATTATCGGTGCTATGCTTATATCTCCATTAATGGGCCCGATTGTTGGAGCTGGATTTGCGTTGGGGACATTTGATTTCCCCCTCTTAAAAAAATCATTAAAAAATCTATTGATAGCAACTTTAATAAGCTTAGTTGTTTCTTTTATTTATTTTCTTTTAAGCCCCTTCAAGGAAGCGCAATCCGAATTATTAGCGCGTACATCGCCCAATATCTATGACGTAATGATTGCACTATTTGGTGGTTTAGTAGGGGTTATCGCTATTACTAGGGTAGACAAAGGTAATCCTATTCCTGGCGTTGCCATAGCAACAGCCTTGATGCCCCCACTTTGTACTGCAGGCTACGGATTAGCTATCGGTAATCTCAGTTATTTTGCGGGTGCTTTATTTCTATACATCATCAATTGTGTTTTTATCTGCATTGCTACATTTATCATTGTCAAATATTTGCGTTACCCCAAAACTCATTATATCGATAAAAAACGCGAAAAAAGAATTACTCAAAGTATTACCATCATCACGATTATTCTTGTATTGCCAAGTGTCTATTTTGCATACAATCTACTGCAAGAAAAAAAATACACCAGCAAGGTAAACCAATTTGTTCAACAGGAACTCAGCAACAAAGGTTACACTGTTATCTATGAAAAGCTGGAGATGAATAGTAATCCAAAGAAACTTGAACTTGCCTTTTTATCAAAAAAATTCAGTGACAAAGAGGTAGAATCTTTACAGCGTGTAATGGAATCATTTGGTATTACCAATACTAACCTTGTCATTCATCAGGATAGTTTAGATTTAAAATCTAGTATTCTAAGCGAAATAGACAGACGTACAGCAGCTGTAAGTGAAAAGGATCTCACGATACGCGCCCTAAACAATGAATTAGCGAAATACCAGTTGGCCAGTCCGCAACTTGATCGCGATATCGCTGTATTATTCCCCGAACTGAATTCCTATAGCATTGGTGTCCAACAACATTATGCAAAGGCCGATAGCGTCGCCAGGATCGTAGCATTTATATACGCTACCAAGACCCCACTTCCATTAGCGCAACACGAAAAATTACAACAATGGTTGCAAAATCATTTTCCTAAAGATAGTGTAGCGATTATTAGTCAATAGTAGGCAATCCATCGGAAAATATATTTTTAATAGCATCTGCTCAACAAGCAAGTAATGGAAAAATTAAAAGATCAGGACCAGCCATTCGTGTTTTTTAACGATTTAAGGAAAATATAACACAATACTGGAAAGCCTACATAGTAAATAACGACAATGAACAGCGGAAATATTCCTTCAGGTCTAACCGGATCGACGGCATGAGCTTTTACCAAAAGTTGCAATCCAATATTTTTTTCCTTTGAGAATACGACCATTGTTGTGAAATTATAAGCAAAATGCAAAGCAATTGGAAATATTATTTTACCTGTTTTTATACATATACGTGCTAGTAAATAACCAAATACACCCGTCGACATAAGAACTCTTGACATTTCAAACACATGTCCGATTACGCCATATGAAAACCAGTGATAAACTCCAAAAGCTATGGCTGTTATGAATGCAGCTTTTGTCTTCCCAAAGCGACTGACTAGCATATACAATAGAGCTCCTCTAAAGATCAATTCTTCAAATATAATTGCTTTTGATACATAATAAAGACTTCGAAAAAAATCTCCAAGTGTATACTCTGGGTTAAATTTATAAGGATTTTCTACCAAATAGGCTATTCCCAAATAGAGGATAACCAAATAAAACATTGGTACAACCAAACTTAAAAATAACAGTTTGCCTTTCGCATAAAAGCCCAACACCCTAAGATCCTGGTGACAGAAGTGTTTTAGTAAAAACCAAGAAACCAACAATTCAATAACAATAGCAATCATACTTTTTTTCTACAAAGCTATGGCCTTAAATCATTTAATTTTACGACATTTGAATACGTCGCAAAATGCCGTAAGATGACCAATAAATCAAGTAAAGAAAAAATTGCACTTCTGATCAAAAATGCACGTATAAACCGAGGCTACTCACAACAGCAACTTGCTGATCTGGTCAAGCTTAATCTGCGATCCGTACAGCGTATTGAAAATGCTGAAGTCCTTCCAAGGGCCTATAACCTAAATCTTATAGCAAGGGAACTTGAGCTGGATATAGCAGTACTGAAAGAGGAAAGCAATATTTCAGATACAGCAGAACCTGACCAAATCAATAATACATTTAATAAACCTCGAAAACTCATACTAAGTATCGGTATCGGATTGATTGGTATTTTATTAATAGCCGCCTTTCTATCACAATCAAGTGGTTTCCCGGAAACGAGCTTTGAACTGTTTTTGTTGCTTGCTTTGGTTGTTGTGGTTTATGGGATCATACTTTGGACCATTTGGCGTAGTTAACAATCTACTACTTTACGATAGATGCATCTTGTATAAAAATTTCAACCCGAGTCCTGTCTTTTTCGTTAAGCTTGACATATCCTTTTAAAGTAATAGGGTTCTCCTTCAACCAAATTTTATCGTTGTTAGCCAACGTAATCTCTACCATCGGTGGAATTCCATTTTGCCCACAAAACATGCATTGTAAAACAGGTAAAACGGACAATAGGAACCTGTTATGTCGGAGACCTGTCTTGAGCGGCACCATATACCCCTGAAGTTCCACCTTCATGCCATCCATTTTTGCAAGCTTACTGGGAAAAAATGGCGTGTATATCGTTTTCCCATTTTTCTTGTTCACTTTATACAACATGGTATCAAAGGTTTTCCAAACTTCATTCATGAGTGGCTTATGGTCTGCTAAATGCTGAGATTCCAACCCCGTTTGTGCCAAGACTGAATAACACTCTCCACCTAAAAAAATGAATAAAAAAACAAGAGTAAATTTCTTAAACATAGCCTATTAAAGATGTGACAATCAAATATAGTGAAAAAACATTACATGCAACTAAATTGCATTTACTACTTTTTCACTATATTTATAAAAATAAGTTAACAACTCCTAATTGCAGGAGCCTTCGTATATCTAATCAGCGTACACTAACAAAGGAATTATTTATGAACACATCATTAAAAAGAGACATCTCCTCCCCCATCGAAAATCTAGGCGATCTTCATATCATGACTTCGATTGATACACCTATGCGACATGATGCATTTACACGAACCGACAGCGAGAAAATTAAAAAGATCGCGCAGCTTTTTCAGGATATCATGCATGAACTAGGCCTTGACCTCCAGGATGATAGTCTCAGTGGAACCTCCTATCGTGTGGCTAAAATGTATATCAATGAATTGTTCTATGGCCTCAATCCAGCCAATAAGCCCCAACTTTCCACATTCGAAAATCGATATGGTTACAACAAACTATTGGTTGAGAAAAATATACGTGTAAATTCAGCCTGCGAGCATCATTTTCTGCCAATTGTGGGGCGAGCGCACATTGGTTATGTAGCAAAGAAAAAAGTAATCGGATTATCAAAGATAAATCGTGTAGTAGATTATTACGCACACCGCCCACAGGTACAGGAACGGCTTACGTTACAGATTTTTAATGAACTTAAATCGACCTTAGAAACGGATGATATTATTGTGCTCATTGACGCAGATCATCTCTGTGTATCAGCACGGGTAGTTAAAGATACGACCAGTAGTACAACTACCATGGAGTATAGTGGGATATTCGCATCGGAAAGTCAAAGAAATGACTTCTTTAATTTATTGAAATAAGATACCATATGGAATAATTTTCCATGTACTTCTGACAATTATAGATCGCATATTTAATCATAAAAAATGAATAAAAGTCATGCTCGCCCTGTCACGATACTGACAGGATTTTTAGGTGCCGGAAAGACTACTTATCTAAACGCCCTAATGAAATCATATCCGAACAAACGTTTTGCTATTATCGAAAATGAAATCGGCCAACTCAACGTTGACAGCATGTTACTGACTGAAAATTACGGACAACTTGTTCCACTTCAGGAAGGCTGTCTCTGTTGTACGCTAAATGACGAGCTCTATAGTTCGCTTGAATTACTTTATAAAAAACAAGATAGTTTTGACGAGTTGGTTATCGAATGTACTGGTTTAGCCATACCGACTGCAATTATAGAGCCCTTTACGACGCACCCGATATTCCATAACTACTTCCCTTTAAAAAAAATTATTTGTCTCGTAGATGCCGCTCTTGTCGAAGATCAGATCAAGGAAAGAGATGAAGTACTCAGACAAATTATGGCGGCTGACGCCATCATCATTAATAAAACCAACGATGTACACCCAACTTATCTAGATTCGCTGTACAATTATTTAGCGAACCTAAATCCACTTGCAAAAACTTTATATTCGAAAGGAACAATGGAATTTCCTTTTGAAATAATTGAAGATATAGTGTACACAAAGAAAATAGAAACGTTTTCTTTTCTCAAAAACCTGTCCCCCAATAAGACGACAATATTAGGTCAATCGAGTTTCGGAAAATCACATCTCAAAGATATTTCGACACGAATCTACACCTTTGCCGAAGAGTTTAATTTCGTCAATTTATTCCTTGGTTTGAGCAAGCTTGTCGGAAAATATACAAACAGAATCTACAGGGTAAAAGGAATCGCATTTAAAAAAAATAGCGACAAAAAAATCATTATTCAAGCTGTAGGTTCTCGTATCGAAATGAGTTATGGCAGCCAATGGAAACAGGAGGATAAAAAGTTGAATACGATGGTTTTTATCGGGAAAGAACTGGACAGTCTGTATATAGAGCGCCTTCTCACAAGGCTACTGGAAAATCATTCCAATTAATAAGAGGTAAATACCATCATCGATGTACGATGTCTTAGAATTGCTGCGCTCGATAGTGAATTCGCGCACGGCTTTTCTAAATTCCACTGTGGAAGCTTTAAGGTGATTAATTAATCTATCAATTTATGTAGATTTATATTTCAGCCGCGCTCCAAAGAAATGCAATCATTTCCTGACGAACCAGCATACGATACTTGCATTCGGAAAGAAATTTGGATTCTATTGAGGTAGCAGTTAACAGATCGCATTAAAAATCATAGGTCAATGTATAATAAAATTATAGATTATGCACAGATTTACTTGTTGCTGAATTAGAATTTTCCGTCATTTGTGTAAATGATTTTTTAGCTTTAAAAAAATCACAGCTAATTATTGACATGGCTGCTACAAATCGAATTACACGGAGCAAATAACATAACCTATTTTATCCGTAATTTGTGCGTACTCCCAGATTGAATTATTGAAAATCATACAACATTAAAACAACAATGAAAAAATTAACACTCGCCCTAATTTTCTTGGCTGGAGTCTACACACAGCATGCGGAAGCACAGACAGCAGGTACAGTACCCGACAAAGGACTTGATCTGAGCTTAATGGACAAATCTGTACGTCCACAGGATGACTTTTACAACTACGTAAGCGGAACCTGGATGAAAACGGCTAAAATTCCTTCCGACAAACCCACTTGGGGAAGCTTCAATAAATTGGCAGAAGATACGGACAACAATTCGATGAAAATTCTGAACTCACTTTTAAAAGATAAATTTCCTGAAGGAAGTGAGGGCAAAAAAATACAGGACTTGTACGCCTCCTATATGAACTTGCAGAAGAGAAATGCCGATGGGATTAAGCCCATCCAGGGAAATCTAAGCAAAATCGATGCGATAAAGAACCTAAAAGATCTTCAGAATTATTTAACTTCCGTAACCAAAGAAGGTGAGAATAATTTCTACGGCTGGGGGGTCGGTGCTGATTTAAAAGACTCTAAAATGAACGCGGTTTATTTAGGAGAAGCGTCCTTAGGTTTGGGAAGAGATTATTATCAAAAAGAAAATGAAAAAAATACCGAAGCAATTGCGGAATACCAAAAGTATGTAGCTTCCATGTTAAAGGAATTGGGGTATAAAAATGCTGAAACTGCTGCAAAAGGGATTGTTGACTACGAAAAAAGCATTGCAAAAACCTACCTGACCAATGAACAAAGCCGGGATAATACATTACAATACAACCCGCAGACTTTGGCTGAGCTATCTGCTCTAGTCAAAAATGTAAATCTACCTGAGTACCTCAAAAAAGTTGGCGTCAATACAGAAAAAGTAATCATCGGAGAATTAGGTTATTATAAGAACTTTGACAAATTGGTCAGCAACCAGAACCTTCCTGTCATTAAAGATTACCTTAAGTTTCATCTTATTAATGGAAGTGCCTCTTATTTGAGTGAAGAACTGGGAGATATGCGATTTGCTTTTTATGGGAAATATTTAAGAGGCCAGCAAGAGCAAAGAGCACTAAACAAAAGAGGATTTGAACTTATCAACTCCACTTTAGGGGAAGCTTTTGGGAAGTTATATGTTGAAAAATATTTTCCTGCAGAAGCCAAAACGCAAATGGTGGAATTAATTGACTATTTAAAGAAAAGTTTCGCACTTCATATCAATGATTTAACATGGATGTCCTCTGTCACCAAAGTTAAAGCGCTTGAAAAACTAAATAAATTTACCGTAAAAGTTGCCTATCCTGACAAATGGAAGGACTATTCTAAATTAAATATTCTATCGGAAAACAAAGGTGGAAACCTGTATGCTAACTTGCAAAGTATCACCACATGGCGATATGAAAGAGATTTGGCGAAAATCGGAAAAGCAGTAGACAAATCAGAATGGGGAATGACTCCACAAACAGTAAATGCCTATTACAATCCTGTAAACAATGAGATCGTGTTTCCAGCAGCAATTCTCCAACCTCCATTTTTCAATCCACAAGCTGACGCCGCGGTTAATTTCGGTGGTATAGGTGCTGTAATTGGCCACGAAATGAGCCATGGATTTGACGATTCCGGAGCGCAATTTGATGCGGATGGAAACTTGGTCGACTGGTGGACACCAGAAGATAAAGCCAATTTTGAAAAAGCAACAAAAACACTCGCAGCTCAATACGATAAATATGAACCTGTAAAAGGCACTTTCGTCAACGGAACATTTACAAACGGTGAAAATATCGCGGATTTAGGAGGTGTAAACATTGCTTATGATGCACTTCAACTATATTTAAAAGATAAGGGAAACCCAGGTGAAATAAGTGGATACACACAAGACCAACGTTTTTTCCTAAGCTGGGCAACGGTATGGAGAACCCTATCCAATGAAAAATATATGGTCAACCAAGTTAAAACTGATCCACACTCTCCAGGATATTTCAGAAGTTTTGGTCCATTGATCAATGTTGACGCTTTTTATAAAGCTTTCGATGTTAAACAAGGTGACAAACTTTACAAAAGTCCAGAAGAGAGAATTAAAATCTGGTAATAAGCATTATACAGGAGCTGTCTCAAAAAAGGCAGCTCCTGTAATTTTCTTTAATCCAATATCTATTTCTTTTGTGAACCAACCAACCCCAATATCGAAAGCCCCACTAGTAACATTTTGTTTATAATTCACTAAATCATTTTAGTATACTTATATTCATATTCTGAAAAACCAAGAAGTATACCATGATAAAAACCAAAACCTCAATTTTTGTGCTGGCACTATCGTTCTTCGGTTGGCTTAATGCTTTGGCACAACAGCCACAGCTTTCAACCCCATGGACAGCAATAGCCAAGCAAACAGAAATCCCACTTTCCGAATATCCACGTCCCCAAATGGAAAGGAATGAATGGCTATGTCTCAACGGTAAATGGGATTATATAGGTGGAAAGGATGCTCCGAACGCACTAAATCCTGCTGTCCCAATTTCCTTTGACCACAGCCGAGAAAGCATTCTTGTCCCCTATTGTCCAGAGTCCTATTTATCCGGAATACAACGCAAACAAGAAATTAATCTGTGGTATCGTAAAAATTTCGAGCTACCTAATCATTGGAAAGGGAAAGATATTATACTCCATTTTGGTGCAGTGGATCACGATGCAACTATATTTGTAAATGGTAGAAAAGCTGGTACTCATTCAGGTGGCTACGACTCCTTCTGGATCAACATCACTGAGTTTTTAAAGGCCGGTCCAAATAACATTGTCGTCGCAGTGCATGACAAGAACGACGGTAAGTATCCTTCGGGCAAAAATGGACCTCGAGGCGACTATACATTTTCTTCTGGCATATGGCAAACTGTGTGGATGGAACCAGTAAGCAAAAACCATATACAGGGAATCAAATTGTTGCCTCAAGTAGCAGAAAAACAACTAAAAATACAGGTCACTAGCACAGCGAAGGCAAAAGTTACGGCCATCGTTTCTTCAGAGGGAAAAGAAATTTCAAAAACGGTAATTCAGTCGGGCATGGAATTTAATATCCCGGTAGAAAATCCAAAACTTTGGTCTCCTGACTCCCCCTTTTTATACGATTTAAAATTAAGTATACATGGGAAGAATGGAGAAATCATTGACGAGGTTAAGAGCTATTTTGGTATGCGTGATATTAAACTTGGTAAGGTAAACGGAATTGTAAGGCCGCTCTTGAATGACAAATTTGTGATGCAGCTCGGTCTCCTGGATCAGGGGTATTGGCCCGATGGTATTCTAACAGCACCTACGGAAGAAGCTCTCAAATATGATATCGAGTTTACCAAAAATGCTGGTTATAACCTTATTCGTAAGCATATGAAAACCGAACCCCAACGGTTCTATTATTGGGCAGATAAAATGGGACTGCTTGTGTGGCAAGATATGCCCTGCCTTTGGTATCCCGAAGAAGATACTACGATTTATCGAAAAGCATTTCGTGATGAATACAAGGCCATCGTTGACGACCACTACAACTCGCCATCCATTATCGCCTGGGTTCCTTTTAACGAAAATTGGGGCGCTTTCGATGTACGCAATATTACCGACTGGACCAAACAATATGACCCTTCACGTTTAGTGAACGGTAATTCGGGATTTAACAACAATCCATCTTACCAAAAAGCTTATGGTGACCCCGGAAATGGAGATTTTGTTGACACCCATATCTATGTTGGCCCAAAGGGTGCCTCAGAACCTGATTCGAAAAGGGCAGCTTCCCTCGGAGAGTTTGGTGGCGTAGGCTTATTTGTCCGCGGTCACATGTGGCCTGTCGAAAACAATGCCTATGCCTACGAACCCACTATAGAGGCACTCACAGACCGTTATATATTCCTAATGGATAATGTCGAACAATTGCTCCGATACAAAGGATTGAGTGTTGCTATTTATACGCAAACTACCGATGTGGAACATGAAGTCAATGGCCTATTGACTTACGACCGTAAAATACAAAAAATGGATCTTGAAAGAATAAAAGCAGTCAACCAAGCCGTGATTAAAGCTGGAAATGAATTGAATTAGCGGATACAGATGTTCGCTATTTCGCTCTCAAAGAATTTTCAAACGATTCAACTGAAACAGCTGTTCTTTTTGCAGAAGTGTTTAATAACAGATCAACGGGTAACACTATTATGGCAAAATATTCAGAAAAAGCATCTGAGAAAGTTGAAAAGACGATGCACGAAATGAAAGAAGGAAAATTAAAATCTGGTAGCGGGAAAAAGGTAACATCACGAAAACAGGCGATTGCTATCGGCCTCTCCGAAGCAAAAAAAGAAGGTGCCAAAGTACCCAAAAAAAAATCCTAGCAAGTAAACTTGCTAGGATTTTCTCTTTAGCCCAAATTATGCTTTTTCATGCGGCAATCTACAGTAGGGATTTTTTCTTGTCTGTACCATCATAAGGATCTGACAAAACATTTTGACTATCCTCGACATCTATAAAATTTTGATTTACATCTACGGGTGTATAAATATGAACACTGCTTCCATTTCTTTTTTTGAGATAATATTGAATCTTTGTTGTATCAATATTGGTCACATCTGAAGCTGTCCATATCATTTTATGACCTGCACCATCAATCGTTATTACTGTATCATTGCCACGAGCGATGATACGCTGCAGTCCCAATTCTCCTTTTCGATCACCTTCTCTTGTCAACAAATGTGTGTTACCATCTTTATCAATCATCCTGATCTGTTGATTATTGTTGCATCCAACTAAAAGGATGAAACTAAACAGAAGAAATGGAAGGGTCGTTCGTATTATTTTCATATCGTTCGTGGTATAACTCAATATAGTTTAACGACGAGACACAAAGATGCTGCCAAAATACAGCTGGCATGAAAGATACCTTCCAAAAGTTGGTGGATTTACCCCGAGTAGTGATCGCCTCCAGCAAACAACCTGCTGCTAATTCACATACAAAAACTATCTGTCTCTATTTTATATTCGTTTTTTTTATCAGACGGCTGGCACTTTCTGCTGCAATGATCAATGCTGCTGCAAGCATAATTACATCTTTCAGGACTAATCTACCGGCCGCGGATAAATAAGGAAAACCATAATTAGGTGACGGGAAATCTCCATCTAGCTTTGGCACAAACGCCTCTGGAGTTGTTATCAGGAAAGAAAGTGTAACCAATGACATAAGCACGGTACACAATGCCCCAAAAATTCCGATTTTAGGATACCAGATACCTAAAAATATCATCAGACCAATTGAAACAATTACAAAGCCAAGTATATAAGAAAAAATATAAGTTCCATTTTCTTGGTGCCATGCAATATTTTTCTTTACGACACGACCCTCCGGATTTTTAAACAACTGGTATTCCGGTATTAGCTCTCCGTTTTTATCCAACACCCGTTTTTCCATATTATGATAAAAAAAACGCATTGCCGGACTATTAATAACAAAAGGAACTATACCATCAGCTTCATATTGAAATGCTTTTAATCCTCCAATCCATGCCATCACAATAAAAATTGAAATTCTAGCAAAGTTTGTAAAGATATATTGTGACTTTGCCAATAGCTTTATTATTTTCTCCATAACGTAGTTTGTTTAATACCATGCAAAACTAAACAATGGCTTAAATCCACAACATGGACAAATAGATCTATAACATAGACTTTTCGGCAACAATTGATAAACCGACCCGCTTCCGAAATACCTTAGGAGATACGCCTACCATCTTCTTAAAAAATCTACTGAAATAAAACTCGTCTTTGTACTGCAAATTGGCTGCTATTTCTTTAATACTTTTGGCCGTCAAATGGAGCTGTCTTTTACTTTCCAATACGAGGCGTTCCTGGATCAACTTTGAAGGGGATTTTCCCCATTTCAATTTTATTTTTTTCGTAAAAACGGCTGGACTTAAACCATAGTTCGCTGCATAAAAGGTAACTTCTTTATGCGCTTTATAATTCTTTTCCAAAAACTGCTCAAAGTCATCAATAATATCTCTATGAGCCCAATACGGTTTTTGTAGGTCGTTAAAAAGTAGCTTTTGTCTACTCGCCAGCGCTAAAATCAGCTGTAAATAGGTTCTGCTCAATGACTGATCATAGGATTCCGACGACATTTTGAGCTGATCTATTTTTTCCATGATAGTTGATATCTCATGATAAATAGCTGTTGAGAGCAACACATGAGGTTGCTGGTAGATGTTGTTGAATAGAATTCCATTACAGGCAACTTCATCTTTATGATATTCTATACAATAGAAATCGCCGTGAAATTTTAGCACACTAAAGGTACTTTTCTGCACCACATCCATCGTAAACAACTGATAGGAAGACAAAAACAAAACACTTTTAGGATCCGCATGGTATGTCACCAAATCAACCGAAAAACTCGTCGCTTTCTCAAATAAAAGAATGCAGTACAATGGTTCACTAATGTTGAATCTACCGGCAGATAATACTAATTTTTCAAACAGGATATGGGAATAGTTCATGTTATTAAGCTAAAATATGAATTTAATCGAACCTATTCATCCGGTCTTAAGCTTCGCTTCAAATGATAAAACTTAAGTAGAATATGGTCATACCATAAGGCAAATAAAAGCATACTAGCCGGTAACAATAATGTTTTCAGTTTAAAATATTGAAACATAAAGCCGCCTACAACTCCCCCAATAAAAAAGCCTCCAATAATCATCAACTTAAGAAAAATACTTTTGTGTAATTTCACTTTTTCAGCAATTTCTCTATAAAAAAGTAACTGCGAGATTTCAATACCAAGATCAGTAAACAATCCCGTCAAATGCGTCGTTCTGACAACTGATTGTGACACCTTCGTTACCAGGGCATTCTGAAGTCCCATAGCAAAAAGCAGGGCAAATGAAATTATGGTTGGTAACGTTGGCCCTGCTTTAAATAAAGCTGGGAGCAGTCCTACATTAATTAAGATAATAGACTCCATACAAATTGGAATGATATAAGCGTTATGTGATTTCTTTTTTGAAGCTAATTCTACAATAAAACCTGAAACGGTAGCTCCCATTAAAAAAAAAGCAATGTATAACAGATAAATCAAAGCCATCTTATAATTCATTAAAATCAACTGTTCTGAAAAAAATGCGAAGTGACCTGTGACATTCGTTGTTAAAGTGCTAACGGCAAGAACACCTGTAATATTGACCAAACCCGCCACACAAGATAAAATAGAGGCTAACTTTAAATTATGAATATAATTCCTTCCTCTCCCTTGATGCCTAAACATTTGAATTAATCTTTATAAATTAGAGAAAATAGATGAAAACAAGATTCATTTAAGGTTTCAGTAAATCATATACCCTGACATAATCCACCTCCATCTCTGCAGGAAATGCGCTGCTATCGACGCCTTGCACACCGCCCCAATCTCCACCAACGGCCAGATTCAATAGTAAATGAAATCTTTTATCAAATGGCCACACGCCATTGCCTTTTCCTTCATTTGGAAAACTGTAGATCTGTAAATCATCCACGAAACCACGAATATACTCGGGGGTCCAGTCTATCCGATAATTATGAAACTCCGATGTTGCCTGATCAATTCGTTTCATCACTCCTTTTTGAGTTCCGATAGAATGATTATAATCCTTTGTATGAACGGTAATATGTATTGCATTCTCGTCATAACCGACATGCTCCATGATATCTATTTCTCCCGAATGTGGCCATCCTCCGTAAACCCAATCTGTCGGTAACATCCAAGCGGCTGCCCACGTACCTTTCCCTTTCGGCACCTTGGCTCGGACTACAAATCGACCATATAGAAAATCGCCCTTGTTTTTACTCACCAGCCTAGCAGAAGTATAGTTCAACCCTTCATATTGTTCTTTTATTGCAGTAATACGTAAAACACCATTTGCAACACTTGCATTTTTCCTGTTTGCATCTGTATAGTATTGAAGTTCATGATTTCCCCAACCATTATGCAAGGAGCCTACATCATATCCCCATTTTTTTGCGTCCGGAAGACCATCGTAATCGAACTCATCACTCCAACTGGGCATTTCAGCAAACTTATATTCTCCTACATGTGTACTATCGGGACTTACGGAAAGTATTGCGATCAAAGGAAGTATCCAAAAGCTCATTATGTTTATATTTTATACAATTATTGATAAAGCTAATGAAAAATATGAATAGATTACCTCACATCGGAGACGCAATTTAAAGCTCCGTTAGTAATTATAAAATCGCGACTACTAACTTTAGTTTAATCATTTTCCCTTTACTAAAACGTGTACTATCAACCAATGGAAAGTGATAAGCAGGAGGAGATTACCCGCAATTAATATAAATTACGCTTAAAAAAGGTAGGTACAGTCAGGTTGCGATAAATTGCTTTCGTAAGATTTCGGGAAAATATACTTTTGAAAAAACTTTTAGGACTGTACGACACAAGTAAAAGATCAATAGCTTCGATTTCCACCATGTAGTCGATACAACGTGGTATAGGCATATTGTAATCTAAACGATTGACCGCATTTTTTTCCACATAATCAATTTTATTAAACGAAAATTGGGCGGATAACTTTTGTTTCCAGTCTTCAATATCTTCTTGTTTTGGAGAGATATACTTTTGTGTTACGTGCAACAGGCTGAGATTAAATTTCTCCGGTACACGTAAGGTGAAACTGTCGAGTAGATCATATTCGGACGCTTTAAAATTGCTCAGTAATGCGATATTTTGCAACCCAAATTTTTGGAAAGTGATGGGTACTGCCAAGACACCGATTGGACTCTTTTTTATCAGGGCGAAGGTATTGCTTCCCAAGACAGCTTTCTGTATCATACCTTTACCTTTAGCTCCCATGACGATAAAATGATATTCCTTTTCTTGTAGTAAGTTTAGTACCGTTTTTTCCAAGTTGCCGGCCAAACTTACGGTTTTACAGCGGAGATCAGGAAATTCATCGTCGATACGTATCTGCCAGTCCTTGAGCATGCTTTCAGCCTCTTCCTTCTGAGGCTTCAAAAACATATTCTCCATTTTCGCATGGACACTGTCTTTTATTGGGATGGTATAAGTATGCAGAAGTTCTACTGTCCAATTAAATTTTTTAGCCAGATTCGCCGCATATCGAATAGCAGTCCATGAGTTTTCAGAAAAATCGGTGAGTACGAGAATTGTTTTGTCCATAAATATTTTGCAGATAAATCAGCGCGGATTATTAGTATTACAACAGTAAAGAAGGCAGAAGGTTTTTAATAATCAATCAAAAGAGAAACTTAAAAAAAAGGTTTTCAAACGGGGAGAATGAAAACCTTAAATAACCAATTATAAACCTAAATTATGATACAACAAAGATAAGCATCAAAAAAATAAAATCCAAAATAAACTACCAAAAAGATAGACTTTTTTTTCACTAAGGAATCAGTACAGCCCTTCCTTTGATCTTACCGTTGCGCATTCGATCATAAACTTCGTTAGCCTGATCAAGCTTAAACTGCTCAATTTCAATATGAATCTTCCTTTGCCTAGCCAAACCTACAACTTCCATAAGCTCAACCCGAGAGCCCCAATACGGGTTTGTCATACTCACACCAAAAGGAAGCCCCGACATATTGTACTGGTAGTGTCCCCCGCCTAATCCAACAATTGTCAGGTCACCATCCAAACCAACAACCTTTGTTCCTAGATCTATAGTCGATGTTGCGCCGACAAAATCAATCACTACTTTAGCTTTTTTTATGCCAGTAATCTTATTGATTTGTTCGGCTGCATTTGCATCTTTCGAATTAACCACATAGGCTGCGCCGAGTTCTTTAGCAAAGGCTAGTTTTTCTTCGGTGACATCACAGGCGATAATTGAACTCGCGCTTACTTCATTTAGTATTTGTAAGGCAACATGGCCCAAACCTCCAACTCCGATCACAACCACATACTCATCTGCTGTCAATTTGCCTATCGAACGTTTTATCGCCGAATAAGGAGTAAGTGCCGCATCCGTTAATGGCGCAGCAATAACTGGATCTAAGTCATAAATTGGGACCAGTAAACGCGAAGAAGGGACAAGCATATATTCCGCCATCCCTCCATCAAGGCCTAGCCCACCACCATAAGCCATTTCCGACTGGTGATCACAATAATTTTCCTTTGATTGCTGACAGGGTTTACAGTGCCCACAGCCC
Source organism: Sphingobacterium sp. UBA7038 (assembly GCF_002494055.1). Classification (NCBI taxonomy): domain Bacteria; kingdom Pseudomonadati; phylum Bacteroidota; class Sphingobacteriia; order Sphingobacteriales; family Sphingobacteriaceae; genus Sphingobacterium; species Sphingobacterium sp. UBA7038. The sequence continues at coordinate 169,865 of NZ_DLAV01000011.1, forward strand.
CAAGGGCCATAGACCAGTACCGCGTCTCCTTTTTTATAGTCTTTTACATCCGATCCAACTTCTTCAATCCAGCCCGCATTTTCGTGTCCCAAGGTAAATACCGTACCTACAACGGTCCCCTCATCTATAATGTGGAGATCAGAATGACAAACACCTGCACCACCAATTTTTAGTAATACTTCATCGCCCTTAGGAACGGGCTTCACAAGATCATTCACAACGCGGACATCTTTATGCCCAAAAAAACGTACTGCTTTCATATTGAAAATTTTTTGTTGACTAATAGAACTACAAATAAGAACGATATATGTTTCAACGCATATGAAGACAGCGGCAACATGTAAGTCTTATTCCAAGAAAAAGTATTGCAGTCCCCTGATCGTATTACCTAACGGGCAAGTCAAAAGTATTCATGCAATAAAGGCCGGCAACTCGAAGATATTTATGTATTTTTATCGGGAATCAAAGGATAAAAATACATGCTAAAAAAAGGTGAACATATTGAAGGCGTTACTATGGAACTCCAACAATTGTTGGATACGGACGAAAAAGCCAATGCTTTTTTTGAAACACTTTCCAAATCATACAAACAAGGCTATTGTGATTGGGTTGGATCAGCAAAACAGGAACAAACCCGAAAAACAAGAGCTGAAAAAGCAATACAAATGCTACGAAATAATCAGAAAACGTTAAAAACCGTTTAGAATAGCCCAATTGGATATTAAGGTGGTCACTTATCAAAAAATACTGCAAGCCATTCTTACTCAATTGAAAGAATAGATTAAGCCAAACTAAAAAAACAACGAAAATCACCCCGAAAAACACCTAAAAACACAACCAATTAAAGAAAACTAAAGCTATTTAGGTCATATTTTTTAAAAATATATCCTAAACGCAATTTCAAAAACGGAATTTAAGTAATTTTTACACAATTAACCACTAAAACACCGTCAGTTTAAACACTTTGTAACAATATTACATAAACTTTAAAATTTCCATACCTAAATCACTTGTATCATTTTTAAAGTTTAATTACATTTGCTTTCAAGGATGCAAGGAAAATTCCATCAATATCTGTTCGGCGTAGTTTGCGCAATACTTATCAGTTTTGGCTGGTATCATGTGCCAACACCAAATAATATTCCCTCCTGCAATCTTCACGCTGTCAATCACTTCAACAAGCAAGTAAAAAGCGAAGATTATGACACCAAAGTTATTCGCAAAACTAAACGTCCTCGACATGAAAAATTAAGGGCTTATTTTTCAGAAAATGATAATGAAAACGACGACACGGGAAGCGATTCCAATAGCCCTAACTTATTCGCACTTAAAGGAGATGGTTTTGGAAATCTAGTCTCTTATATCCATCCCGAATTTCACAATACACGCACAGCAGTTTCGCTTGCAAATTCCAACCAGCTTACTTCACGAAAAAACGCCCTATATATCCATTACAGTGTATTCAGGCTGTGATTTTTTAATAATTTCTTAAAAAAACCTCAAAATAGCTTTCAAAACCATTTGGAAGCAGGTCACACTATTGTTCAATTTTTCGAAAATAATTAGAAAACTATTATCATGGTCATGAGAAGCTTTATGTATATAAGCCTGTGCCTTATTATTCTATCGACAAGCTGTCAGTCAGAAAAAAAAGACAAAAAAGAAGCTGCAGTTTTCAATGTCACTACTCCTTTGGTCAAAGATACAATTGTCAATAAAGATTATGTAGCCCAAATCCGTTCGATCAACCATATTGAATTGCGCGCACAGGAAAAAGGCTACATTCAATCGATATTTGTCGATGAAGGTCAATTTGTACAAAAAGGACAACCCCTCTTTAAAATCATGCCCAACCTCTATGAGTCCGATGTTAATCGTGCTAAAGCAGAGGTAAAATATGCTGAAATCGAATATCAGAACACCAAAAATCTGTCCGAAAAAGATATTGTCGCTCCGCAGGAAACTGAAATGGCAAAAGCAAAATATGAAAAAGCCAAAGCTGAGTTAGCCGCTATGAATACCCATCTCAAATTTACTGATATCGTAGCACCGTTTTCCGGAATCGTTGGTAAGCTTCATGTCCGTAAAGGAAGTCTTGTCGATGAAGGTGAGTTGATCACAGAGCTGTCCGATAACAGTAAAATGTGGGTTTACTTCAATGTACCCGAAGTCGAATACCTCAATCAAATGGACGCAAAACAAGACAACAGCCCGCTGCATGTACGGTTAAACATGGCCAATGGAAAAGAATTCGGTCATGAGGGTATTGTTGAAACAATTGAATCAGACTTCAATAATGAAACTGGAAATATTGCCTATAGAGCGACTTTTCCAAATCCAAAGGGATTATTGCGTTATGGCGAGACAGGTAATATCGTCATTACATCGCCCTATAATAACGCGCTTATGATACCGCAGAAAGCTACATTCGAGGAGCTTGAAAAAAAATATGTTTACGTTATTACAAAAGATAATAAAGTAAAAGCAAGAGAAATAAAAGTTGCTGCCGAACTGCCGCATATCTATGTTGTTTCTTCCGGATTGGGCAAGGACGAAAAGATTCTGCTGAATGGACTTCGCATGGTACAGGAAAACCAGACTATTGAATCCAAATATCAGACTCCGGAGAAAGTCATGTCAAACTTAGATTTATATGCAGAGTAATTAAAAAAGCAGCATTATGTTTAAAAAAGTAATACATCGACCGGTATTTGCTATTGTCATATCGGTTGTAATCCTATTTATCGGAGGTTTGGCCATAAAGCAACTTCCTACTGAGCAATTTCCAAAAATCGCACCGACTACAGTGGCGGTCTCCATTGCCTATCCTGGTGCAAGTGCCGATGTACTCGTAAAATCCTCACTGATTACACTGGAGAATGCAATCAATGGTGTACAGGGAATGCGCTATATCGCAACCGATGCGACCAGTGCCGGTGAAGCAACCGTAAACGTCGTATTTGATCCAGGAACAGATCCCAACGATGCCGTCGTACTGGTCAAAACCCGGGTGGATCAAGTTATGCCACTACTGCCTGAACTTGTTCAAAAGGAAGGAGTCGTCGTCAATCCAATTCAGCCCAGTATGCTGATGTACGTGAATCTTTACAGTACAAACAAAAGCATGGATGAAAAATTCTTGTACAACTATGCAACTGTAAATATCATTCCTGAAATCAATCGTATTCATGGTATCGCCAAATCACAAATCTTAGGTAGCCGTAGATATGCCATGCGCGTCTGGTTAAATCCCGATCGCATGCGCGCCTATAGCTTGTCAGTTGATGAAGTGATGAAAGCGATAGGAGAACAAAGTATCATCGGCCGTCCCGGTCGACTGGGACAAAGCTCGGGTATTGCAGCGCAATCCCTCGAATATGTCCTAACCTATAAAGGGCAATACAATACACCTGAAGAATACGACAATATTATCGTTCGCGCAAACGGCGACGGTGAAAACATCAAGTTAAAAGACGTAGCTAAAGTCGAACTGGGTAGTGAGTTCTTTGACATCTATTCCAATTTAGACGGGCATCCCTCGGCTTCAATTGTGTTGAAACAGAATTATGGTAGTAATGCCAATGACGTTATTAAAGATGTGAAGGCAAAACTTGCGGAGATGAAAGGTAACTTTCCTCCAGGGATAGACTATAAAATCAGTTATGACGTATCCCAATTCCTGGATGCTTCTATCGAACAGGTGATGCATACTCTACGCGATGCTTTTATTTTAGTTGCCATTGTTGTGTTTATTTTCCTTGGCGACTGGCGTTCGACTTTGATTCCGATCATCGCCGTGCCCGTTTCGCTGATAGGTACATTCTTCGTCATCCAATGGTTCGGTATGTCGATCAACTTAGTTACCTTGTTTGCATTGGTGCTTGCCATCGGAATTGTCGTGGACAATGCCATTGTGGTCATTGAAGCAGTACATGCCAAAATGGAAGAAAGTGCCATATCGCCATACAGCGCTGTAAAAGAAGTCATGGGCGAAATCGCAGGTGCTATTATCGCTATTACAGCTGTTATGGTGGCCGTTTTTATCCCCATTTCATTTATGACAGGTCCTGTCGGAACATTTTACCGTCAGTTTTCAATTACCATGGCGAGTTCCATCGTGATATCTGCAGTAGTCGCATTAACCCTTACTCCTGTGCTTGCCGCGATGCTCCTGAAAAACAACCATGGTAAACCAAAAAAATCAAACGTATTCACTAAATCGCTCGACCTTTTTAACCGTACTTTTGATAGAATAACGGGCAAGTATGCCTCCTTACTTCGTAAAATTGCCAGCCGAAGAGTGATTACATGGGGTATCTTAATAGCTTTCTGTGTCGGAATTTTCGTCATTAACAAAACGCTTCCAGGAGGTTTTATACCGAGTGAGGACCAAGGTACAATATATGCCATTATTCAGACTCCTCCGGGATCAACATTGGAACAGACCAATAAGCTTTCCAGAGAGCTCCAAAAGATCTGTCAAGGGGTAGATGGCGTAGAATCTGTCTCATCACTGGCAGGTTATGAAATCATGACCGAAGGCCGTGGATCGAATGCCGGAACCTGTCTTATCAACCTCAAAACCTGGGGTGAACGTGAACACTCCGTTAAAGAGATCATGGAAGAACTTGAAGAAAAATCAAAAAATCTTGGTGCAACGGTTGAATTCTTCGAACCTCCCGCTGTTCCAGGGTTTGGTTCTTCAGGAGGTTTCTCCATGCGCCTGCTGGACCTCAATAGAACCACCGATTACCAAGATTTCGATAAAGTAAATAAAGCGTTTATCGCTAATCTAAAGAAACGTAAGGAACTCACCGGAGTCTTTACATTCTTTGCCGCCAATTACCCACAATACGAATTGGTATTTGACAATAACGCCGCCATGCAAAAAGGCGTTTCCATTGGTAAAGCCATGGACAACCTCAATATCCTTATCGGTAGTACCTACGAGCAGGGTTTTATCCGTTTCGGTCAATTCTTCAAGGTCTATGTACAATCTTCACCAGAATTTAGAAGGCTACCTTCCGATATCATGAACCTCTACGTCAAAAATGATCATGACCAGATGGTTCCTTATTCGGCCTTTATGACCTTAAAAAAAACACAGGGACCAAACGAAATCACGCGTTACAACATGTACAATTCGGCCGCCATCCGTGGACTTCCGGCAAATGGATATACAACAGCCGACGCTATTCAGGCAATCAACGAAACTGCACTTCAAACATTACCACATGGCTATAAAGTTGCCTGGGAGGGCTTGTCCTATGATGAGGCCCAACGTGGAAACGAAGCCGTTTATGTCTTTTTAGTCGTCTTAGTCTTCGTATATCTTGTACTTGCTGCGCAGTACGAAAGCTTTATCATTCCGTTTGCGGTATTGTTGTCGCTACCCGTGGGTGTATTTGGATCATTCTTTTTATTAAAGGCAATGGGTCTTGAAAATGACATCTACGCACAGGTCGGGCTGATCATGATTATTGGTTTATTGGGTAAAAATGCGGTGCTTATCGTAGAATTTGCCGTGAAAAGGCGCCAAGCTGGCGATAGCATATTGGAAGCAGCTATTGAGGGCTCAAGAGCGCGTTTCAGACCAATTCTCATGACCTCATTTGCATTTATCGCGGGACTTGTACCACTTGTCTTTGCCAGCGGCGCGGGAGCTATCGGTAACCACACCATAGGTGCCTCAGCACTGGGAGGTATGCTTGTCGGAACAATCTTTGGCGTTATTGTCATTCCCGGACTTTACTACATTTTTGCAAAATTGGCTGACGGAAGAAAAATGATCCAAGCCGAAGACGAATCACCATTAAGCGAAGACATGATACATTATGAATAAGAATAGATTATATCACTATACAGGTTTTGCACTTTTCTTGCTCAGTCTCGCAGCCTGCAAACCACTGGAAATAAAACAACGTGCCGAAAATAGAACCGTTCCTTATAAATATGGCGATGCTGACAGTNNGAGCGACACCGCGAATACAGGAAAAATAAAATGGAACAGCTATTTCAGCGATCCCAATTTACAAGGACTGATCGGTCAGGCACTAGCAAACAACCAGGAGCTACATATTATGCTTCAGGAAATTGAAATAGCCAAAAATGAGGTAAGCGCCAAAAAAGGTGAATATCTACCTTCCGTAGGCGTAAAAGTTGGCGCGGGGGTCGACAAAGTAAGTCGCTACACAAACATTGGAGCGATGGAAAAGAATACAGAAATCGAACCCGGACGTGAAATGCCTGAACCGCTATTTGATTTTGGAGTTGGTGTACAGGCACAATGGGAAACAGATATCTGGGGTAAACTTCACAATGCGACCAAAGCGCAGCTGCAACGGTATTTTGCCAGCGTGGAAGGCAAAAACTTTATGGTAACTCACCTAATCGCTGAAATTGCAGATTCTTATTATGAACTCCTGGCGCTGGACAACGAACTCCTGGTTATCAATGAGAATGTAAAGATTCAAAACGACGCCCTTGTCGTCGTGAATGACCTGAAGAAAAATGCGCGATCCAATAAATTAGCGGTCAAAAGATTCGAAGCCCAGATATTGAAAACCCAAGGTATGCAATATGATATCAAGCAGAAGATCACAGAAACAGAAAATAGAATAAACTACCTTGTTGGAAGATTCCCGCAGCCGGTTCAAAGAGACCAAGCCTCTTTTGACAAGCTTGTTCCTCAAACCGTCTACACAGGTATTCCTTCGGAGCTATTAGAAAACAGACCCGATATTAAGCAGGCGGAGTATGAACTTGCAGCTTCCAAACTGGATATAAAATCGGCTAAAGCCCGCTTTTACCCATCCTTGGATATTGCTGCTGGTGTAGGGTTTCAGGCCTTTGATCCAACTTATCTCGTTAAGCCGGAATCATTTCTGGCTTCGCTCGTTGGAGAACTTACTGCGCCCCTGATTAACAAACGAGCGATCAAGGCGGCTTACTATAATGCCAATGCACGACAGGTTCAGGCTGTTTACCATTATGAACAGACCATATTGGCTGCATATATTGAAGTTGCAAACCAACTCTCCAAAATTAAAAATCTGGAGAATGGCCTACAAATTAAGACCAAGGAAGTCGATGCATTAAATGAGTCTATCGGTATTTCCAACGACCTCTTTAAATACGCTCGCGCAGATTATATGGAAGTTCTGCTAACGCAACGCGATGCCCTGGAATCTAAATTTGAGCTCGTTGAGAAGAAGGTCAACCAACTCAAAGCAAGCGTAGCGATATACAGATCCCTAGGAGGCGGATGGGATCATTAATAGCGCACTTTTAATTTTAGTTTTTATATGTTGGGGACTTATCATGTGATAAGTCCCTTTTTATTTTAACAATACACTTACTCCACCACGATTTCTTTCATTTTCTCGTTTCCATAATATGTCGGGAAATACATTAATTCAGCCTTCGCGGGGTTGACAGTATAAGTCCCGGTATAACGAGGTAAAAGTTCGATCTCAAAGGTATGTGTACCTTTCCCCAGTTTGTTGCAAAAAATGACGACACGATCTTTGAAATGCTCTCGGTGCGCCTCGATTCTATAGTATCCATTGGTTTTTGTTTCATAAGAACATCCCGCCGGTATCGGAACTTCAATCTGCACATACTCAGCTTCACCAGTTAATGTTACGCTTGCTTCAAGTTTTACAGGCTTCCCTTCCTTGAGTGCCGCTACCGTAGCACCATTGTCCTTAAATCGCGTTGCCACGGCAAAGCCCTTTTCTTTTTCTACAGCTGGATTGGGATTCCAAAAATTTTGATAAGCCGTCACAAAAGCCGGCCCCGTCCCTTCTTTCCTCACTTTAATCTGCTCATCCGACTTAAAGCTTTGCGTATACGGAAATGCAGTGACGCGTTTGCCATTGATGACCATTACCGGTGCCTGGAAAGATTCACCCTCTTTCAGTACATCAGGAAGAATACTTCGTATGATACGGGAAGATTCGTAGATATTATACCATTGGTTTTGCTGCCGCTGCGCGAAAAAGTAATTACGGATATTTTCTAAATCTGAATCATGACCACCGATTGATTTTAAGACACCATAAGCCAACAATGTATTCACGGTATTGGTTTCCGTTGGGCGCATAAAAAATCCGCCTTTCTGATCTGTTGTAGTTCCAGAAGTCCAATAGAGCCCACCTAAGACAGCCTTTGACGCGTATTTAAGAACGGTATCTGCAGCATGTAAATCCTTAAGACCCAGTTTTGAAATCAATAGATATTTCAACAGTTTATCCTTAATGGTTTTACTTTTCAGTTTTGTGTCGATTTCGAAGAAATAATCTTTGTAATCAGCTTTAGTATCCAACCGGAGTAGATATATCAAGGAGCTAAACAAATTCTCCTTGGCCCCGTGAAGCTTATCTTTATCCAATAGAACATCCAGCGAAGCCAAGCTGCTTTTCAACATGGTCTTTTCACGTTCTGCATAAATCTCCGTATCGATCTCAACCTGGTAGCCGGCTTCTCGGGCATCCAACAGTACCCCGATCACATAGTTGCTGATCCAGGTCACAGTTTCACTTTTGTTCCACCAACCCCAGCCCTGATTGGAATTTTTGTTTTTCTGTAACTCCTTCAAAAGATCCTTTATTTTCTTATCCTCTGTAAAGGGCTTTCCGATCAATTTTGTCAGCTCTTTTTTGGAAAGTAATGCGCTCAATTTGGAAGCCATCTGTTCATTGCATAGAAATTTATAACGATCGATCGATTCAATTTCCCGTTGTAAAAATTCCAGCGAATTTGCTTCGGCATGCAAGGTGATTTCGCCTAGTGCTGGAGAAGTTTTTAGTAAATATTCTGCGGTACTGTTGAGTACTTTAAAATCTCCTTCATGTTGTTCAAGCCCCTTTTCAAAAATCGGAATGCTACGTTTTTCACCATCAAAATATCCATTTGACAATTCGATCGAATAAGCAAGTTGGACGCTGTCCCCCTGAGCGGCAATAACTGATATAGGATCCCGATAGGACTTCGCAATTTTCAACGTTGCCTCCTGCGTTGTCAGCCCATTGTTGATGGTACGCAAGAGCTGCAAGCTGTCGCTAAGATAATTAACAACCCTTCCCATGGCTGTAAACTGATCACTTCTGATGGCAAATCGGGGAGTCGCCAAATGTGCCGAAACAGCTTTAAAGGATTTGACATTTAGCTCTTTTATGTCGGCGAAATTTTTACTTCCTTTAGCGATAAAGAATGTTCGCCAATTGGTAATATCATCCGGATAGGTCGCTTCAAAATTAACTTTTCCCTGAGCATCGGTAGTTAGCTTTGGCTGCCAGAATGCATCATCGCGAAAGTTCACGCGCATTGTATTTCCAGATTCCAAATAGGGCATATCCACAGCACCTGTCGATGTCGCAGATGCTCCAGCTTTCATCTGAACCATCACCACGCCATTGGCGGCCCGCGCACCGTACAATCCCAGCATAGATTGATCTTTAATCACATTCAATGACGCGATAGTCGATGGATCAAGACTTGAAATATCACCTTCAAAAGGGACTCCGTCCACTAAAATCAATGGTTTTTCATTGGGGGCCGGACGAGCAGCGCCACGAATACGAATCCCTGCTACAGCCCCCTGCAGCATAGCTGTAGTCACCCCATCCATCCTAGCATTGATCGATTTCACTGCCGCAGTCAATGATTGCCTTTTTTGGACGCCATACCCCACAACAACCACTTCATCCAATTGATTTTCGCTTGGCTTTAATTCCACGAAATAATCTTTGCCACTGGAGACTTTGACCGTAGCGGTATTGTACCCTAAAGCAGCAATCTCAAGTACCGTATTTTTGTCATCGGAGAGCTCAAGTTCCACACTACCATCAAAGCTTGTGAAATATCGTTTTTTGGTATCCGGAACACTCACCTTAGCCCCAATTAATGGCGTATCCCCATCATAAACTAAGACCCTGGCGACCTTATTATTCTTTCTCTTCGTTCTAAAATCTTCCCGGTCTATTTTTAAGAGCTGCGGAACAATCTCTTGCCCATGGCTTATAGAATCCCGCAATGGGTTTTCTAAGGTACGCACAATAATTTCATCACGTACAAGTTTGTAAGCCAATCTTGCCGCTTGGGATGCATTGCTCCATTGAATAGAATCCAGCCGGAGATAATTCATCCCATTGGCTTTGAGTTTGATTGGCAAACTAAAAGAAGTTGAATCATCCTTTACAATATGCAATGTAACATCGCCGACTGGAAGATCTCCAAAAGTTCGATGTCCACCGTAAAATAGTCGAAAATACATTCTCTCTTCGACATTCGTCGGTTCAATAAAGATCAATGTAGGCCGAATGCCTTTCTGTTCAACATCATTGCCCAAAGTTAAATTCAATTTAAAAATAGCCTCATTTTTTCCTTTCTTCACCGTAGCAAATTGTGCTAGTCCCGTGCTATTTTGCATGATCTCTTTGAAAGTACGTTCTACGTTTGACTTGATATCCTCCAATGACCATATCTTCTCCTGAAAATCTAAATTTGGCTTGAAATCATACAGATCAATCCGCATAGGATTGCCATCCCAGCTTTTTTGCTTTTGATAATTTTTATAGATGCTATATTGATAGCCCCCCTCAATTTCAAAACGTCCAATTTTCGCTGTGTCAACCATGAGCGTACCTATTTTGGACACACCATTATAAATTTCTGTCCTTGGAAATGGTCCTACCATCAGTGGCACAGGAACCTGTGTACGCAAACGACTATCGTAAACGGTTTTTCTAAGGGGATTGAGGTAATAGAGATCTCCAGCTGTCTGGATATATGCTGGTCTCTCAATCAACACATGATTATTGGGTAATTGCCAGGCTCCAAAATTGTTGGTTACTGTAATCAACTGGCGCTTCAATTCAGTCAATTCATTAGTGTAGAGCTTACCACGTTCTTCTTTAGGTAATCGGTAAACCAAAATCTGGCCTTTGCTGAATGCTTTTTCGGGGTAGGTAAAACCAATCGTATCCTGTGAGGCATTAAAGGAAACAATGACCTTTTTCCCCTTTTCAAGATAAAAGCCACTTACACGAATGTCGCGATCCTTGGTCCTAAATCTAAAATCATGCTGCCCCGCAGAAACTTCAAAAATAGTATTGTTATTTTGTTGGTCTTGTTTAGCATAAGTCAGTACACCGTCTATCCAGACTAAATGTATCCCCTGCACTACACCATTTACAACGACATAAGGGGAAATCTGGCTCTTGACAGCATCTAAAGGAAGAGACTCCTGATAATAATCTTTGGGATATAAAAACCGATAAAAAGCCATCGTATCCAACTGCATGTCTCTAGACCATTTTACCCAATTTTGAAGAGCTCCCTGATGTGCCTTCTCATCATCATCCAAACTAAAATTAAGATTTTGTGAGACTCTTGCCCTTCGCATCAGACCACCCATAGTAATATTTGGAGCGGTTGCTGACCTAAATTTTGAGGTAAAACCATAGGCCATAATATCAACATCCTTCAAAGGTTTACCATTCTTATCCGTAACCGAAAGTTCCACGTCAGCCTTCTGCCCCGGATAAACTGTCGTCGCCGTGTTGACTGCCAAATTTAAATTCTTCTCCACATAGGGTAATTCTTCCTGGATAACTTTTGATTTTCCTCCAAAAAGATAGGTGATCTCCATGCTATACCCGTCTTTTCCACGGGCTAAAAATTTACTATTTAACGTGGTATGATAACCCGAAGCAATCGTACGACCAGCACGATGGACACGATACCAAAATGGAATCATAGCGGGATTATTGACATGCAATATCACCGAATCCGCAGTTCGATAAAACCGATAATTCAGTTGTGCCTGTTCTTGATCCTCTAAATATACACTTTTACTCAATCCATTCGACTTGACAACAATTTCTTCAGCCTGCCAGGGTATAGAAACCAAATTAGGTAAACTCAAATTTTCAGTCTTCAGCATTTCGCGATGTTCACCTAATATCATTAGCTGAGCAGTTGTTGGCATCGCAACACCTTTTTCGAAATATTTCAGCTCTGCATGCCCGTCTTTTACAGCAATACGAATTTCTTTTTCGCTGTTGAGTATATTGAGGTCGAGACTTCGTTCAATTCTTTCATTATCTGAACTTAGATAAGTGCCAATAGCCCGAAATGTAAGACCAATGTCAGCCGGAAAAATTGAATCGGGTAATACAATTTCCTTTTCCGCCACATCTGCGAGCGAAACGCTCGTTTGCCATAAAGTATCTGGAATAAAATTAACCTTATTGGCTTTTACATCAAGCGTATAAAGTGGACTTGTCACAACACGCAAATCTACTTTCCCATCATATATGGGCATTTCATTTTCATTTAAAGCTTTTAGTTTCAGTCGCACACTGTCTCCTTTAGCATATTTCGTCTTTTCGGACGTCATATTAAAACTTAGGCTTTTTAACTCATAATCTTCATATCGGAAAGACTGTTGATGCAAGACGACTTTGGTTTTTGTAGATTCCAAAGAGATCCCATAATCTTTATCAAGGATAAGGCCAAGCCCCTTCAAATTAAATTCAAAGGTGTACATTCCCGGACGATAGGGAGCAAGTCGGGTCAAAACGGTATCTTTGGCATACCCATATCCACCTGTCAGACGTACGGCAATAGAATCACGGTAAGGTTTCCATTTTTCTTCCTCAAGATAAGCTTTAAATTTAACCTGCTCATTTGGCTTATACATTGGCTTGTTAAAAACCATAAAGCTTTCTGTCTGTTCAGTTTCCTGTTTATGAAAGAACCTCTTAATCTTAAACTTTGTTCTAAGCAAGCTATTTTTGATCCCTTTCCATAATGGAACCCTGTCTTTGTAAGGCCAACTCCGCTCTACACTCAGGTAATGATAGACACCCTTATGTTCAATACTGACAATATCGTCATTATTTGCATTGGCAACTTTATAGTAATGAAACTTCTTATCAAATGACATGCGACGTCCCTTCACTTTTACTTGTGCATCTTTTATAATCGTTCCCAGCGAATCGTATAGACAAATCGCAAAAGTTTCTGCTGGGATAATCTTGACATATAGGTTATCACTAATCAATTCCTGATAGATGAGATCAGCTCCACTGGCGCGGACCTGGACATAATTACCAGGAGGTAAAGTCGGCTGTGGACTTCCGGCCTTATACTTAAGAAAAAAATCGCTGAGCATAGTTTCATCGAATTTCTTCTCTCCCAAGTGAATTTTTCTTAAAACTTCTGGGCTCAGTTTATAAATATAATAGTCAGAAGATCCACGCGGACTATTGAATAAGGTCGATTGCCCACAAAGGACCACGGAATACAGAACAGCTAAAAAGCATACAACAATTGATTTCCATTTCATGTTTAAGATACTGGCTAAATTCTTTTAAAATAGATAAATTTACCTAAAGCCAAGTACTAGATTCTTTCATCCGGCACTTCAACTTTCGTGCAGGGATGCGAAGAATATCAAAATTCCATAAACGAAGAAAAAAAAATTATAACTTCAACCTACTTTTGACCGAATTTACAACTGCTGTTTCCGAGGGGAAGTCACCAGCTCCCGAACCGGAGGAACGATTCACCAAAGGCGGCTCCTCACCATATAGAGTATCGCGGGCAATGACTACCTTCTTGTCGAGATCTACATAGCTAATGATATAATTGCGCTGATAAGCTTTATCTCTTTGGCCGATTTTATTAACATACTCACCTTTTTCCTGCATGTCCATCGCTATCATAACAATGCCTTTGACAGAATCACCGGGATAATTATCTACTGTTCCCAATGCCTCGTTCCATTTTTCCTTATAAGTTATTCCCAAATCACCGGCACCGCCATTTTCAAGAATTAGACAGCTCTTCCCCCAGTCTACTGTGGACAATTGTACTGGATATTTATAAATAGCGGTATGATCGCCAAAACCTGCTAAAATTCGGGAAGATAATTGTTCTGTTTTTTCCTGATCCGCCTCCATATTTCCCAAAAGACGGTAAGCCCATATACCGATACCAATTGCTGCAACCAATACCAGGCCTACAAAAGTGAATATTGCTTTCTTATTTCCCATAGTTCTATTTTATTTAATTAATTACCAATCAAATATACTTAGTCTATATGCTCATTTTCACCCTTTTTACAATTCGCTTGACCTGCCTTATTATTTGCTGCGCTTGCGTAAATAAACGTTATAAAAAAAACAAATACTCGAAACTTTGCAGTCCAAGTTTTCAACAACATGAGATAATAAGAACTGTCACTATTTTATTTTTATCATAAATCGATAATTCATACTGACACATAGCTGTCACCCTGTGATTATATCTTTGTTTAACCTTAGTAGGAAAAGAAAAATATTAAACGAAAAAACAATTCCAGTGCGAAGGCTATTAGTAGGATAACTAATCGAATTTTAAATTATTACAGTAAAAAACATGGAAACATTACCACAATTAAAAGAAGAATTAGCGAATGAATATCAAATTACAAAAAACTTTATTGCACTTTTCCCTGAAGGCAAGAATGAATATGCCCCACATGAAAAAAGCATGAAAATGATGCGTCTGGCAACCCACTTAGTCGAAGTTTTCGAATGGCCAAGTACCATTTTAAAGACTTCAGAACTTGACTTTGCCAAAAGTGCTTATGTGCCCACAAGTCTATTGACCCGGGATGATCTCTTAAAAAAATTGGACGAAGATTACGAAGCCGGAAAAAATGCTTTAGAAACAGCTAAGGAAGAAGACTTGATTCCGAGCTGGACCATTAAAAATGACGGCCATGAACTGGCAAGCTGGAGCAAATACGGTGCTATTCGTCACTCATTAAACCAGATTACACATCACAGGGCACAATTAGGTGTTTACTATAGACTCAATGATATTCCCCTTCCGGCAAGTTATGGCCCCTCTGCCGATTCACTGAATTTCTAAAAAGCTAGCTGCTGGAATGAACATACGACATCTAGATGTATTATGTTCATTCTACGCCGGACAATAGGTATGTGCGACAACACCACCTGGAAAAACCTGCGCGTGCATAAGCTTTAGTTCACAGGGTTTGGAAAGACCGTCAAAGATGGGCAGCCCAGTACCCAATGCAATTGGATGTGTGATCAAATGATACTCGTCAATTAATCCGGTTTCAATTAAACTTCGCATAAATTCAGCTCCGCCATGCGCCAATATTGGCTTCCCAGATTCTGCTTTTAGTGCTTTAATTCCTTCAATGAGACCTGCATCAAAAACCCGGGCATTCATCCAAGAGGAATTCGCAGGAAGCTTTGTATTGTCTGCGAAATCTTTTGTTTTGGGATGATAGCCCTCTTTTGTAAAGACAGCTTTAGGGATTTCATTCATTGCTGCCGCAAAAGGATTTGTCGAAGCAGGCCAATAGGAAGCCATTACTTCAAAGGTCTTTCGACCCATTAGATGAATGCCGGCAGATTCACAAATATTTAAAACCCATGCGCTAGAATGATCGTCGCCACTTTTAAACATCCAATCAAGTTCACCGTGGATGCCCGCAACAAATCCATCGATGGAAATAGACATTTTCATTATTAATTTCCGCATAACAAAAACTTTAGTTTTTAATAAAACAAATCCAATTTAAAATTGGGTTACTGTCTCTCAAAATTAAACCATTTCATTCGACGTACGGCGGGGACAAACCGTCAATATAGAAGGGCAATTACGACAGTTCTTTTTTCTGCCCCTTACCCTCCTCAAGGGTAAGCATAAAATCTAAATAGTGCTTTTTCTTCGCGAAATGCTGATCATCCAATAACTTTTTATAGACCGAGATGGCATTAAAAAGAATTTGAAGATTATCCTCATTATAACGATCTACATTAAAATAGATTAATTCCCTATTGATATATGTGTCCAATGACGTAAGCAACGTATCATCCAATTCGTCTTTGCTTCCAGGAAGTGCCATAAGTGTTGCCAGTTTCTTTTTTAACTCCCCTTCCATAGGTTTGACGTCTCGCAACCTAGCCTCAATATCTGCGAAAGGCAAAGTCTGAAATATAAACCGGGTGTTCTCCGTCATGTCAGCATAAAGTTTTTCTGCCTCTTCATAATTTTTATCGAAAAAAGCAAAATCATAATATCTCCGTTCAAACTCTTCACACATCCCCTGGTTATCCGCTAAGCGTGCAAAATAAGAGTGGATCTGTTGGTTATAGAGGGTAATTTTATGCTCCGTAGCTACAATATTGTTTTCAATTTTCCCCAGTAATTCGAAGGCATCCGCAGCACGATATTTTATACCATCGTAGTCAAACGACTTTAACTTTAATTCGCCTTTGCCGATTGCTTCAACGACATACTTATCATTTTTCAGGCTATTAAGTTCATATAATGCGTCAACTCTACTATCGGCAAATAATTCATCAAAAGTCGGCTTTGACTGTTCCTGAAAAATTGGCGTTTCACCTTTTCGCACAGGATGATTGTAGTCATAGAAATCATTGAATCTTAGATCAACAGCATACTTGTTCATCCGATTTTCAAAATCCGCACTGAAAGATGCTATTTCTAACAGCGAAGGAGGATGTTGATACTGTACCTGCGCAAACAACTTGTCCGAAATCTGGTTTGTTACCGCAGCACGATTAGCTAGCAATTCAATAGCAGGTGCGTTGTTGATTTCTTTCTTGACAATATTAAGCTGCTGTAATGCCTTTACCCGATCTTCATCCGACGGATGAGATGACCATTGATCTTCAAGATTTAATTTCGATTTATCATATTTTTTTAAAGTCGCTAATTCGATCTGGGGAAAGCCATTTCGCACTTGATATCTATTGCGTTCCGCAAACAGGAGCATGACATAGCGATGCTCGGGATAAATATTGCGACTGCGGATATTTTCAGAAAATTTGCTATCATAGAAGGTAAGCACATTATTTAGTGCATGATTTGCAAAACTCAAGCGCAGCAGCGAATCAGCCAAAGCCTGGGAACCGGCAACATGTGCCGCAATCTCATCCGCATGAAATTCCATCTCTCTCGATAATGCCAAATAATTGAGATTTACATATTCGTAAAGATGCTTCAAAATATGCTGAATCTGTTGGATAATAAACACTGATATGCCAATAAAAATCGCAGTGTATCCACTGATGTTGCTCCATTTATCAAACATATTATCCAGCGATTCATTCTTATACAGCATATTGTAGATAATCTGATTAACATGGTAAACATAGCTACCCACTTTCATGCTCTTTTGTGAGAAGTGTCCAAACTCGTGTGCAAGAATAGCCTTTAATTCCTGTTGAGTAACTGCATTCACCAGCCCCACACCAATCTGAAGATTTTTCTTAATGGGTAAAAACATACTCCAAAAACTAGAGTCATAGAATACAGATGCATTGACCTCATGCGATAGAAAAACTTTCTTTGGAAAGCTGGTATCAACTTCTTTTACGACCTCATGAATAAGTGCGAATAACTGTGGTTCGTCGCGCTCATATATCTGCGTAAGATGTCCCGTATCAACTTTTGTTGACGCAAAAACAAATTTTAATAAAAAGAACAGTATAGTCAGACCTGTAGCGAGTAAGCCCAAACATAAAATTGCAGTGTAAAACATGGGCTTGGCGGTGAAAATCATTATTCCAAGTATGGTAAAACCAACTGTAATACCTATTGCGAAAAGCAGCAGAATAACATAAGTAATCGCAAACACAACAATAGATAAAATTGTTTTACGCGCGTGTTTCCTAAAGTTTGTAGATACTTGTACCTTCATAAATTGTTTATAAAGCAAGGATAATTGACTATATAAATCTAAAAAATAAAATCCATTTGCCTATAAGTTTCCAGCATCCAACTTTGCAAACTTATCCGATAAAATACCAATCAATGCATTATGCCGCAAACCCACGTACATCTTAAATTGCTAATAACCTTTTTGTAAAGAAACCTCATTGAGCAAAGGTCGCCCGTCAACCATTCTTCGATAGTTATCCACCACTTGTAAGACGGAAGAGCCAATATTTGTCCTACCCGCAACATGCGGGGTTATCACAATGGATGGGCAATCCCAAAAGGGATGATCTTGCGGTAATGGTTCTTGATGAAATACATCCAGATATGCTTCGGCAATTTTCTTTCCATCAATTGCATCCAACAAATCACTTTCCACGAGATGTTCCCCTCGACCAACGTTCACGAGTACAGTTTCTTTTGGGCACAAATTGAACAAATCACAACTTAGAATTCCCTTTGTTGCATCGGTCAATGGTAGGATATTAACCATAAAATCCGTGTCTTCAAGGGCAGAACGAAGTCTTTTCATTCCAGTAAACGAATTCACTCCCTTAAGATTTTTAGGTGAATTAGCCCACCCATTTACGTTGAATCCCAATTGGACCAACCTTTCAGCCACATAACCACCAATTTCGCCTAATCCTAAGATAGTAACCCTGGTTTCACCAATTGATTTGTATAGCAAGGGCTGCCAATGTTTCTTTTCTTTTTCGTTTATATAAGCCGAAAACTTCTTCATCGAATGCATCAAGCAAGTCAAAACATGTTCAAACATATCGCTTTTCAACATGGGATCGATAATCCTACAAATGCGGAGATGGGATGAAACACTTTTGGGAAAAAGGTGATCTATTCCGGCGCCCCCAGACTGGATAACTTTTAAGTTTGGAAAATGAGTGTAATAATCTGCTTCAGGTTTCCAACAAAGCGCAAATTCGACCGCATCATAATTTTCAATCTCAGGGAAGATCTCCACCTTTATTTCAGGTAAATATTTATTGATTTCTACCTTCCACTCCTCGGCCCTGGCCCTATTCAGTATTAATGCTATACTCATGTTTTGTTGGTTTACACGAAAATAACATTTTATGCCGATCTATCGTTTGCTTTCTTGGGGATTCTTAGTCTTACGTTTTCAAAAAATTTTGTGATGATTTCCTTTATTTAGACAAAACAGTGGGCTAGCTGTCTGCCCAAATTAGCTGAAACAATCGATTCTATTAAAAAACAAAGTTTAGAATCTATTTTAATCGTAAATTGGTGGAGGACATCCATAAACATAGATTCAGATGGCACTCAAAAACCGAATTATCCTAATAAGCCTAATCATTTTTAAATTCATTATGCAATACCAGTTGATTAGCCCAACCTACGAATTGCAGCGCGATGAATTCTTACATATAGATCAAGCAAACCATTTAGCTTGGGGCTACCTTTCCGTACCACCATTAACATCGTGGATTTCCTATCTCATCAAAATACTTGGCAATTCTGTCTTTTGGATCAAGTTTTTCCCGGCACTTTTCGGAGCCTTAACGATTCTTATCGTTTGGAAAACAATAGAATCGCTGAAAGGAAATCTATTTGCACAGTTCTTTGGAAGCTGTTGTATTATGTTTTCTGTACTATTCCGTTTGAATGGTTTATATCAACCTAATTCATTTGATGTCTTATGTTGGACCTCCATATATTACTGTATAATAAAATATTTAAACAACAGACAATCCAAGTGGTTATTTTATATGGCTATTGTTTTTGCGCTTGGATTTCTAAATAAATATAACATCGTATTTCTGATCTTGGGTTTGATCCCCGCAGTCGCATTGGTTCCGGAGCGAAAAATATTTACAGAAAAAAAGCTATATTACGGAATACTCATCGCCATACTAATTATCCTTCCCAATATAATATGGCAATACAAAAATAACTTTCCTGTATTTGTTCATTTCAAAGAACTTCAAGATACGCAACTTGTCCATGTTAACCAATGGAGCTTCATACGTTCTCAATTTTTGTTTTTTTTCGGGACCTTTCCCGTCCTCATTTTTGGATTATATGCACTGCTGAAACATCCTGCATTTAAAACATATCGTCTGTTCTTCTACTCATTCTTTATCACCCTTGGAATCTTCTTATTTCTAAGAGCTAAAGATTATTATGCAATAGGTCTTTACCCTATATATTTTGCTTTTGGCGCAGTTTATATTTCATCACTTTTGGAAAATAAAACTGGTCAGATTTTAAAACCTATTTTGATCGCTTTAACTGCGATCCTATTTCTTCCGGTCTATAATATTGCATTTCCCAATAGAAATCCGGCATATTTTGTGAACCATCCCGATAAATACAGAAAGTATGGTATGTTGACCTGGGAGGACGGTAAAGAGCATCCGCTCCCGCAAGATTTTGCGGATATGTTGGGATGGCAAGAACTTGCACGCAAAGTCGATAGTCTCTATGACCAAATACCTAGATCGGAAAATACGCTGGTACTTTGCGACAATTATGGGCAGGCCGGCGCCATAAACTACTATTCCAAACGCGGAATTAAGGCTGTTTCATTCAATGCTGACTACATCAATTGGTTTGATTTGAATAAACCATACCGCAATGTTATTCGAATTAAAGATCGCTGGGAACGAGAAAGAGAACTAGCAATAACAAGTCCTTTCTTCGGCAAATCAATATTGGCCGACTCCATTACAAATAGCTACGCCAGGGAATATGGCACAGTAATCTTCACTTTTATTCATGCAAAAATCAATATCAATGA
This sequence comes from Sphingobacterium sp. UBA7038, assembly GCF_002494055.1. Classification (NCBI taxonomy): domain Bacteria; kingdom Pseudomonadati; phylum Bacteroidota; class Sphingobacteriia; order Sphingobacteriales; family Sphingobacteriaceae; genus Sphingobacterium; species Sphingobacterium sp. UBA7038. The sequence goes on from NZ_DLAV01000011.1 coordinate 190,413, forward strand.
ACGTATCTCCAAAGAGATCGCATCAGAAAAAACAGCGAAGAAACTTCCTTTGTAAATAAATCATTTTTTAAGCGATTAAGCTAATTCCAGTCTATTTTTTTATTAAAAAAAATAGTATATTTAATTCAATAGCCAAAGGCTTCCAGCGCAAATGATACTTATCGTATATCTTCTGGTATCATAACTACGCCATGGAGCTTAACACCAAATTAACAGGATAATTATGCGCTTTTTGAATTTCTTGAAAGGACAAAGTAATTTGAGACAGATTGACGTTAGTGAAGACGATGATTTTGTAGATTTACAGCTGACCGTCACAAAATACTGGAAAGATGACGACGAACATCATATTGTCCAAGCTAAGGGGCTTTGGGGTAGAGAGATAGTTGGTTTGGCAATCGCCTTTCGTCCCGACATGAAATTGGGCATTGTCGATACCGAAGTCGATAAACAAAGGTTTTATCGCGAAGGGATCAATTTCTATTCGATTGGCAAATTAAGTGACAATTTTACCAAAGCCTTAAATAGCCTCTTTAAAATTGATGGTACATCCTTTAAAATGCACGATAATATTGGATCGACCGCCTTTATCGTCAGTGGGCACCCGGAATATTTTGATGAAGAATATATTAAAGCTAAAGTTTTCTTTGACGACGGAAATGAAAAACATCATTACGCGGAATGGTATGTCAACATCGATTTAAAACACAATATTCTCGAACTTCGAGAAAAAGACCCCGGATATAGAAAAAACATCATTAGTATCTTGACAAATGTTTAAATTTGAGCGTGAATCCGTCAGCCTCAAAAAAAAATAATACCATCCCATTAAATTCATTTCCTAATGAGTTTAATTCGGGAATGGCTATAAAAAGGAATGCTGTCAGAAATTTAGAGTTAGATAAGATAAGTCAGGCACATCGTGATGATTTCTACTTGTTTTTTATTCTTGAAGAGGGAAATGGAATATTTGAAGTAGATTTTCAGCGCTATCAATTAGGCTCCTCCGCCGTAATGATCATCCAGCCTTACCAAGTACATCGGGGTTTAGCTATGGATTACAGCGCTTTTAGTGTCTTAATGATCAGTGTAGAAAACCTAAACTCAGACTACGTAAACGCGCTAAAGGATATTACGACGATTGCTCCCATCGAAATCGATCAGGATACAATGGCGGTCTTATCCCAGACTGTAGACACCTGTTTAAAAATCAACGAAAGAAGACATGAAAAACTATATACTGCACTAATGAAAGATAGCTGCAATACCATCGCGGCACTTATTATCTCGCAGTATTTAATCCAATCAACTAAAAGTGATGCACAGTCTAGATTCGAACTGATCAGCAAACAGTTCAGTTCACTGTTAGATAAAGATTTTATTGACATTAAACAGCCTAGAGCATATGCAGAGAAAATGAAAATATCAACGGCCTATCTCAATGAATGTCTCAAAAAAACAACCGGAAAACCCGTTACTTATCATATTCAGCAACGCGTTGTATTAGAAGCAAAACGTTTGCTCTACCATTCAAATAAATCTGTAAAAGAAATTGCAGTAGAGCTAGGTTATGACGACTATCCATATTTTTCACGTCTATTTTCAAAAGTAACCGGTATGACAGCTCTTACCTTTCGAAATAGGAACCTTGAATAGTCCAATATTTACCACTTTTTATCTCTTTTAAACTAGAGCGAATTGGTATTTCTTTGTGTTAGAAAGCTTGGTTCAGCCCGTCGTTAGCGACAACTCGAACAGCGTCTTTAATGATTATCTAAATCCGACAGAAAGGAGATTGTAGTCCATTAAATATCAAGAAGAACACCACAAATAAAAGAGAAAAGGAATGAGTTATTTTATCGCTGAGCCCGTCGGGCATATCAAAAAAGATTTATTTTTTGAAGTCGCAAATTTTTTTTGGGACAGTGGAAATGAAGTTGCTTTAGGAAAAAACAGGATATGCGACTGTGAAAAAATGCAACATGATGACTACGATTACACCATTTCATTAGTCCCTAATAACGAAACTGTTGAATCCTTATTTAAAACACACTACACCATCCTAGGCAAATATTTTGACAAAATTAATAACAGCAATCCGATGCTAATATTAGCAAATACCGGCATTTATACGAATGCCCTTCCCTATCCCCATAAGATTTACAGTTTTGAAAAATTGGACAAACAGGCGTTAGCCAGCTTTTTTGACTGGTGCAAAAAATTCAATTTGTTTGTTAGGAGAAGATAAACAAGTTCAACCACTAAATATCAGAATATGCAGTGGGATATAACAGTACTTTTATACTTTTGGAAACGTTATTCTGATATTGCGGTAAATCCTGCATTGGTTTGTATAAAGGTCCAAAATCTTTCCAATGTATATTCCGATCTTCCATGTTCTCAAATGCCGTCAGATACATCAGGTTGGGCATTGTGCTACCAGCAATCACCTGTCCATAAAAAACAGCATTAAAATTCAGTTTTTTGAAAATATCGATCTCTCCATTGTTAAACATCGCTATCTTATTTGCAGAAAGCTGCTCGGTTGCGGCTTCATAACTGCGTAGTTCATAAATGCGTTTATTTTTTTCAGCAGATAATTTAGGAAGCGCCGATTTGGGCATTCCTTCAAATGCTTTCATCCATATTGTCTCCAACCTTTTGAAAGGAGGATTACTATAACCTGCCTCAATATAAGCCTTTCCAGCCTCCAGGTATTTTTGATCTTTGGCAAGCCGCTGATCCAAATTAACCAGCAAACTGAAGTCTGCAGCACTGATGAACACATAAACCAATCTATCTTGACCAGCAGCATTTTCTAAGGGCTTAAATACCCCGACCTCTTTAAATCCCAATTTATGCAATGCCGGCAAATACGCCGATTCAAGATACTGATCAATGACTTTCTCCTGCTCATCGTTCTCATAATGATATACTTTCAATTGAAAATACGCTTGTTTCGATTTCTCAAAAGCGAACAGGCAATTTCCTGCCATGATAAATAATAGCGGCAATATGAAATGCCAATTGGAAATAAAAATGTATTTTTTCATTAGAATTCAGGACAACATTGGATATTAATTAAAAAATAAAGATAATACTATTTTTGAAAGTTCAAAATTAGACTAACCCAGCAAATTAACTCCCTTTTTCATCTTTATATATCGAAAATACGGGTTTATACTTATTAGAATCGGTATTTTAACCTTATTCTCGCAATAGCTTTTTATTTAATTTAGCTCCACCTTTTTTAAAGCTGCAACATGTCAAACAAAACAATACTTATGTTGGACGATGATAAACATGTCCTTGAAATATGTACTATAATCCTCGAAACAAATGGCTATAATATGGCGGTCTCTGAAACGTCTCATGATATTATCGAAAAAGTAGAAGAGGTACATCCTGATTTAATTTTGATGGACAACTGGATACCCAAAATAGGCGGTGTAGAAGCCACACGATTGCTCAAAAATCATCCCTTATATTGCAATATCCCTGTCATCTATCTATCCGCTAATACCGATATCGAAACACTAGCTCAGCAAGCCGGAGCAGACAGCTATCTCGCCAAGCCCTTTGATTTAGAAGACTTAGAAAATAGAATAGCCGAACTACTGTAGTTCCTAATCTTATAATTCAGCATCTTTACATATTTTAGCACCATTACGGAAATGCTACTCCTGAAACTTATATTTTGATGTCCTAATTGCGCATAAGGCCACATTGAAACGAATAGGATCATGTGTTGCTTTAATACAATTGCGGCTTGCTCAATTGCAGGCATATATAGTCGTAGTTGTCGCGCCATAATCATCGGGAATCAGCAATTGAGAAGGAATGCTATACCACATTTGAAGTATAAATAATAATACATACTTTCGCGTTATAGTATTAGAAATAATCATTAAGACAGCATTAATTACGTTATGTCAGAGCCCGTTTTAGCATTTCAATCAGGTTCATTCCATATCCGTCAGCTTGCAGAGAACGAATCTCCACTTTACAAAGCGATGCGTATCGAGTCAATTCAAACCGAACCTACACTTTTTAGACGGAGCACTCCTCCTGAAATAGAACTATCTGACTTGGATTGGGCAGAACGCATAAGATACCCACGCATTGTTTTTGGTCTTTTCGAAAATGAAAAAATGATTGGGATAACCAGCATGCTGCTGTTGAATAAAGAAGAGGCCTACTTTGGTCAGTCCTTCATACAGCCGCTGTACAGAAAATTAGGTCTATCGAGTCTTTTGTATAAAATAAGAATGGCGTGGGCCACCGAGAATCAATTAAGAAAACTGACGATAAGCCATCGTGAAATAAATATGATTTCGAAAGCCGCTATCCAAAAAGCCGGTTTTCATTATAGTCATAAAGAACTTGTGCAATGGCTCGACGGAACAACTGGCTACTCCATGTATTATAGTTTATTCCTATAGTCAGTAAGGCTAACTAACTTGACTGTTGATCAATCCCGGCAAACCAAGATATGGTAAAAATAACAGCTTTTCCATCTTGAATGCGTATATTGAATCGTAGTCATTTTATTGGCTTTCGAGACTTTCCATAAACGCAATAATATCTTTCATTTCCTTTTCACTCAGATGCAAATTTTCATCTGACAATGTCTGATTGGATAATTTGATCCCCAGTCCTGCCCCACCCCCATTATTATAAAATTCCATGACCTCATCCAACGTCCGATAGATCCCATTGTGCATATAGGGAGCAGTTTTCTTTACATTCCGGACAGAAGGTATTTTAAAAGCATATTTATAAGAATCAACACCAATGATATCATAGTAGCCTAAATCCGAATCCAGCACAGAATCTTTCATGGATTTTGGAACTCCTAGGACTTCGACTTCGCTCTGAATAAATTTGGGCGGTGTAACACCGTTGAATAAAGGCAGGAAATGACAGGTCGCACATTTTCCCTTGCCCATAAATAAATTAAACCCATTCACTTCCGATTTGGACAATGCGTTCTTATCCCCACGCATATAATCATCAAATCGGCTATTGATTTTGGTCAGGCCACGAATGTAAGAAGCAAGTGCATTGCTTACCTGCTCTGCTGAGATTGGGCCATCCACTGTATTGAATGCTTTATTAAATAATGACCGATAGATTTTATCCGAAGAAACATATTGAACGATATCAGTTACCGAGCCGTCCATTTCCTGCTTATTACCAATGACATCGTGTATCTGATCTTCCAGCGTCAACGAACGCATATCATAGAAGTAGTTGGACTGTAAGGCCGCATTGAGCAAAGTAGGCGTATTACGTTTGAGCAAACGTCCCGAACCATGAATGTCCACTTGCAAGTTCAACCCATCTGTAAATGCAAGGTCCGGATGATGGCATGAAGCGCAACTTCTCGTATGTGTTCCTGACAAAGCAACATCATAAAATAATTTCTCTCCCAGTACGGCCTTTTCATTGCTGAAGTGAAATTTTGGTCCCGGGCTAAAGGCATCTACATTAAATGCATTCAGATCAAACATCGTATTGACGTCTTGCCGAAGCATTCGATTGTATCTGATTTTAGGGCCAGGCAGATTACGTTCCAACTGTGCTATCTCTGTACTGATGTTGTTGGCAAATTGGGTAATGAATTGCGCTCTATCGAACGATTCAAATTCCGCGTGTTGTTGCAAATATTTGATCGCCCCTTTAAGCATCAATGTTAGCGTTTCTTTTCTACCTTCATATTGCAAAAGAATTTGCTGTAGGCTGCCTAACGCCATAGAAGACTCGATCATACTATTTCGAGAAAGTGCATTATCAAATCCGGTAATCCCCAAAGATATAATCCGAAATACTTCAAGTTTCGAAGCATCCAAAATGCGCCAATCCTCCAATTGATGATCTTCAAAATAGGAAATCAAATAATCCGTATTGGTTATCAAATGTTCGATTTCACGAATTAGCTTTTGCCTATTGCTATTATCGTAAGTGGGATAGATAAGCTCTTCAATCACCTGCAATCCAATAGGCTCCACCCCTCTAGCCAAAGAGGGATCCAACAAATCCGCATTTTCAACTTCCTCCACCGGAGGTCCATTTAACCTTCTGGATAGATCTGCAGTAAAATACTCCGAAGCCCATTCAAACTTTTTAAAAAGTAGCCTTGTCGTCAAAAAGGCTCTTCTGAGACGTAGCGTATCCACCGTACCTTTCTGTACTTCGGCCTGCAGGGTATCCTTGATATATGTCTTAAAAGAAAGCATCTGATCCAGTAATTCTTTCTGAATCAGATGCTCACGGGCATTACCCTCTTTTTGTTTAGTATAAACAGGCTGCCCTGTAGTAAATCCGAGGGTAAATACTATTGCAACCAATAAGATACAAACGACAACCTTTTTACACATAGTTCAATTTCCTATCTCTCGATATAAAAACCGACTATTTGAAAACGAGCGCATTTCTAAAGGGATTTGCTTTTTTATCCCTTTCAGCAAGAGGCTCTATTCCCCAGCGTTTTTCTATAAATGAAAGGATGCTCACTGTCTCATACGGCGTATGATCCACTACACCACGCTTAGCAAATGGTCCAATGACAATTGCCGGGATTCGGCTACCAGGTCCCCAGCGGTCAACGACGGGTGGGTTAACATGGTCAAAAAAGCCACCAAATTCATCGTAGGTCAAAATCACCAACGCATCTTTTGCATTCGGTCCCTCCAATACAGCATTGATCAAATTAACAGCAAGTTGTTCTGATGAATAGACTGCCGAACTTCCAGGATGCTCATCATTGCCCCCACCTGGTTTAACAAAAGATACACTAGGAAGCGTTCCTTCTTTTGCGGCCTTGATAAAATCGTTTTGATCCTTCATGTGTTGTCGTCCTTCCTTACCATCCTCATAATTAGCAAAATATAAAAAAGGCTCATGATTGTAGGCAAAATTATTTTTACGTTCGGCAACAGCGTCATCCCAGCCTTCTGAATACCAAGCCCAACTTACATTTTTCGCTGTCAAGCGATCGCCAATGGTCGGCATAGTCTGAGAAGGTAATAATTTGGAAGTATCAGATTTCGCAGGATAAGGTTTGTTGCGAGAAAGCACATGATTGATTGCATAACCATCTGGCGTAACTACACCATCTTTAATCATCTTTCCATTTGCATCGAGTTTAGCAACCATTGAGCTTGGTGCATCAGGCCAAACAGGAATAGCCGCAGAAATCATATAAATATGATTTAAATAGGATCCGCCGAATACACTCTGAAAGAAATTATCACATAATGTATAGGCTTTGGCAAACGGATACAAAGGTAGCTTCTCTGTATTGTAATAGCCCATCGCTAAACCTTTGGAATCATTATAGAGTGCAAATTTATCCATCTTTCCACCATTGATCTGCAATTGATTATGATAAAACCGATGTGTAACATCGGGCGTCGCCTTATCCGAAGGTACATATTGGTCTATATTAAAAAATTGATTGGGTAGATTGGTTGGAAAGGAATTGTTACGTGGAATTTCGGGGAGGTATGGGTAGGCTTCACCATTCTCGTCTACCTGTAAAAAATCACCCTTTCTGACATTCGCTATGCCATTGGCTCCCTTGAATTCGCCATAAAGATTGTCAAAACTATGGTTTTCCATATAAATAACAACCACATGGTTAATTTTTTTGATACCTTCATCAAAGGGAATCTCTTGGTGTCGGGCGTTTTTGGTAACTCCGCAACTGCTGATACTCAAAACTCCAAGAGACAAATAAAGTAAGTGTTGTAACCGCATCCTGTCTTCTTTTTAGTAGGTTAGACTGTAATTTCTAGAACAAACTTACAATTATTATCGTTTTCATAACCTATTATCAAAGGGATTTGCTACCAACGTATCAGGTTCTTTACAGGCATCCTCCCTCTTATCACTAAAAGTAAAGGCGTGTTTACATACTAGGTCGTTGCTTCCAGTTCCCCATTCTTGTTATAAAGCTTACTTCGGTAAGTTATACCCCATTTAGTAATCTCATCGATGATTGGGCCCAAAGTTTTTCCGCATTCGGTCAATTCATACTCCACCGTCAGAGGTTTGGTATTTAATACTGTTCTTCTGATCAGCTGGTTCATTTCTAAATCCTGCAGTTCTTTAGACAACATCTTCGCACCTATCCCCTCAACTTCGCGCAGCAGTTCCATAAAACGTAATTTCTCAACCAACAATAAGGTACCTATAATATGAAATTTCCATTTTCCGGCCAAAATCTCCATGGTATCGTTAATGGCCAACACACGTGTTTTGCATGCACCTGACGACGTTAAAGTTGCTTCCTTTTTCATTACATTATTTTTTTATTCATGTACGCTCTACCCTCACAGGCTTCCTTATCCCCGATACGATCAACGATAAATGAACACACAAGCAAAGCTTGGTGCCACTGACATGATTTCTTTATTCTTACAAAAATACGCATTTATAAAGTTACAGACCACTATCTTTTTGGAAAGTAGTTTCTTTAAGGAAACTGATACCAAAAATAAACTATCTATCATCTACCTTTGTATCGACAACATCAGCAGTTGCAAATTGGCACAGTTGATGCGGCAAAATATAAAGTGTAAAAAACATATAAAAAATAAAACGATTAAAAATGAAAAAGCAATTAATCTCGGGTTTAGCCCTTATCCTGTTGTTAGCTTCTTGTCAAAATACAAATGGCGACAAAGCAACAACAACAACTGCTCAGGAAGTAACTGAACAAAAAGGACAGACTTACACTGTTGAAGCAGATAAAAGCTCATTAAAATGGACTGGTTACCATAAAGGCGGTTTAAACCCAAGATATGGTGTTTTGAAAAGCGAAGGAACACTTTCAGCTGAAAATAACGCAGTTACTGGTGGTACTTTCACTATCGATGTCAATTCTATTCTGACAGATACAGCTTCTGTAGATCCTGCGACATCCGGTGGCAAAAAATCATCAGATCTGGATGCACATTTAAAAAGTGCTGATTTCTTTGACGTAGCAAAATATCCAACTGCAAAATTCGAAATCACCAAAGTTGGCCCATTTGATGCAGCGCAAGGAAAAAGTGTTGTTGCTGATGCGACAAATACAGTTAGTGGTAACTTAACCATCAAAGATAAAACGGTGAATGTAACTTTCCCTGCAAAAATTACTTTCAATGGTGATGAAGTAACATTCTATTCTAAATTTACGATCCAAAGACAAGATTGGGGTCTTACATACGGTACAGAAGGTAACCCTCAAGACTGGATGATCGCACAAAACGTTGACATTGAACTTAATGTCACTGCAAAAAATGCGAAATAGATTTCGATAGCGCTTCGTCGCTCTTAGCAAATAGATTAATCCGGTAGACTCTACTTGATTAATCTATTTGATTTAAATAACCTCCGAATACGAGATCATCTTTATTCAAGACATGGATCAAATGTGAATCTCCCTTACTTTTCAGTGTGCTCTAATTTTTTTTTTCAATCGCTGTTTTGCCTTACGAACGGCTTCCACCGAAACACACAGCAATTCACTCATACTCGCATTACTTAAATCCAATTTGAGCAGCGCTAATATCTTAAGATCATTCTCGGTAACCTTTGGATAAGTTTGCCGCATTTGTGTCAGATAAGCGGGATACACTTTGTTAAAAACATGTTTGAATTTTTGCCACCGCTCATCTGTCATAATGTGTTGCTGCAAAAGCGCATTCAAATTATCCGTAACCTGCGTGATGTACGCCGGATCAGATTCGGAGATCTTCGCCACCTCCTGCCTAAGTTGCTGGATAACGACATCATTCTGGCGGATGGTGGCTGTAAATTCAGTCAAAGAGTTTCGTAAAATCATTAGCTCCTGATCTAGCAATTGTTTTTCATCGGCAAGCGCAAGTTGGTCTTTTTCTAGTAAAGTATTCCGCATCTTAATTTTAATTTTCGACTTATTGACCAACAATACAATTATGGCAAAAATCAAGAGAAGAACAATGCCTATAAACTGATACATGCGTTTTGTCCGAATCCGTTTTTCTTCAGTAGCCTGTATAGTCCGATTGTATTTTTCAGACTCCCTTTGCCACAGCATTTTCTGTATCTCTTTATCATTCATCCTTTTTTCCAACGAATCTTTCAACATCAGATACAAATGCAATTGCTTAAGCTCCTCCCCTCCACGTCCTAACCCCCGCATGATGTTAGACTTGGATTTTGCTAATTCTACTTTATATTTTAAAAAATAGGGCTTATCTTCCATCAAACTTTCACAGGTCATCACATATTGCTCAGCCAATTTCCATTCTTTCAATTCGATATACCAATTGGCTAAATTGAGATTTGCACGCATCGCATCTTTCCGCTCATTATAACGCATAGAAAGCTCAATATTTTTCTTAACTAACCCAATAGCTTTTTCCTTTTCACCTTTTCGCCATGCATGATCTGCTAAATTACCCGAAATGATACCAATCCAAACCGAATCTTTCGCCAATTTAGCTTCATCCATTGCGCGATTCAAATAGGTAAAAGCTTGGTGATCGAGCGAGTCCTTTGCTAGATATACAGCAATGGAATTGATCAGATCGACACGTTCCCGTGCAGCCGGCGTGGTAAAGGTAGCGCTTCCTCTAAATAAGCAACAGCATTTGCCTGTTCACCAATGTAGCTGTAGAAACTCGCCATAAATTGGTAATGCTTGACTACCATGGGGATTTTTTTGATAGTAACTTTAGATTTTAAATCATTCGCTCGTAAAAAGAACGGAAATGCTTCCTTTACCCGTCTATAGATAAAGTTGTAATATCCTTCACGGGCACAACCCAACATTTCTAATTCAGGATCTGGATGTACACGGAGCAACTGCTCAGCCAAACGATAATAGCGCTCAGATGATGAATTTATGCGATCAAACGCAATTGAGAAACCGTCAGCCATACGCATATAATAAGCCCATTTTAAAGCAACACTTCTTTTTTTGTCTGCCAATTCCAAAAACGGCGCCAAGGCATTTTTCAATTTTATCGTATCACCATCAAACCTAATAGGCAACTGAAGAGCAGCCTCCAGTTGGACAACAGGGTTTTTAATTGCAGCTATTTCCACTACAGATTGCCCACATACATGATTAAAGTTGCTTGACAATACCAAAGAAACGAATACAAAAAAATAAAATATGGTCTTCATGCTTGAAAAAGGTCAATTTCAACGCTCTGTCTGCCTATTGGCATAACCGATAAATTAATTTCAACAATTCTGTGAAATTAATACGCAAAATCCTCCGAGAAAATGGTTAATACTGACTTATTGTTCGTAAATCGGATCGCCGACTTGCGGTTATAAATATAATATTTATAACTTTAACATAATTACACGTTTTCATTAAAATTTCGCCTTCTTTTGATACCACTGCAACCCATTAGGTTTGGCATATCAAGCCTTTTATTCAACACTTTTTCCAAAAGATGACCAAAATTCAAACAAAAACAATGGGATTGATTCTCCGAAAAGGAGTATTGCAAGATCTGCAAGAAATGTTAATCCTATTTTCTGAAACTATTGCGACTGTATGCGCAGATAATTATAATAACGAGCAAATTGCAGCATGGGTATCGTCCGTCAATAATCATGGCCGTTGGCATCGGCTAATCGAAGATCAGTATTTTATTGTAGCTATGCTAAATCAGAAAATGGTTGGGTTCGCTTCCCTCAATCATGGAAACTATGTCGATGTCATGTATGTCCATAAAGATTTTCAACGCCAAGGGATTGCTCAAAAACTTTATACTACATTGGAAGATGAAGCAAGAAGACTAGAAAGAACTTTCGTGACTGCTGATGTAAGTAAAACCGCGAAACCCTTTTTTGAGGCAAATGGATTTAAAGTTATCGCTGAGCAGATACAAATAAGAACTGAAGTCGAAATACCAAATTATAACATGAAAAAAGATCTGTAGATTCACTTCCAAATTTTAGAAATGCTCCCCATAGTCGATTACTTCAGTTTTCAAAAGCAGCTTACTTTCACTATCGGTTCTTAATGTCGCTGTTGCTATGTTAGTCTTTGTGTCAACACTGAACTCCAGCATAGCCCCAACGTCCTTTTTGTCATTAAAAAATGAAGCGAAATTCTTAAATGTCTCAGTTTCATCAAACAAAAACCGCGCAGCACATCGGTTATTATGTTGATCATACCATTTAATGTACACATCTTTGGGAATACCTCGAGATGCCATGTCCATATCCCGAAGACGCTCATCAAAGACAAATCGTTCGGAATTATAAAACTCCAAGTCCGCATCAAATGCTTTTCTGTCAGAAGACAATACAAATTTAGGCTGTACAGGATAACGTTGCCGTAATTTATCCCAGTAGCCATAGGGAATAGATTTATTTGCAATGGCTTGTTGAACATCCGAAGGAATAATCGATAATCGGACAATACTTGATCGCGCCATTCCTGATTAAAGACATTACCGTACGCTCCATTATCTTTGGATGTATCCGTAGCATGGATCACTACTTTTTCGGCTTGATAACGACCGATTTCGACCTGACGACGTCCTGTCCCACTGGCCCATACTACAAGTACACCGCCAGGAGCAAAACCCAAAATAATCTTATTATAATGTTCATCATTAGTTTTGATCGCTCCTTTTTCTTGGTATGGTGTACTGAACAACCTCCGCAATTTACTATAATCAATCGGACCGTTCATGCGATAAAAAACATCTTCAGCAAAGGAATACCAAGTAACGTCTAATGCCTTAGGCAATGACATCACCTGCTCATATGTACCGCCTCCAGCTTGTCCCCACACGGCGTTATAGTTTACGATATTGCCTTCACTAAATGTAAATTCATAATCTTCATCTTTCGGAAAGATAAAACGGCCACTATATAACTGGACGGGATAAGCTGCTGGATTACTCATCGCACAGAACCATTTATAGCGCCCTTCTCTGATATTATCTTCTTGTGTTAGGCGTTCTTCCCTGAGGTCATTAAACTCACGTATTGTCGTTGAGAACGCGAATATAATCGGTAGTAAAATAAGATATCCAAGCAAAGTCGGAACCAAATATTTCCAGGATTTTATTGCCCATGTGATAATCACGCTACTAAAGAATGTCAGGAAGATACTGAGTGTTAAAATCAAAGGAAACATTTCCTTAATCACTCCCCCTAAATCTGCATAAAGCCGATGCTCGTATTCATCACCCCAGGTTGATAAAAAAAGAAGTACCGGAAGCAATAAAGAAAATAAGCAATAAAAAAGAAAACCATAGCCAAGTTCAAAAGCGAATTTTGGTTTCTCTAAGACCTTTAACTTCTTCCGAAAGAAATTAAAATAGAAATAAATCAAAGCGATAACAATAAAATAAGGCGAACAGCAAAATGCAGCATAAACCATATTTAGATCTGCATTCTGTACAAGTAAGGTCGCAATTAGGCTGATGATAGCAACCAAAAAAGCAGAAACTGTCGCTCTTATAATCATTGTAATTTGTTTTTAATCCAAAAAAAGCTGCCGAAAGCCGTATAACTGACAACAACACGATTCAAAAATAACAAGAAATGTCTTATGAATATAAGCCGATCAATATTCAAATACATTGATCAACTATTCGATCCAACGTGGACAATATATTTTTTTCACAAGAAGGATTTAATTAACTGTTATTCGTTTTCGTCAGGATCGATACATTGAGCCATTTCATATTACATTCAATAAACGGTCGACTTTATCCCCTCAGCGAGATATCGCTCGTTATAGTAAAATTTCTTCGAAAAAAAATCCGATCAAAAGCCCTTTAACGAAAATCATTTAAGTTTACTAACTTCGCTTTTATTCTTCAAAAAAATGGATATACATCATAACATTATAAGTGCCCAAGAAAGTGACGCACATTATGTCCCTGAAATTATGCTCCAGGCAATGGAAGACATTATATTTCGCTTTATCAAAAAAGAAGATCGAAGCGAGGCTGTAAATTTCTTAACGCAGCTCTTCAAGCAAAAAGGTAATCTCTATAGTTATGAGCATACGTTTGTCGCAATTGACGACAATGGACATATTTTAGGCTCATTAACCGGTTACGATGGTGATCGATTTATTGAATTAAGACAGCCTATTTTGGATCATATGAAGGAACTGTACAATAATAATTTGATTCCAGAAGCCGAAACAGCTGGCGACGAATTTTATATCGATTCAATTGCGGTTGCTCCCATGGCACGGGGCAAAGGTATCGGAACAGAACTTTTAAATTATGCAATTACACATGCCAAGCAAAATGGTTTTAAGAAAGTTTGCTCGTCGACCTAGAGAATCCCAATGCACAAAAACTCTATGAAAGGATTGGTTTCAAACTCGGCAAAAAAACTCCTTTAGTAGGGGGCGAATATTATCACATGTATATTCAACTTGATTAGATACGGCTTTTATCTAATTTATCGCCATTTCAGGCCTTATCCCGCTAATCAGTATCTTTTGAGAAGAAGTCCAAGCAGCTCTGGCAGACAACACCAATTAGATCAGACATAACCACTGATCAATTGGCAAGGATTTTGTATTCTAGAAAATAACTATGAAAATTTGGGAATAATGAAAAAGCTAATTTCAATTGCGGTGGGCTGTCTAAGCCTAGTTCTGGTGACGCCAGCTTTAACACAAGCACAACACAGAGGACATGACGACCATGGCTGGCATGGCAACAAGGACCGTGAAAAATACATTCGAAAACGGGAAAAAGAGTACGACAAATATGTGCGCGAACGCGATAAGCAAGATCGCAAATACTGGAAACATGCATACGAACATGATCATGGCCGTCCAAGATGGGCTAGCGCACATCACTACGACATGAGACATCATGTGTACTTTAGCGATTACAAAACATTCTATGATCCTTATCGGGGCGGATATGTCTATATGACCAATGGCCGATGGAACTTTTCTGTGAATGTCCCTTCTTTTCTAGTGAATGTCAACTTAGGAAATGCTGCGATTCGTGTGGTCAAAGATGTACCTCTTGACAGAAGACCAGAAGAGTATTACGACGATAATGAGGATTGGGACGATTAATGGTACGATTAAACTTTACGTTTATTTAGAATAATTACTGATAATACTATATTTTTGCGCTGTTCATCCGATTGACAGCGCATCTATGACACATAAAAGAGCTAAACAAAAAAGCCTAAAAAATATACTTAGAAAATTGCATCTTTATTTGGGCTTATTATTTGGTATAATCTTTTTTACTGTTTGCGTGACAGGGATGTTATTGAGCTTTGAAAAAGAGCTTACCCCACTTTTATGGCCGAAAGAACAGCAGGTAACTGTACAAAGCAATCGTCTTTCCCTTGCACATATTTCCCAAAAAGCCGAAGCTATCTTTCCGGACAAGAAGTTGTTTCGCATCGAAATTCCAGCAGATCCTTCCCGTAGTTTCCGTATTCAGTATGGACAAAAAAAGACCGGATACTGGTATGCATATATAAATCCTTATACAGGAGCACTATTATCCAAAGGTCGGCAGAGTGACCGTTTTTTTCAAAAGACTTTGGATATCCATCGTTTTCTTCTCGTCGAAAAAATCGGAAGTACCCTAACTGGAATCTCAGCTCTAGCGGCTTTCTTTCTTGCCCTAAGTGGTATTTACCTGTGGTGGCCAAAAAATAAATCCATGCTCAAACAACGTGTAACGATAAAAATGGCAGCCTCTCTCAGAAGAAAAATCTGGGATTTTCACGCAGTGGGCGGTTTTTACGCATCTTTGTTTTTAATTATTTTTACCTTGACGGGATTGACCTGGAGTTTCGATTGGTACAATAAACAATTCTATAAAGTATTGGGTTCAACGCAAAAATCAACAAAAGAGAAGATCAGCAACATCAACAATCAGGCTTTTTCAGATTACCTCGTGCTGGATACGATCTATCAGCAGCTAAACAGCCTATATCCCAGCTCTGGAAATATAATTATCACGTTTCCTGAAAAGAAGGACTTAGCTTTTGCACTAACTAAGGAAAATTTTTCAAATGCAACTTTACAGATCAACCAGGCTTTCTTTGACAGCAAATCCGGACAACTACTTAAAAATAACCCTTTAGAAAAATTACCTTTGGCGCAACAGGCTCAACGTATGATGAAATCTATTCATATGGGGTCGATATTTGGATTACCTTCTAAGATTATTGTATTCTTAGCCGTTACACTAGCCGCTTCTCTCCCCATCACAGGAATATGGATATGGTTGAACAAAAGAAGAAAGAAGAAACCGTCAAAAAGCCAAAAGAAGAAAGCAATTCAACTTCAAACCATAGCATAGCGTATTATCCTTATTTTTAAACTTATTCAAATGAATTCTTATATCAGACACACGACTAGATAATAATAGAAGAAATGATCGATATTAGCTGCTATGAAAGACCGCAAAGAAAATTCGACGAATGCAATCAATGAAAAAGCATTACAACAGTTCTGTAACGCCTCCAAGACGCTGGCATTATTCAGTGGCCGATGGAAGCTTTCGATTCTATTCAAACTCCTGGAGCAGGATACGAATTACTCGGAATTCAAAATTCTCCTGCCCCAAGTCAGCGATCGTACACTCGCAAAACAATTGAAAGAATTACAACTGGACGGACTCATTCAAAAAGACCGAAGTAAAACAGCATCAATCTATTCGCTGACCGATAAAAGTCGTAAACTAAAACCCCTATTGGCGGCGCTTTCCGGGTTTAACAACGACTAACCTTAACTAAAATCAACACGCTCCAAAAACTCAATCACTTCCCCATTCGGACTGTAAACGAGGCTATTTCGCACAAAAACATCTTTTTTACCTTGGCTGAGTATGAGTTGAAATACTCCATCACTCAAATCTTGAGCACCATGGGCGATAGCCTGTATTCGGGCATCTTCGGCGTCTTCTACCGTAAAACACAGATGAAGTAGCGCATTCTCGACATATTCCTCCCCTTCTATACGCCTTCTTCCCTGCGTTGGAATAGTAGCATTCTTATCACAAATTTCCAAATAATAGCCAATAGAGGCATTAAAAAGCATAGCACAACGTTCTAAATTAAACTCGGGTAATGACCATTCATGCACAATAATAAAACCGAGATTTTCATAAAATCCAATTGTCTTATCAAAATCCTGAGCCTTAATCGACAGGTGGTGAAAACCCAAAATATTATCTTTCAATTCCATAAAGTATATTTTTTGAACAAAACTAATGTGTTTTTCTGGAGACTGGAACAACTTACAAAATTGTAAGTTGGGCTGGTGGCCATAAAAGAGTATACGTTAAAACTAGCAGTATTAGAGGGAGATTTTAAATTATAGCAGATAGATTTTATTATTTTAATGTACTTTTGCCCATTAAATTTCTCGATCTGAACAAGGAATAAAAGCTTTGTAACTACCATGAGTCTATAAATATGAGGTATTCATTAGACATCATTTCGATGGACTTTACTGTCCAAAGTATGGTGACATCCAACATAAGAAATCGGATGTTATAAATTCTTCAAAAATCGAGATAGAATACGCAAAGTTTAAAGCCCTTAGTCTATATATATTTGCAAATAAAATGAAACAGCATCTTCACCGACAATTACGGATCTATAGATATGTGATCTATAGAGAGACGTTAGTCGATCCTTGGGAACATTTTTGGTCATTTATTGGCGCCTTTGTAGGAATATTTATTATCGCTTATATCCAATCTCTTCATTTACCTTCGCTGGAAAATATCTTTTTGATAGGCTCCTTCGGAGCTTCCTCGGTTTTGGTTTATGGTGCCATACAAAGTCCACTTGCCCAACCCCGCAACTTAATTGGTGGGCATGTTGTTTCTGCAATCGCCGGGGTTACCGTTGCACAGCTCCTTCCCGATATTATCTGGCTGACCGCTCCCTTCGCCGTGGCCTTGTCCATTGTTTGTATGCAGCATACACGCACGCTACACCCTCCTGGTGGAGCAACAGCACTCATTGCCGTCAGCAGCGGAACAAAAATTTCAGCGATGGGATATTGGTATGTATTAAGTCCAGTACTATCGGGTTGCATAATTTTATTCCTGGTGGCTCTGATCTTTAACAATATCACGAAAAAGAGACATTATCCTGTAAAAAAATCACGTTTGCGCCGCTCAAGAAGACAGCATTTAAAAACCCGTTTTGAAGCAAGCAGGAGCCCATCGAGTCTTGATTAAAAGTCTTTATGGTCTATTGAATAACACGATCTAAAACTAATAAAGGATAGCGTTTTGGGTAGACGCCCAAACGCTATCCTTTTATGATCGCTTCTTTCCGTCATCTAAAACAGTTATTATAGCCCGATAAATTCCATACAGAAGGAATAGTAAACTCGTAATTGTAAGCCCCAAATACTCCACCACCCAAGCAATAAGTATGGCGACCAAATGGATTTTACCATTCTCCGGTTTAAATGCGGCACCTGAATAAACGTAATAAGCGATGGAACCAAATATAAGAATCCATATTATCGCATAAACATAATGAAGCGGATTTTTGCTGAGCTTTCTATTTTTAAACATATGTCAAGTTTTATGATCTAATACTGATCCGCTTATCTAACACGAACGAGCATTTCGTCAAATGTAGGGTGCACATCCGTTTTTGACAAGCCATAACTATAATTCGCTTACCCTGATTTAATATTCGTACTTCCTATAAAAAATCGCCCGCGGCAATGGTCGGCATACACTTGCTTCGCTACGTTAAAATCAAAAGAAAAAGTCCCTTACATTACTGCAGGGACCTTGCTTCCACCGATTATTCCGTTGTGATTTTTATGCGGTTGGAAATTTGCTCATATCCATGTAAAATATCTCCCAGGTATGCCCATCAAAATCTTCAATACTTCGCTGTTGCATAAAACCATAGTCTTTCATTGGCGTGGGTTCTATACCGCCAGCTTTCAGTCCTTTATCAACAATTTCGTTCACACGATCCAGACCAGAGACAGCAAGTGAAAATAGTCCTGCGATCTGTTTTTTTGTATCTGCAAGCGGTTTTTCCGTAAATGTTTTAAACTTATCCGGAGATAAAAGCATAACAAAAATATGCTCACTCCAAACCATACATTTACCTTGCTCATCCGAAAACTGAGGATTGTTCGTAAAGCCCAATTGTGTATAAAAATCCATTGACTTATTCACATCTGCTACCGCGAGATTTATAAATATCTGTTTCATCATTTAAAGTTTAATTGCTACTGATCTAACAAAGATGAAAATTTCCGTCCAAAAAAAACTTGGCCTATGCGAAGATTTTTATTTAGCATCAATGAACTGGTGGAATAGCTAAATCTTGTTTGGAAAGCTCGTTACTTGGAGAGCTCATTCAATTCAGCCTGCGAAAACACATGCTCGCCTTTTAGATAACCATTCGCTTCTTTCAGATAGGTATATATTACTTCTCGGCCCTTTGGATTGGGCAATTTATGTAAATTTTTGACCAAGAAATCTTTATCACGCAATCTATCTTTACCATAGCTTAAAAAAGATGGTGCGTGCGTCTGCACGCTCCAACGAATAAAACGTAAATCGATATTGTCAGGGTATTTCATGATCATTTCTTCGAGGAGCTTTTTTCCTTTCTTGAATTGCCCCAATTTTGTAAACGGGTTGCCCATATGTTTTGCCCATAATATCTCATAAGCCGCGAGATAACCCTTTTCTGTGGCGGAATTGGCAGCTTTTTCCAATAGTTTCAGATTCGTTTCACAGAGCTTTTTGTTTTGAACAGCAGTCGCGTACTCGGCTCTCATTTTATCAACATCCACTTGACCAAAACAACAAATCGCACATAATACCAAAGAGACACAGATAAAAAATCGTATAACCATTTTTCAATTCAATTAAAGTAAAAAATAAACGCCGTTTTGTGATATAACAATATCGAAGAGCTTTGAGTTTTCTTATTTTTTAATCCGTTGAGAACGCCGTTTGTTTTGCCACTTTCCCAATACAATGAGCAATGTACCAATGACGATGAAAACCAACGTTACTCCAAAGCTGTTCAAAATAACCCTGTCCATCCCCAATTCGGAAACATTGACAAAAGGATAGGGATAAAATCCAGAAAACGAACCATGCCACAACGTATAAAAAAGATAGACTAATGGGAAGATCAACCAATAAAAAATATGACTCCACCGGATTGTTCCCTTGTCCAAAAAACGCCACCAAAAAAGGAAAAAACTCACAGGAGCGAGCACATGCAATAATTCGTCAACCACCATTGATAAACCCTGAGGATGCGACAGAAAGCGAAGTATGGTATTATAGATAATTCCGACAATAAGAATATATAATGTTACGGCAGTAATTGTTTCGGGTCTAGTAAAAAATAGGCCCATTCGACTCTTTGACCAGCAAATAGTAAAAAAACAGCATAACATAACCATTACATTACTCAGAATTGTAAAATAACTAAAAAACTGAATAATATAGTCGATCCTGTCAAGCTTGGAGGTATGAGCACTTAAGATAAACTGTCCAACAATTGCAAACAAGGTAATTATACCAATGCTACCAGCAAAAACCGATTTTAATGACTTCTGAGCCTCCATATTTCTAGTGGTCTATACAATACTAAATATAAAAATTTCAACTGCTATTTGGAATTTTAAATGATCAAATCCAATTCACCCCTACTCGAATCTTAAATCCAGATTGTAAATAATTGCAACGAATTGTAAATGGATTCAGTTTCCTTACTTACAATTATTATTTTTATAGGGTATAAAGTATTGATAAATGATCAGAGTAGCCATTATCGAGGATGAACCCGCGGTACGCAAAGAAATCAGCTATTTAATCCAACAGGAAACTGATGTTGAACTTGTTGGCTGGAGTGATACGGTGACAAATGCTGTAAAATTGATTGAAGAGAAACAACCAGACGTTATACTCATGGATATTCAACTCCGTGATGGTACAGCATTTGACATCCTAAAAAAGCTAATCGCTATTCCACAGAATATTATTTTCATTACGGCCTACAATCATTTTGCAATCAAAGCCATCAAATATGGTGCTTTGGATTATCTTTTGAAACCGGTCGATCAAACCGAATTAAACGAGGCATTAGAACGTTACCGGCGTAAAAGCGAAAACAATCCCCAATGGATGCAGCGTTTATCAATGGTGCAGGAAGCTTTACACGCCAGCGAACTTCCCGAAAGCATCGCCTTGTCTTCCATACACCATGTACGTATCGTCCCCGTTCACAACATCGTGTACTGCAAAGGAGACGGTCCCTATACTTTTTTCTTTTTAAATGATGGTACAAAGGAGTTAATTTCTAAACCCCTCAAATATTATGAAGAATTATTGCCACCGCCCTATTTCTTACGCACCCATCAATCGTATCTTGTTAATAGGTCACATATTTCTGGTGTCAATCGTTCCGAGTATATTGTCTTAAAGAACAAAGAGGAAATTCCGATTTCATCACGCAGAAAAAACTCGATCTTAAATCAGCTGTTCCCTGAAAAATGAGCCTATTGAACCGCATTTTCCCTTGGCTGCTACTGTCTTTGTTTTCGATCGCTTGCGCTCGAAAGAATGACGCACTGTCGCCCGATCATGATGCTATTGCCGCAGAGATTAAAACGCTGGAGGACCAAAGATTAAATGCAGCAAATGGGGATTCCATCAAACTTGCCTGGTTAAAGTTAGACCAGCATGCCACCGTAAAAAAAGACACGGTACTCGCTGCCCGTGTAAAATATTATCTAGCACGACTCTATGCTATGAGTGGCCAAGATTCGGCTCTTTTTTTTGTTCAACAGGCGCTCGAACTCATTGAACTCACCACCGGAAACGCTAAATACAAAGCTCTTATTTACAATGGCATAGGAAATATCCGCAGCATAGAAGCAAAACAACGCGAAGCGGGCTATTATTACAACAAAGCCGCCACGATTGTTTTGTCGGATACCGCATCAGGATTGTCAACCGAAGCGAAATCAGCGATATTACTGTCCGCTGCCCAAAACAACTTGAGCTCCTTTCAGTATAACCTTGCAGAAAAAATGAATCGTTCGGTACTCCCCCTAATTGATTCGCTGCCTGAAGGACACATTAACCGACAACGCGTATTGGTACAAATGATCCAGACGCTGAATACTTTACAGCGGCCAGCAAAAGATATTGCCCCCTTCCTTCATCAACTCGAAGAATTACATGCCAAAAATCCAGACAAATACAACATTAGTTTTCTATATGATTCGAAGATCCAATACTATGAAACGGCTAAAAAACCGGACTCCATTTTACATTATGAGTTGCTAAAAATAGCGATAGATGAACGTTTGCACCAACAAACAGCGTCCTCTATATTGATGAACAATTTATTCGTAGACTACAGTAATGTTGCCGCAATCTATGTTTCATTAAATAAGCCGGCCTTGGGAGAAAAATTCATCCAAAAAGCCAGCAAACTTAAAGCGCAGTTTCCAAAATTAATCTTTCCCAACAACGAAATTACATTTCAAAACAGTCTAGCAGCCGTCTATCGCTTGCAAGGAAAAAATAAAGCCGCAATAGACGTATTGAATCATCTTGTGCAATTACAAAGGGGTATTTACCAATCGGAGAATACACAAGCGATCGCAGAAATGAATGCCCTATATCAACTCCAGGCGAAGGATCAATCTATTCGAATACTGAACGAAAATATCAAGATCAATAAACTCCAGCTACAACAAAATCGTTTAGGGCTGATCATATCCTCGCTCGCGGTTATTTTATTGATCATCATACTTTTCTTCCTATATTACAGTTTTCGCCAGCGCCGTTCCATACAAGAGAAAGAAAAGGTCTTGTTGCAGCAGCAGTTGTTGCGCACACAGATGGAACCGCACTTTATTTTCAATACCCTTTCCGCTGTACAGAGCTTCATGCGCCTGGATAAGAAGGAAAATGCCATCAAATATTTAAATCGTTTCAGTCGACTACTACGCAGCAATCTCGAATTAAGCCGTGAAAACCTTGTTCCATTAAATGAGGAACTGGAAACCTTAGAAAACTATTTGATCTTGCAGCAAATGCGTTTTGAAGATGCCTTTCATTACCATATCACACAACCTGAAGATCAAGATTTAAGTGCGGTCATGCTACCACCAATGCTCATACAACCCTATGTTGAAAATGCAATTCTGCATGGCATAAACCTCGAAACGGGCGATGGCAGTATCGACATCCAGTTTACGTTATCTGAAGATATCCTACAGGTGACGATTAAAGATAGTGGTAAAGTAAATCCAGACATTCCTGTAATTACCCATCGTTCACTCTCTGGGACCATCAGTCGTGAACGCATGCAGTTGTTGGGCAAGAAAGCAAGTGTACAGATCACCAAAAACCCAACTGCTGGTACCACAGTCATCCTTCATATACCAGTGACATATTAATGGCAAACAAAGGAATATTTAACGTCCTTTCTAGGTTCTACTGCAGTGAAAATTTCAGGAAAACAATACAGAACTTGCAAGACAACACGTATTTCAACAGAAATCAGAAAAAAGAACCATGTTGAGCCAAATTTCGATACCGTAAAATACGGGATATTGAAACGCATAACCCTATAAACAAACGGCGAGCAATTCTTTAATTGCCCGCCGTCTTATTAACTAAACACAAACTAAATATTTCATTGTGGACTCCCGTCTCCTACTCATTTTCCTCATTTATTTCTGTTTCATGATATCCGCTAAAAGTTTCATGTAAAAACCTCCAACAACACTACGCGCCTTGAAGTTTTCGCGGATCCCCGTAGTCGAATCATAAAAATCATTTAATGGGACACGGGATTCCGTTTGAATCGCATGATTATAGACTGGTTTTATCAAAGCTTCAAATGCTTCTCTTGATGGAGCAAATGATGCCGTCCAAAGAATCCAGTCATTTTTTGTGTACGCTTTACGGCTATCCAATGGTATGCCGAATCTATTTTGCTTGGTCAGATAATACTTAATTTCTGTATCATACACTTTCTGTGGAAATAGATTCAATCCCAACACTTTGTCCCAGATCAAATTATATTTTTGACTCCAGGTATTTTTATCATCAAATGTCAGTGCATAATGATCACCAGCATATGCCATTTCCATCCATTTCGGAACCATTTCCTCGGCAATTGCACGGTATTTTTTTGCTATTGCGGTTTCACCAATGGCCTCCGCTAGCTGCGCATAACAAGCAATACCAACGATAGCCTTAACAGATAAATTGGCATTTCGTGCAAGGTGACCGGCAAAATCATCTGTACATAGCTGCGTTTTAGGGTCAAAACCATCTTTAACGAGATAATCTACCCATGTTGTCAATGTTTTCCAATGCTTCCTGGCATAGTCAGCATTCCCTTGCACTTTTGCGATTGCAGCAGTTAAAATAATCATATTGCCCGATTCCTCCACAGGCATAGGTTCACCATAGGTTTGACCATTGGCCAATGGATACGTACCCAAATCGTGCGCTGCCCAAGGATAGGGATATTTACCGCTCTCACTAAAATAAAATATTCCACTTAACATCCCTTTCAACAACTCCGGATTATAGATCAGATACAATGGCGCTGAAGGATAAGTGACATCGACCGTATTGATGAATCCGCCACTATTATTTTCTTTGGAAAGCCATAGTAGTTCGTTTTGTGGACTTTTCACCAAGGTATGTGCTGCAATACTTTGACGATAAGCGAGAACGCTAAGGTGTGCATACTCTTTTCCACCCGATTTTAGCGCATCTGCATACACTGTTTTGTCGAATGCCACGCACTTATCGAGTACCTTACGATACTCATCTGCAGCCAAAGTCAGCTGATTTTCCATCGTTTCTTTACCGGAGTTGTTCCACCATGGTCTCAAATTATTTTTGAAATACTGAATCGCATAAATTTCATCGTACCCAACCTCTACAAAACGTTCCTCCACTTTCGCCCCCACATTGCCAAATGGAATGACCGTGTTCAGCGCAAGTGATGTCCCCTTAACAGTTTTTACCGATGTCGTTGTTCCCTTTCTAAAGGCGTCTACGGCTCCGCCTCTCGGACTAATAAACTGTTGCGTTTTATCCCGCTTCGGCGCAGCAACATAAAAATACCCCCAGTCTATCCGCATATCATCGGCCCCTTTCTGCAGAATAGGCTGTTCGACCGTTCCCGTCTTTAGTACAGACAATTTTGCCGTCTCATATTTTTCGGCGATCACCTCCTGTGAAGGTTTATACACCGCAATATTTGTGGATGCACTTAGAAAAACTTTAACCGCATGCTGCTTGCCATCGTTTGCTTTGACGTTATACGTGATATAGCTTACCGGTCGAGCCAATAAATTCAGATCTTCCATAAGCAAAGGCGACGTAAAAGTTAATTTTAGATCAACCTTACCTGCCTGAAAGTTATAAACCGTACGCGTCGCTGTTATTTCTACATCGTTTTGCACGGCTTCTTCAATCCGTGCCCCACGCTCTTTAAGCCTGTCAACCAAACCAAAATCGAGATAACGACCGCCAGCACTATTCTTCAAATGGATGGCAATATTATTTTGCCCAGCCTTCAAATTCGTCTTGTCAATCGGTATATACTGAAAGTTGTTGGTCCAACCTACTTTTTCGTAAACCTTCTTCCCATTCAAAAATACGTCTATATTATCATCATGATTGAGTTTTAAAAACAACTCATTAATACCCTTCGGATCCGCTACGGAAAACTCGCGTCTCACCCAGATATCGTCCGATTTCCAAAGGGTTTTTACCTGCTTCTCGTCATCACCTATGGGTGGAAGTCCCGATTTCCACGTATCCGTATTATAAGCGGAAGATTCCCAGCCACCTTGAGGTTTTGATTCTGTATACTGTACCGTATAAGATTTATCTTCGGCAGTCGGTAGAATAACCGCATAACTCGGTTCCTCTTTGCCAAGAAAACGATAAATATGACCATCAACATCAATTAAGCCCAACAGCGAATGATCAGCGTCTGTCCAGTGCTTTGTTGTCGATGCATGAAGCTGATCTGTCATTGACCATATACTAAAATTGGGGTTGTGTGTAATCAATGGATAAGCCGGAGCTTTGCGTTCTTGGGCTTGTCCATCTAAAACAGTGGAAACACAGGCTACAATAACACAGAGACATATCTTCCCAAGTTTGTTCATTGCATAAATAGATTTTTGAAAAGGTTTAATCATATTTTTTAGATAAAATTAGCTATACAGTTTTTCGTATTGAGCATATGCTCAATCGTTTTAACAAAGAAAGTCGGAATAAGTTAAATTCAGCTGTCGCATCGTATCATTTTACCTTCAATTTATATCATATTTGACGATCTGCCGTCTAATCGAGATAATTATTATCTTTGAGAACCTGTCCGATCGTTATGCGCAAAATAACCTAGTAAACATCGGCATTCAATTTTACCAATAACACGATGAGAAGTATTTACGTTTATTTCTTAATGACTATATCTTGTCTATTTTCAACGAGCGCACCGCTTTATGCACAAGAAACAGATTCGGTCAATAAAAAAGAATTGGATCTAAGTTCCCTACTGAACGGAATTAGACAACAGCAAATTAATGATTCTCTTGAACGGGTAAAGCTTCAGCATGAAATTGCCGATCTTAAAAGTCAAAATAGCCCCAAAAAAGAAAATTTAAAACAGCAGCTGAATGAGTTTGACGAAGAAAATAACCTTCGGAAGCAGCAGCTGAAAGTTAAAGTAGACTCCATCAAAAAAAACACAAAAAGATATGCGGTCGCGCCATTTCAGGATACGCTATTCTATATCTATAATAAACTTGGATCATCATTAGCCAAAGACCGCGCCTACAATGTGGTCAGCAGAATCCATAATCTATATGAAGACGATTTTGTGAAAGTAGATTCCTTTAAAATCGAAAACAGCGAAATAAGTGCCGACATCGTTTATAAAGATCTCGTCATAACTTCCGTCACAGAACTCGATGCCCTTCTTGAAGGAAAAAGCAAAGAAGAGATTGCGGCAAACTACCTAAAAAGAATTCAGGATTCAATCAAAACGGAACGTGCTGATAACAGCATTACAAAACTTCTTACGCGTATTGGGCTTGTATTTCTCATTCTAGTCGTTTTTTCGATATTGATTCTATTGATAAACAAATTGAAAAAATATGGTACGCGACGTATATTGACAGAAAGAACACAGCGGATCAAAGACATTAAGATCAAAAATTACGTCCTTGTCACTTCCGTACAAAAAACACGGATGTTTATTAATGCCATAAATATCTTACGTTGGGGCTTGATCGTACTCATTGCCTTTATCATGCTGCCGATTGTCTTTAGTGTCTTTCCATTTACACAGAGCTGGGCATCCAATCTCATTGGACTTTTTACAAAGCCCCTGAAGACTGCAGTTTTGGCCATTTGGGATTATATTCCCAATCTGATTACTGTATTTGTCATACTCGTTGTCATGCGGTATGCCGTTCGATTCATAAAGTATATTTTTAGCGAAATTGACAAAGGCAAATTAGAGGTCAATGGTTTTCATCGCGATTTTGCCATGCCAACCTTTACTATTGTTCGTTTTCTGCTCCAAGCCTTCACGCTGGTGCTCATATTCCCTTACTTACCCGGCGCAAATTCAGATATCTTTAAAGGAATATCCGTATTTATTGGTGTCCTGTTCTCTTTGGGGTCATCTTCTGCGATTTCCAATATCATAGCGGGGCTTGTGATCACCTATATGCGTCCTTTCCGTATCGGAGACCGTATCACTATCGCCGACAAAACGGGCGTTGTTATCGAAAAATCCCCCCTGGTAACCAGGCTTCGAACGATAAAAAATGAAGAAATTACCATTCCCAATTCCTCGGTACTTTCGGGAAATACCGTCAATTATTCGACATTCTCTGAAGAGGGAATTTGTTTTCAGGTGGAATTGACAGTCGGTTATGAAGAACCTTGGCAACGTATCCACGAATTGCTGCTGAACATCCCGCCACGAATAAAAAGAGTCAACCTTAGTCCTGCCCCATTCGTCTTGCAAAAAAAATTAGACGACTTTTATGTTTTATATGAACTGAATGTCTACATCGCTAGATCCGCGGAAATTGAACTGGCAAAATCTGAAATTTTTCAATTGATCCTCGATGACTTTTTAGCGGCAGGAATTGAAATGAATGGTCCACACCTATTTGCCAAAGTTGATCATGTCCAGCAATATAATCCGAAAGCACCCAACAGTTCGCACGAAAACGAACTTTAAAGCTTGTTTCCATGCGCTGTATTTTATAGATCAGTTGCTGCGTTCAGACCGGACTGAACGCAGTAATTGATCAACAGCAGGAAGCAGGTTAACTAAAGATTCAAAACATAGATCAGCTCTTCTGCTTTGACCCCATCAGGCCAAACGACATCTCTTGAATGTGTATACGCAAAGTTAAACGATTGATTTGCAGCTCTCGAGGCTTCGTTACCAACCCCATGAGATACCGTAATCCGGAGGCAGCCTTGTTCACGTGCCCATGTTATACGCGCTTCATAAAACAAGCGGGACAACCCCCGGCCTCTATGGCCTTCCTGAATGAAAGACGCGATCAAAATCGCATTTGATTCATCCGTCCGATCCAACACGACACCAGTCAGCCCAATCAATAATTCTTGGTTATACAAACCGAATATCGCACACTTGGGATTGCCCAGTAAGGCCATCCACTCGGCATCACTATAAGCCGCTTCCTTTTGATAATTGCTACCGAACACCTCAGGAGCAGAAGATAAGGCCTCCAGTCTTATCTTTTTGTATTGCTGCCATTCTCCTATTTCTAAACGTCTTAGCTCATATTTCTCCATTTTTGGCGTCTTTTTTTGCTTATCTTTTAACGTAAATATACTTAAGCAAGCGCAATAAATGAACACTGGACCAGCTACATTATTCAATTTGGACTAGCTCATTTGCACCCATTGGCCGTAATTTTGAATTAAATCAAGAAATAGCTATTTGCATGTATGTACCCAAACATTTCCAGTTCGAAGATTACGCAGAAAAGGTTGAATTTATGCAACAATATAGTTTTGCCACCATCGTATCGGTTAAAGAGGGGATTCCAATAGCAACCCAGCTCCCCTTCCACATCCGTACAGATAAAGATCAGCTGCTTTTAACATCACACTTCGCTCGCGCAAACGAACAAGCCAATTATATCGAAAATACACCGTCATTAGTCATTTTCTCCGAACCACATGCTTATATCTCGCCACAGCACTACGACAAGGAGGAAAGTGTACCAACCTGGGACTACATTGCGGTTCATGCCTATGGTCTTGCATCTATCCTTACGGAGGAAAAAGCAATAAACAAGGCTTTAGAGCAAATGATCCTCAGTTACGACGAAGCTTATCTAACACAATGGAACAATCTCTCCGATCGCTTCAAAAGTGGCATGATGCGAGGTATCATCGCCTTCGAACTTGTCGTTACGGATTTACAGGGCCAAAAAAAAATTAGGTCAAAATAAAAGTGAAACAGAAAAACAGCGTATCCGCGATTTTCTGAAAAATAGCGACAATGAGCTCGAAAGAAATATTGCCGCAGCAATGAAAAATGGATCAATAAGTAATGAAAAAAATGAACAAAAATAACACCGAAATAGCCATCACTAAAGTAAAACTAACAGATATTGACCTGCTGCAGCATATTGGAAAAGAAACATTTATCCAGACCTTTTCAGACACAAACACCGAAGAGAACATGAAGACTTATCTAACGGAAGGTTTTGCAAGAGAAAAATTATTGGCCGAGCTCTGCCATGATGAGTCTGAATTTTACTTCGCCGTTTTAGAAAATAATGTTATCGGTTACTTAAAAATAAATACCGGACAAGCGCAGACCGAAAACCAAAGCCCACAGGCATTGGAAATTGAACGCATCTATGTTCTACAGGAATTTCACGGTAGAAAAGTGGGGCAGCTATTGTTCGAGAAAGCACTAGTCTTAGCTCAAAAAAAAGCAGTTACATTTATCTGGCTTGGTGTTTGGGAAAAAAATTCCCGCGCGATCAATTTCTATCGGAAAAATGGCTTTGTGGCATTCGACAAGCATATATTTCAACTGGGCGACGATAAGCAAATCGATATTATGATGAAAAAAACAATACAACCGTAACATGGATGAGTTTATTACAGAGAATATACGCATTATACAACAGCGTATCGACAAAGCGTGCAAAGCAAATCAGCGCGACCCACGCGAAGTAAAATTATTGCTAGCGACTAAAACCGTACCTGCCGAACGTATCGAAATCGCACTGCAAACTGGTCAAACCTTAATTGCCGAAAATAAAGTACAGGAATTAAAAGACAAATTTGAGTATTTAAATACTATTCCGCATGTTAATCATTTTATTGGCCACCTGCAAACCAATAAAATCAAGGATCTGCTTAAATACAACGTATCCTGCATCCATTCAATAGATCGTATAGATCTTGCCGAAAAATTGCATCAACGACTTTTAAAAGAAGATAAAACCATGGAGGTGCTCATTCAGGTGAATACTTCCTTTGAAGAGAGCAAGTACGGCGCTGCTCCAAAGGAAGTGATCGATCTAGTACAGCAAATAGCAACATTAAACACACTAAAGATTAAAGGATTGATGACGATAGGTCTATTGAGTGCCGAGGCCGAACAGGTACGAGCCTGTTTCAAATTGCTTAGACATATTCAACAACAAATTATAGCCCTAGCTATTCCTGATGTATCGATGAAAGAACTGTCGATGGGCATGAGCGGGGATTTAGAAATAGCTATAGCGGAAGGCGCGACGATTGTCAGGGTAGGAACGGCAATTTTTGGACAGCGTCCTACTCCAAATAGTTATTACTGGAACGAAAACCGATAACATAAAAACCAATGCGGATACATTTTATACAACACGAAGTTTTTGAAGCACCCGGAGCCTATTTAGCCTGGGCAGAAAAACAACAGCATGAGGTCACCTTTTCCCAGGTCTACCAACAGGACCTTCTGCCAGACGAAATTGATTCCGTCGATGTATTGATCATTATGGGCGGACCTCAAAGCCCAGATTCATCCCCTTCCGAATACCCTTATTTTGACGCTAAGGCCGAAATCGCCTTTATCCGCCGATGTATTGATGCAGGCAAGGCAGTTGTTGGTATATGCCTGGGCGCACAACTGATTGGCGAAGCGCTATTGGCAAAGTATGAACATAGTCCACAAAAAGAAATTGGGGTTTTCCCCATCACGCTTACAGCGGCAGGAATAAACGACTCCAAAATAGCACATTTTGGCAGCCCGTTATCGGTTGGACATTGGCACAACGATATGCCTGGACTTACCCCTGAAAGTGAAATCTTAGCAAGTAGCGCCGGCTGCCCTAGGCAAATTGTGCGTTATACAAATCTCGTTTACGGATTTCAATGCCATATGGAACTCACGACTGAAGTCGTCCGGCTATTGATAGCTTCAGAAGAAGATCTCCTTCTCCAAAGCCAATTGCACCAATTTGTGCAATTACCCGACGTAATTCAGGCTTATGATTACAACGAAATGAACAATAAACTTCATACATTTTTAGATTTACTTGAATGTGCATACAGGAGAAGTCTGGTCAATAAATGCGCATAACTGTTTAAATGAGGCCATAAAAATTCGTAGAGGTAATTCATTAGTTGGATAAAAAATCGTAGATTTGATATTAACACAAAGAACTATTGATGGACCTAAGACGCAGTAAACTTCTAAAAATGGGCTATGTCGCCCTTCTGGCATTTCTCCTGTACAGCTGTGTTTCCCAAAAAGAAAACAAAAAACTGACCTGGTATCAACATCAGATTATCGAGCAGCTTGTTCCGGAAACTGATTCCAGTTACAGAGTGCAAATTGGTATCATGGCTGCTACCTTCTGGCTAGATAATCAAGATGGTCAGCTGACCAAAAAATTGAATCTCCTGCAACAGAGCTACACGCAACGAAATAAAGTCGACGTCGCTGTTCAGCAAGGTACCAACAAAATCATTCGCGTCACCAAATCAGAATAGAGCACGCTCTATCTAGGCAACACAAATGATTTTGGCACCACCAATACTTCAATTATAGTTCATATCCTAGGCCCACACAAATCATCCACTACACATGTTGTTTGCTATCTTCTCAATAAGGTCCGGACAGACCACATGGTAAATTAAGCAATCTTATTCATTGCTATAATTTGAGGCGTTTCCTGTAATTTTTCACCAGCCACTTTTCCAAATGCCACAATATAAGGTTGTTGATTATGCGCATCCAAGCCCGCTTGATCTTCCCAGATTTC
This sequence comes from Sphingobacterium sp. UBA7038, assembly GCF_002494055.1. Lineage (NCBI taxonomy): Bacteria > Pseudomonadati > Bacteroidota > Sphingobacteriia > Sphingobacteriales > Sphingobacteriaceae > Sphingobacterium > Sphingobacterium sp. UBA7038. Next base: position 222,751 of record NZ_DLAV01000011.1, read on the forward strand.
ATAAAATATAAATTGATTTTCATCACTGTTTACCTGGTGCAGATCATACTGTATACACGCTTCTTCTTTCCTACTTGCCTCGACCATTTCTAACAATAATGCCAATACTTCTTCCCGATGTGCAGGAACTGCTTTTAAAATTGCGGTTAAATATACCTTCATGTTATTGATTTTATTTTGGTAATTTACTCTTTTCATCGCAATAACGCCATGGATAAAGCGATTTATCGATCAATAAATTTTTAGTTCAACGTAGTTTCCAAATGGAAGACCTCTTCCAAATATTGTTTATATTCCTTTTCGTAATTGTCGACACGTTCTTGAGATGCCCCCTTTTCCATATCATGAAAATGGAAACTTCCCAGGTGTTCCAATCCTACAAACTGATTCATCTTATGAAAACCGAATAAAACACCGGCATCAACTGAATGCTGATCAAAAAACTCATTTTCCATTGTAAATGCTGTCTCAGGGGCATTCCAGCTCGAAGTCACCATGTATTTTTTACCTTGCATCAACCCCCCGGTGCCGTAATTAATTGCCGGATTCTTACGCGATCGACCATCACTCTTATAGATACCGTTGTTGTGGCCGGCCGTAAAGACTTCATCGATATAAAGTTTCAGACGATTCGGAACCTGGAACCACCATACAGGAAAATGGTAAACGATAATGTCTGCCCATTTAAAATTTTCAACTTCAACCATTGGATCAAAATCATCATTGATATTGGTAACCCTTGTTTCAAATCCATTTTCAGCCAATGTTTCAACGGTCCAATTTGTTATTGTGGTATTGAAAGAACCACCCGAGTGTGCGAATTTCTGTCCGCCGTTGATAATAAATATTTTCATCTCTATAATTTTTATTATTGATAATACAAATTTCTATCATATTTTTGAATCATACAAATAATTTAAATTGTATATTTGTATCATAAAAATAATAACTATGAAATGGAACTTAGAATGGCTTCGTACATTTAAGGCAATCTATGAAACCGGAACATTATCTGCAGCTGCACAGGAATTATTTATTTCTCAGCCGGGGGTAAGCTTACATCTGAATTCCCTGGAAGCATTTACGGGGCACAAGCTTTTTGATCGCTCTGCGCGAAGAATGGTGCCGACCGAAAAGGGGAAAATCTTGTATAACTATGTTATTGATCCGCTTAAAAAACTAGAAACCGGTGAACAGCATTTTCACAAACGGGCATTGGACGAACGTATAACGATCAGTATCGGAATGTGTTTTGAGACCTTTCAGTACACCCTCGAAGAACATATTGCCCAGCTCCCCTTCAATTTAATTATCAAATTTGGAGAATATCCGCAGATGCAACAGGATCTTGATAATGGTTTATTGGATCTTATTATTACGCCTCAAAAAGGAAACCAACAGAATCTACAGTATGAAGCTTTTTCAAAAGAACGTATTGTCTTGATTGCAGGGTGTCAGACGGATACATCCACACTGGAAGCACTGCTGAGTGCCAATAAAATTAAAGAAGCAGCTCAACTCCTTAAAAAACAATTATGGTATAGCACGGCTGCCGATATGGATCATTTAAAAAACTACTGGTCAACACACTTTGGCGAACATCCAGACTTTAGCCCCAATTATATTGTTCCCAATATTAGCTCCATCATACGCTGTTTGAGCAACAATACAGGCTTTTCGATTGTTCCTGACTTCCTATGTGCTGAAGCAATTGCATCCGGGAAAATAAAACTAATCTGGGAAGGGACATCGCCTGTCGAAAATATCCTTTACTTCGGAACTAGAAAGAAAACCATGTATCAGGAAGAAATTGGGCAGTTGGAAACGCTGTTAAAAGAGAAATGGTAGTCACCTGACTCGCTCATAGCAACAAGACCTCCATTCGCTCAGACCTATTTATTGGCTAGCCGCTCCTGTAACTCTCGACGGAAAGTAATACCGACCGGAAGGGAGGTATTATTGATCTGTACCATTCCATGCTCATATTTGATCACCTTATTGATCGAAGCAATGTAGGATTTGTGGATACGGACAAACTTTGATGCTGGCACCTGTGTGAGAATTTGTTGGGTGGTGCTTGCTGTTAAAAAAGTTTGTCCCGGGGTAACAATTTTTACGTAATTGCCAAAGCTCTGGATAAAATCGATCTGCGATAATTTAACGTCAATAATACGACCATCCATGCGTATACTAATTGATTTGGGTTCTTCTTCCTGGGGCGACACAGTCGTGTTATAGGATAAAAAACGTTGAACAGCCTTAAAAAAACGGGGAAATGAAATAGGTTTTAACAGATAATCAACAACGCCGTAATCATAACTCTCCAATGCGTATTCGGAATATGCTGTTGTCAAAATCGTTTTGGGTGGGTTATCCAGCATCTTCAGAAACTCCATCCCATTAATTTCGGGCATTTCAATATCCAGGAAGATTAAATCTACTTTGTTCTCCCGAAGAAAATCCAATGCCTCAAAAGCATTATAACATTGAGCGACCAACTGCAGATCAGTACTTCTTTCAATATAATTTACCAGGACATAATGCGCCGCAGGTTCGTCATCAACCACAATACAGCTATTTTTATTCATTGTTTAAAGATTTATAACCAATGACACCTCATACTCCTCTTTTTTGGAATTTGTCGTTAATGTATACCGATTAGGATACAAAAGTTTTAATCGCGCTATTGTATTTTCCAAACCTATTTTCGCCGAAAACACATTCCTTTTCTTGACCGGAACAGAATTTCGGACATGCAAATATAAGTTCCCTTTTTCAATCTTGATTGAAATATGTACAAAACAATCTTCAATACTGCAGGTTCCGTGTTTAAAAGCATTTTCCACAAAAGTAATCAATAACATTGGCGCTATCTGATAATTGATATCTTCCTCTTTTTGATAGTCAAATTCAATTTTCGTTCGATAGCCTAACCGCTCGCGTTCCAGTTCAATATAACTTGAAATAAAATCAATTTCATCATCCATAGGCACATACTCCCGTTCACTGCTCTCCATTTGATAACGAAGCAGCTGAGACACTTTGATGATCAATTCAGAAGTACGTTCCGGATACTTTAGATTAATACCATAAATGGTATTTAACGTGTTGAATAGAAAATGTGGGTTGAGCTGCTTTTTTAAATGCGACAGTTGCGTTTGATTGGAAAGCAGTTCGCGTCTGGTCTTCACCCGTTGAAAGCGGTAAAATTCGATAAATTGGATACTGCCCAATATGCAGATCAACGAGCCCAATAATACACCAAATTGATAATGGAATGTTTTCTGAACCAGATTCTTGTAGAGAAAACAATTCTTGTAAATGACGTTATCCGTCAGCTCTTTTAATATCAGTGCAAAAATCAGCAGCGTTGCCACCGAAGCCAGAATATACAACAGGGGTTTATTCTTTTTAAGCAGTAATGGCAATAGAAAAAAGCGATTTAGTTGCGCATGCGCATAAAGGATCAGGAAATAGAGCACCCCCATCAAAAATCCCTTCCAACTCAGGATCAAAATCCAGTCGTTCAACGTAAAGAGGATAAACGAAAAGATCAATAGGACGACTTCCTGTATCATCTTGTTCTCCAAAACCTTTCTCATAATCCTTTTTTTTTGTTAAAATTCTGTTACAAAGTAAGAGTTTTAAGTTTATAACAGCAGAAAAATAAATGACGAATTAAATTGGTCACTTTTAAACACGATAGATCATTTAAAAGGGGCCTTACAGCCTAGCTCATCGCTATCTTCGTGTCCATAAAATGATAGATAACCTATGCTGAAATTGAATTTAGTGCTGTCATTGGCTGTGTCACTTGCGACATCCTCCTCCTTCGCTCAGACGCTTACACTGCGCGACGCCGTAGAACAGGGTCTTGCAAATTATGGAAATATCAAGGCAAAGGAATATTATCTCCAGTCCTCCCTGCAGACCAATGAACAAGTCAAACGCGACTTTTGGCCCAATCTGAACATCGTAGCCCAACAGGACTTTGGAACAGTCAACGGACAAAATGGTCCGCTGTATGGATTTGGTGGGCTGGGTGTAGCTTCTTCGGGAGCCGCTCTTCCAGAACAAAATTGGAATGCCGCATTTGGTGCGCTTTACTTAGCCAATGTCAATTGGGACATTTACACCTTTGGACGAAAAAAAGAACGTATCGAATTGGCCAAATCCGATACCAAACGACTACAGGCCGATCTCGGTCAGGAACAGTTCCAGCATAAAATCAAGATCGCTGCGGCTTACCTCAATTTATTGGCTAGTCAACGATTGGAAAAAAATCAACAGATGAATCTGGATCGCGCACTGGTATTTTTAAATATTGCTGCCACCAAAGTAAAAAACGGAATATTACCCGGAGTAGATTCTACGCTTGCTTCAGCGGAAGTATCGCGCGCAAAAATCAGTCTCAATCAGGCCCGTGAAAATGTTAAGGAGCAAAACAATAAGCTGACGGTATTGATGGGGATTCCAGCGAAAAATCTCGAAATAGATACTGTTCTGGTTCAGAAAACACCTATACAGCTAACTCCGCTTTCAGGCAACTTGATTGAAAGTAATCCTATGCTGCAATTTTATAAAAGTAAAATTGAACTTGGCGAACAACAATTGAAACTATCAACCAAAGAGTATCTTCCCACTGTAAGTGCCTTTGGGGTCTTTCAGACAAGGGGATCTGGTTTTAAGAGCGACTACATTACGGATTTACAAGCATATAGCACAAATTATTGGAAAGGGGTTCGTCCCAGTAGGCAAAATTATCTCTTGGGATTGGGCATAAACTGGAATCTGACTTCGATTGCGCGTATCAATAAAAAAATCAGTGCACAGCGCTTTACGAATGATGCCCTGAGAGAAGAATACCAAACTGCCGAAGCCCAATTGACAGCACAGCTGGATGCCGCTGATGTGAAAATCCAATTGGCCCTAAAAAGTGATCTAGAAGCTCCCCGACAAGTGTCGGCAGCTCAGCAAGCTTACAATCAAAAAATGACGATGTATAAAAACGGCCTAGCGACACTTGTCGACGTGACGCAGACCCTTTATACACTAAATAGAGCCGAAACCGATCGAGAGATCGTCCACATCAATCTTTGGCAGTCGCTTTTACTAAAAGCCGCAGCTGCGGGAGATTTTGATATTTTCAACAAAGAACTATAAATAACATTACATGAATTTAATACGTTTTGCCTTACGCAAGCCGATATCCATCCTCGTACTCGTATTGGGACTTATTGTCTTTGGCATAGGTGCCGTTCGATCGATCAAGGTGGATATCCTGCCAAAAATGAACCTTCCGGTTATTTATATTGCCCATCCATTTGGTGGCTATTCGCCGGATCAAATGGAATCTTATTTTGCCAAAAACTACGTCAATATCCTTCTTTTTGCCAATGGGGTCAAGTCTATTGAGACCAAGAATATTCAAGGTCTGACCTTAATGAAAGTATCGTATTACGAAGACACCAACATGGCCCAGGCTGCAGCCGAGCTAAGTGCCCTGGCCAATCGGATCCAAGCCTCCTTTCCTCCAGGCTCACAACCGCCGTTCATCATTCGCTTTGACGCCTCATCCCTCCCTGTAGGCCAACTGGTATTGAGCAGTAACAAGCGTTCTAACAACGAACTACAAGATCTAGCCAACGTCTATGTCCGGGCATCGTTTACGTCAATCCCTGGTCTACTGTCGCCCCCTCCTTTTGGGGGAAGTCCACGTACAATTGAGGTCAACGTTGATCCCGATTTAATGCGGAACCACAATATGACGCCCGATCAGGTTGTAGAAGCGCTAAGACTGAACAATCAAACTGCCCCGGCAGGAAACGTACGCATTCAGGATAAAAACTACATTACGCCGACCAATAATACCATTAAAGAGGTCAAAGATTTTGAAAAAATCCCGCTATTTAAAGGTGGTGTACAAAATCTTTACCTTGGAGATATCGCTACGGTAAAGGACGGAGCTGATGTTACTGCAGGCTACGCCTTGGTCAACGGCAAGCGCTCCGTATACGTCAGTATTGCCAAAGCTGGCGATGCCTCCACATGGGAAGTCGTCCAGAACTTAAAAGCAGCTTTACCAAAAATTCAGGAGAATTTACCCGACGACGTCAAGTTATCGTATGAATTTGATCAATCCGTTTATGTCATCAATTCGGTAAAGAGTTTGATTACCGAAGGTGCCATCGGAGCTATCCTGACCGGACTTATGGTGCTCCTATTTTTAGGTGATCGAAGAGCCGCGCTGATCGTTATCCTGACCATACCGATATCCGTGATATCCGGAGTGCTCTTTCTGAAACTCTTCGGGCAGACCATCAACCTCATGTCCCTCAGCGGACTAGCCCTGGCTATTGGTATCTTGGTCGACGAAAGTACGGTAACGATCGAGAATATACACCAGCATCTGGATATGGGTAAACCCAAAGCCTTGGCTATCTGGGATGCCTGTAAGGAGATCGCCTTACCAAAATTATTGATCCTGCTCTGTATATTAGCCGTATTTGCACCTGCATTTACCATGACGGGAATTCCGGGCTCGCTATTTCTTCCCTTGGCCCTGTCCATTGGATTTTCGATGATCGTATCCTTTCTTCTTTCGCAGACATTCGTTCCCATCATGGCAAACTGGTTTATGAAAGATCATGCCCATAAGGCTCCACATGCGACCAAATCCGAGGGTTTAAATGCAGATGAAGCCCAGTTTGCAGCATCTGGACTGACCGTAGAATCCGAACAGGATACCTTGAATCAGAAGAAACTATTGGTGGAACGTGACGACTTTAACAACGATGGAAAGATCAGTATTTTTGAACGGTTCAGAAACAGATTCATGAAAATGCTCGATCGCTTGTTCAAAAGAAAGAAAACCATTACGGTGATCTATCTGCTTGGAGCGCTAAGTCTTGTTGTCATTTTACTTTCCACGATAGGCCAGGATGTATTTCCGAAAGTCAACTCCAGCCAGTTTCAAATGCGCCTTCGTGCCGCTGAAGGTACACGTATCGAACGCACCGAAGAAAAAGCAAAACTGGCGCTGGCCGAACTGGAAAAACTGGTTGGCAAAGAACATATTAGCATATCTTCTGTCTATATCGGTCAGCACCCCGGGCAGTTTTCAGTATCGCCGATCTATCTTTTCATGGCCGGTCCACATGAAGCTGTTTTCCAAATAGCACTGAAAGACTACCATCATGATATGGACAGTTTCCGTGATGAATACCGAAAACGCCTGAAAGCAGCAGTTCCCGATGTACAGGTATCCTTTGAACCGATCGAACTTACGGATAAAGTATTAAGCCAGGGGTCGCCTACCCCTATTGAAGTTCGGATAGCAGGAAAAAACAAAAAGAACAACGAAAAGTACGCCGGAAAATTGATCGAGGAACTAAAAGCCATCCCCTACTTTAGAGATGTACAATTAGCACAATCCATTAAATATCCTTCGTACGATATTAAAATAGATCGCATTAGAGCTGCACAATTGGGTATCGATCTCAGCGAAGTGACACGATCGCTTATCGCGTCCACCTCATCTTCGCGTTATACCGAAAAAAACACCTGGATCGATGAAAAAGCAGGACTCTCGTATAATGTCCAAGTTCAGGTTCCCATCGATAAAATGAAAGATGAGAAAGAAATCGGTGAAATCCCTTTATTGAAAAATTCGGCGCGACCAATACTGAGCGACGTTGCAACCATCACACCGTCCTTCACTTATGGAGAAAATGACAATTTGGGCGCGATGCCCTATGTATCAGTTACAGCAAATATTGATCATACCGATTTGAAAACAGCCTCCAAAGATGTAAAACGTAGTATCAAAGCCCTTGGTGAACTCCCGCGTGGATTATCCATGGAGCAAATAGGCCTCGGAAAAGTATTGGAAGAAACCATGAGCAGCCTTGAATCTGGTTTGGCTGTTGCCATTATCGTTATATTCCTGATGCTATCAGCCAATTTCCAATCGTTCAAAGTTTCTATGGTTGTACTCACCACAGTTCCTGCGGTGGTGCTGGGGTCATTACTTCTATTGTTGTTAACCGGATCTACCCTCAACTTACAATCCTACATGGGGATTATCATGTCGGTGGGTGTATCCATTGCGAACGCTGTTCTCCTCATCACCAATGCCGAACATATCCGTCGGCATCATGGAGATGCGCTGGCTGCCGCTCGTGAGGCAGCATCCTTACGGCTTAGACCCATTATCATGACCAGTTTAGCCATGATTGTAGGCATGCTCCCTATGGCCATTGGCCATGGTGAAGGTGGTGAACAAGTTTCACCACTCGGTAGAGCCGTCATTGGCGGATTACTATTTTCAACATTTGCCGTACTCGTCATCTTACCGCTCATATTTGCTTGGGCGCAAGAAAAAAGCAGTACACAATCGATCTCATTAGATCCTGAAGACAAAGAAAGTAAACACTATATTGCCGCATTAAAACCTTTATCGTAAAAGCAGTATAATCTATAAAATATGAAAAATAATTTGTTCAAAATATTATCTATCGCCGGCCTGATCGCATCCTTAGCAGGATGCCATTCGGCAGCCGAGGAAAATGTCAAAAAAGAAAGTCCCGAAGCTGCAGCTCCGGCAATGGAGACATTTGTACCTTCCAAACAGAAATTAACCAATAAAATGCAGATCCCTGGGGAAATCACGGGATTCCAGCAGGTCGAAATTTACGCCAAGGTCAGTAGCTATGTCAAAAGCCTCAATGTGGACATCGGCAGTAAAGTGCATGCAGGCCAGTTGTTGGCTGTCTTGGAAGCTCCCGAATTGAGTTCACAGCTATCTGCTGCAAAATCGCGGCTCAAATCGCAAGAAGCAGTTTATATGGCTACAAAGAGCACTTACGATAGACTCTTCGAAACCAGCAAGGTGGAAGGAACTGTGGCTAGACTCGATCTTGAGGTTGCTGAGTCAAAAAAGAATGCTGATTTTGCCCAGTACCAAGCCGCTAAATCAGCCTATGCAGAAGTACAAAACCTCTTGAATTATTTGGAAATCAGAGCACCCTTCGACGGTGTCATCGCAACAAGAAATGTCAATCAAGGCGCCTATGTTGGTCCAGCTGGCCGTGGTTCGGAAATGCCCATCATGACCATTCAACAACAACGCAAACTGAGGTTAGCCGTTGCTGTTCCGGAACAATATTCGGGTTTCCTGACCGAAAACCAGCCCTTACAATTTACCGTCAAATCATTGCCGGGGCAAACCTTCTCGGGTAAGATCGCTCGTAAATCGGGTGCCCTGGACAGCCGGTTAAGATCCGAACGGGTAGAAATTGACATTAACAATACCGACAACAAGTTATTGCCGGGCATGGTTGCAGAGGTCGAATTGCCTTTAACATCTCAGGATAGTACTTTTGTTGTACCGAAATCAGCCGTATTTACTTCGGGCGAAGGAAGTTTTGTGATTGCTGTTGTTTCGAACAAAACACAACGTATTCCTGTACAGAAAGGACGCAGCATCGATGGTCAGATCGAAATATTTGGCGACTTAAAACAAGACACCAAATTGGTCAGCAAAGCGGATGAAGAGATTATAGACGGTACATCAGTCAAATAGGACATCTCCTAATTCCTAAACAAAAGAAAGACCGAACCCATAACCGGATTCGGTCTTTCTAATTTATTCGGTTTTTCTAATTTAAATGCCCATAAATTTAAAGGGTTGGGCAGCCTTAAACAGGTTATTTGAAATGCCTTTTTGACAAGCACTATTCAGCTGCTTTCGGGTCAATTGCTGCTGCTGCTGCAGTTAGTGCTAAGGCCCCGCCAACGATCATAGCCTCCTGCCCCTTTTTTTCCTTAACAGCCAGCACGTCTCCACGCTTATTATACAGTTCAATAATATTATTAAGCGCTACTGAACCGGTCTGCCAAAGCTGGGCAGCATAAAATTTTTGCTCCGTAGTTTTAACAATGGCTTTACCATCTTCTAAAATCGAATAACTTAAATAACTACGTAAACTGTAAGGTGAATCAGCGCCTTCAAATCGAGCAAGTTTTACCGCAAAACTCTCGCCATTCATATCATACATATACACTTTTTCTTTTTGGGATGATCGTACAATGGATTTAACATCGTTTTTAAAATCAAAATAATGCCCATCCACATAGGCATGTGGTGGGATAAGCACCACATCTTTAGGCAAACTTACCGATCCTGTGATAGAACCGTTTACCCAAGTATCATTGAATATAGTGGATTTACTAGCGTTTATATCGTAAACCGAAGCATTCATCTTTCCATTAAAAGCAGCTTGTTCAACAGAATAACCTTGCGTTTTACCATTAATAATCATGGCCGAATTTTTAAGATCCCATAAGATCGGTTTATCGATTTTATTTTCTATTCGAAGGTAAATTCGACCATTTCTGTCGGCAAAGGAATAATCAATTTGTACTGTATCATTATTAAATGAAAACGTTCCCTTGTCTTCATCTTTTTTTACATTCTCCCCATTGAATGTCATGAGATAGTTGGAAGAACAGGCTGAAAGAAAAACAGCACAATACGTTAGCGTGAGAACTTTGAATACTTTTCGCATAAAATCAGGATATCTTAGTGTAATTGCAACGGCACGAGTGCTGTTGTACAACAATATAAAAAACTATTATTAAAAAAACAACGAAACGACATAAAATAATTTCCTAATTAGGGTATTAATCGCAAAGTATCACTGTTTCTATCAAAATAGTACATGATCGTCATAAAGCAGTAAATGGCCCTCTTTTATCGTCCGATACAGCTTTGAAATTGCTTTACATCAGTTTACATAATAACAGGGATATTGCAGGGGGTTAACAGGGGGTTAGCAGGGGTAAATCCCCAGTTAACCCCCTGTTAATACCTTGTAAAAAGATTATTATATCCCTCTTAATGGAGAATAGGATATTCGACTGATAGTAACCATAAACAAATCAAGGAATACCATCAACTGTTGGTCTGATTAGCGTAACAAAAACGGTTAAACGAATAGATTTTTTTTTAACCGGAAAGCAAAAGCTATATTTACAGTCAACTAAACCAAATCCAATGAAAGAGAAATTTATCGACAGAAAAGACCAACAGGCCAATAAGATATTTGAAAGAAGAACATTATCCTTCGATTATAGAACGATTATTCCCTTACTATCTCCTGGCATGGAAATCTTGGACGTGGGCTGTGGTACCGGAACGCTCACGAATGAGGTAGCAAGCTATATCGGCGACGGAACTATAACCGGGCTCGATAATACACAGTCATTTATCGACAGTGGCAATGAGCACTATGGTAGCACCCAAAATCTGAACCTGGTCTGCAGCAATATTTTTGATTATCAGCCTCCACATCCTTTCGACCTGATTATAACGCCGCGCACCATGCAATGGTTAAGTGATATTCCCAGGGCATTGGGCTTATTCAAATCCTGGTTAAAGCCCGGAGGACAAATTTCTATTTTAGACTACAATCACACCGCCATTGAATGGAACCCCGCCCCTCCGGAAAGCATGCTCACATTTTACCATACTTTCCTGAAGTGGAGAGCAGATGCAGGTATGAACAATCGTGTTGCTGATGAGGTCGCTGCACTGCTCCAGGAAGCAGGTTTCCATTCTGTTCAGGTTATCAATGCCGATCAGACCTACAAAAAAGGAGAAGCTAACTTTGATACCAATCTGGCCATCTGGAACAAAGTCGCCCAATCGCGACAAATGGTTACGGAAGGGTATATCTCCGACGAACTTCGCTTACAGGCTATCGCCGAATACAGCCAATGGATCGAGACAGAAGCGACAAGCATGACACTTAAAATGAACGATGTACAGGCTAAAGTATAATCTCCTTTTATCCGTTTTCCTCCTACTGACACTTCCCGGGCTGGCCGTAAAAGCACAGCTCAGGGATACCATGATCAATGTAGGCAACCATAGCCTTCATTTCACTTTAATGGAAGGAAAAGGTATCCCCATTGTCTTTGAATCTGGAGCGGGAAATGATGGTTCCAATCCCGCTCAGGTTGTTGGCACAGTAATGATCGATATTGTCTCCCCTTATCTCATGACCATGGAGCGATCCAAATCATTGAAGAGCGAATATGCCAGTGAACTTGATAACATCAAAAAAGAAAGCCTAGGGTTCTATCATCTCGTTTTAAACTACGAAGCGTCAACGGCTGTTTTACATGAGGTTGCAGGAAAAATCAATGTCCCCATGACTGTCATTGGTTCAGGAAAATCGCCTTTTGAAGAACCCGATCGCAGTTTATTTATTGCTGCCCTTAAAAAATTTGCAGATCAAAAAAACAATAGACGTTATCTTTTGGCTCAAAATGCGGAGCATCATGTCTTTTATGACGAACCGGATCTGGTCATTGATGAAATCGTCAAACTATATCAAAAAACCGCATTCGAGTAATCAAAAAGTCTATCCGTACAACCGATTTTATTTGTAGCTTAGCAAGGCTGTACAACACACAACAACTTATCTTATGGATCATCAGGCCCAAAATGTCATCGATACACCGAGCAACAATACGGTGTTTATGGTATGGAATTTCCACGAAAATGTGGTCATTAAGGATGTCTTCCAACGCTTATGTGCATTGGTTGTCAATCTCAACAATTCGGCACAGGTACGTTCAAATCTTGTGAAAGCAAGCGTGGTATTGGGCATAAGCCACCATGCCTGGAAAAAGCTTGAACTCAACGAACCTATGCCAAAGGAATTGGTTCCTTTCGAACCTATCATCGGTCAAAAACATATTGCTGTGGCTACCCCCGGAGATTTACATTTCCATATTCGTGCTTATGAAAAAAGCTATTGCATTGACATGGCGACCGAAATAGCAGCCTTATTAAATCCCGTTGCGGATTGCAAGGAGGAAGTTCATGGGTTCAGATATTGGGATGGGCGAAGTATCTTGGGCTTCGTCGACGGAACGGAAAATCCCCTTGGTGAGGATCGTGCTTTCTTTGGTATCGTAGGTGATGAGGATGCAGCCTATAAGGGTGGAAGCTATTTATTTGTGCAAAAATATATTCATGACATGAATGCCTGGCGTTCTTTACCCGTCGCCGATCAGGAAAAGGTCATCGGCAGAAGCAAAGCAAACGATATTGAGATGAGCGACGATGAAAAACCGGCCAATTCTCATTCGGCCCTGGCCAATGTCGGTGACGATTTAAAGATTGTGCGCGACAATATGCCTTTTGGGCAAATCGCAACAAATGAAATGGGAACATACTTTATCGCTTACGCCAGCACATTCAGTACCGTACAATTGATGCTGAACAGAATGTTTATCGGTGAACCCGAAGGAAATTACGATAGAATACTAGACTTTAGTACAGCACATACCGGCTCCCTGTTCTTCTGTCCAACAATCAATATGCTGAAAGAATTTGCAGGTTAAAACCTATTTATCCGCTATCTCGGATCATTTTCAACAGCATATCCCAACGATGTGCAATGGATCATGGAATCTGATCCCACAAATATATTTTTCAAACGACACAACAAAAAAAATGGAAATCACTATTATTCAGCTAGGTGACGAAAACATTGCTGAAGTTAAAGGTTCAGGCGTCTTTATCCATAATCTCGATGATGGTCTACAGATTATGGTCGACTGTGGCGCGCAAGAAGCATACAAAGCAATTATTTATCAAGAGAACATCACGGATGACTTCTTCGAACTTAAAACAAAACTTGCCGGTGAAATTCTTCAAAAATATACGCAGTATGGCTTTGACATTGCCATCGTTGGCGATTTCTCCAAATACAACAGCAAAAGTTTAAACGATTTTATCTACGAAAGCAATAAATCAAAAAAAATCAATTTTGTAGGTACGCGTGAAGAAGCGATAGCCAGATTTTCAAAACGTTAAACCATGCGCATTGATTCAGAAAGATTAGCGATTCGGCCCATCATGCCGGAAGACAGTCGGGCAATATTCGGGTATCGTTCAGATAAAGAAACCAATAAATACCAGGGCTGGATTCCAGACTCTTTGGCAGAAGTCGATGAATTTATAGCAAAAAACCCAAACACGTTCAATCTTCCAGAGTCCTGGTTTCAGCTCGTTATGACCGACAAAATAGCAAAGGCTGTAATCGGCGATATTGGCGTTCATTTTTTTGGTGCTGAACACCTGCAGGTGGAATTGGGCTGTACCATAAAAAAAGAATTCCAGCAACAGGGTTATGCCAAAGAAGGACTAAAAACAGTTATAGCGGCCCTGTTCCGTCAGTATCATAAACATCGGATCATGGCCTCGGTAGCTCCGGAAAACAAGGCATCCATGCAAAGACCATCGGTGCTTCGATCCCGTCCTTTAAAAAATTATAAGGTGTCAGGTCACGTGTTTTCAGATAGTCCACGGCATAGTTCAAGATATCCTCTTTATCCACTCTAAAAGCAAAATGTCTCGGTTGAAAGTTTGTTTCTTCCTGCCACAGGCCCAACATATAGTCTTTGCCGGTTCCAATCCATAAAAAAACAATAGGACGTGTCGGATCACGATGTGCCACACGTAATCCCAGTACCTCCGTATAAAATGCGACAGACTTAGCTAAATCCCGCACCTGAATATGCGTTTCGTATAAACCTTGTATCATGAGTTATTTCATTTTATTAAAATTATTTCGATCCATTAATAGCGCTCTCGTGATGTAAATGCAAGATCGGATAGGATTTGCCCATACCATCTACAGCTGAGCGTCCGATAAGCTGATATCCTTTTTTCAGATAAAAATCAACAGCCTGCTGATTTTGCTCATTGACATCAACTTTATACACCTGGAGCTTATCCAGCACATACTGTAGTGCCACAGTCCCAATACCTTTTCCCCTGTAGGCTGAATCCACAAATAACATTTCTAGATTATCATCGGAGACAGCGAAAAAAGCAGTAGGCTGTCCAGCGTCATCGATGACATAGACCTTTAATTGTGGTAAATACTCGGTTGGGATCAGTCTCTTATATAACTGAAGATCCTCCTCTTTCAAAAAATCATGTGTTGCCCGAACCGAATTTTCCCAAATGCGCAGGATTGCCGCATAGTCGGCTCCACTTGCCGCTCTTATTTCCATAACGATTATCTCCCTCTAAAAATTCTTATTTACACCGTATCGCTACGGAATAGCATTCTTATAAAAGCTTCCCTTCCGCTTTACAGAAAGGCAATGTAAGTTAAATTGGAGAACTAAAATCATGAAAAAGTTAAATAAGACAGAAAGATGATGATTTAGGTTCCGATAATTTGATTTCAGAGAAAACAACCTTATCTTGTAAATAAACACATTAGCCATGTACAATACACTTCTATTCAAAAAATATCTTCCGGAAGATTTTGACGCTTTCCACGACTTGGTTAAAGCGGATGATGTCATGAAATACATTACCGGCAAAGGATTGTCCGAAGAGCAGGCCCGGAAAAAGTTCGATTCGATTCTAGAAATCAACCAGGATCCTGATTTAGGATATTTTAAAGTAATCGAAGCGGATACGCTAAAGCTTTTAGGCGACTGTAAGCTTGTTAACTACAAAAAAGATCCAAGTGTATTCGAAATTGGTTATTTGCTCCGCAAAGAACATTGGGGAAAGGGGCTGGGAACACAGATTTGCGAGTCGATGCTAGCCCTTGCCACAACATTAAATCCAGGTAAAGATGTGATTGGTATTATTGATCCCGATAACACCGCATCGAGACGACTACTGAATAAATTCGGATTCAAAAGTTTCTTCGTGGGGATAGAAGACGATATTGCCACAGAAAAGCTGATGCTCAAACGGACAGCATCCGAATAAACAAAGCCCATTCGAATATTTAAAACAATAGGAACTGTATATGCCCAAACCGAACAAAAAGTCAATGAAGTTTAAGGTAAAAACAACTTATAATACACACGAAAGTCTTCAAGATACCTTATCATTCTTTGGCGTAAATTGCCACCGCCCCTATTATATTTCTTCTGGAAATCCGATTTTTGAATACCCAAGCAATGCTTTTCGTATTGATTATTATGCCATCTGTATCTGTACAGCGGGCGATATAAATATTCAGGTAGACAATCAGGAATACCATATCTCGACAAACCATATCCTCATATCCGCCCCAACAACAATTATCCGGTTTTCGCAGGTCAGCGCCGACTTTAGAATGAAGCTACTCTTTTTTGACAAAGCATTCCTGCTTAAACATATTGTCAATCCATTCTTTATCGAACAACTGGGGCTTTTTAAAAATTCGACCTTTACCATTGTCAGCTCCCAAGATAAACAAATTGACAAGCTGTTAAAATTAATGGACTACTTCAAAGAAATTACCTTAAGAACAACACATTTTACAGCAGATATCATCCGCACGATCATCTTTAATCTCCTGTTAGAGATCGCCGACGAATTGGTCTCTAAAGACCATAATACAACGGAAAGTGTACAAGAGACCAACAACCTGTTCTATAAGTTTACAGACCTGGTTCAGCGACATAGCAATCAATACAAAGAAGTACAATATTACGCCGACCAGTTATTTATTTCAAACAAATACCTCATTCAGATTGTTAAAAGAGCATCAGGTAAAACACCACATGAAATTATTGATGAGCGTGTGCTTAAAGAAGCCTATGTGCTGCTCGGGAATCCCGAAAAGACTATCTCAGAAATTTCTTATGAAATCGGATTTAATTCCATCTCAGCATTTGGTCGTTTTTTCAAAAAATACTCCACCTTATCGCCATCAGAGTACCGAAAGCGACAAAATATGTAGAAAGAGGAAATTCGGTAGAACAATAGCGAATTTGAGGGCACAAATGATTAAGGTGGTCTTTGTAACTTTACTCAACAATTAAAAAAACATAAGAATCATGAAAGAAATCACCTCAAAATTCGACAAAGTATTAAATGCATCTGCTGAATATGGAAATGTAAATCATGAACCCGATTCAAGCAAAGAACAACAACGTAACACACCGAAAAAATCGATGCCCTTTTCTGATCAGATCGGAAATTATCAACGCAATAAAGGTATTCCACCAAAATCATATAAAGACAGTAAAATTTACATCGTCGGAAGCGGTATAGCAGGGATGTCTGCAGCCTACTATTTTATCCGAGATGGTCATGTTCCTGCTGAAAACATCACATTCCTTGAACAGCTCCATGTGGAAGGCGGCTCGTTAGATGGCGCCGGTAATGCAACCGACGGCTATGTCATCCGCGGTGGTAGGGAAATGGATATGACCTACGAAAATCTTTGGGATATGTTTCAGGACATTCCTGCATTGGAAATGCCTGCCCCCTACAGTGTTCTGGACGAGTACCGTTTGATCAATGACAACGACTCCAACTACTCCAAAGCAAGGCTTATTCATAAACTTGGTGAGATAAAAGACTTCAGCAAGTTTGGATTGGGCAAAATGGATCAGCTGGCCATCATTCGATTGCTCCTCAAAAATAAAGAAGATTTAGATGACTTAACCATCGAAGACTACTTCAGCGAGTCATTTTTATCCAGCAATTTCTGGACCTTCTGGCGTACCATGTTCGCTTTCGAAAACTGGCATAGTTTACTTGAGCTGAAATTGTACATGCACCGCTTTTTACATGCGATAGACGGATTGAATGATCTTTCATCACTCGTATTCCCGAAATACAATCAATACGACACCTTTGTGACCCCTTTGCGCAAAGTACTCCAAAGCAAAGGTGTAAACATTCGATTCAATGTGTTAGTCAAAGACTTGGATATCCAAAGCAATACCGATGGAAAAGTTGTGGAGGCCCTGATTACAGAACAAGACGGTAAAGAGGTAAAAATTCCAATCGGAAAAGACGACTTCGTCATTGTGACAACTGGATCAATGACAGAAGATACCTTCTACGGCGACAACAAAAATGCACCGATCATCGCTATCGACAACAGCAGCAGCGGTCAAAGTGCAGGCTGGAAACTCTGGAAAAATCTGGCTGCCAAATCCGCCATCTTTGGTAAACCCGAAAAGTTCTGCAGTAACATCGAAAAATCAGCATGGGAGTCTGCGACCCTGACATGTAAACCTTCGGCTTTAGTCGAAAAATTAAAAGAATATTCCGTCAACGACCCTTATTCCGGCAAAACTGTTACTGGCGGTATTATTACCATTACCGATTCTGATTGGCTGATGAGTTTCACCTGTAATAGACAGCCACATTTCCCTGGCCAACCGGATGATGTTCTTGTCTTATGGGTATATGCCTTATTTATGGATAAAGAAGGAAATTACATCAAAAAGCCAATGCCACAATGTACGGGAGATGAAATTCTAGCCGAACTATGTCACCATTTGGGCATTATTGATCAACTGGACGATGTTATCAAAAATACGATTGTACGTACGACATTCATGCCTTACATCACCTCGATGTTTATGCCAAGAGCAAAAGGCGACCGTCCGAGAGTCGTACCTGAAGGATGTAAAAACCTGGGCTTGATCGGTCAGTTTGTCGAAACCAACAATGACGTTGTCTTTACCATGGAAAGCTCGGTACGTACCGCACGTATTGCGGTATATGAACTGCTGAACTTAAACAAGCAGGTTCCGGATATCAATCCCCTACAATATGACATCCGCCATCTTTTGAAAGCAGCCAAAACATTAAATGATGACAAACCATTTGTGGGCGAAGGCTTACTACGTAAAATGCTAAAAGGCACTTATTTTGAACATATCCTGCCTATCGGTTCTGAAGAACAAGAAGAACATGAATCTTTCTTGACAGAGCAGATCACCAAATTCAAAGATTGGTTAAAAGGAATTAAAGGATAAGGATCACAACCTGCGCCATGGTTCCGTGGCGCAGATTTTTACGAATTGAAAAAACAATAACATCATGGACTTTAAAAATATAACGATAGCTGGCAGTGGGGTTTTAGGCTATCAAATCGCTTTCCAAACAGCATTTCATGGCTATCATGTCACTGTATACGACATCAACGACGATGTACTTAAAAAAGCTGCAGCAAAATTTGATATTCTGGCGCAGGCATTCGAGGAAGATCTCCATGCGAGTAAAGAACAACTGGCTTCAACCTTTGACAGGCTCAGCTATAGTTCAGATCTTGCCGCGGCGGTAGCAAACGCAGATCTTCTTATCGAAGCCGTTCCCGAAAACCCTGCTATTAAAATTGGTTTCTATCAGGAGTTAGCGAATGTCGCTCCGGAGAAAACCATTTTTGCCACAAACTCCTCAACCTTGCTACCAAGTCAATTTGCCCAAGAAACCGGCCGCCCCGAGAAGTTCCTGGCATTGCACTTTGCCAACGAAATCTGGAAGCACAATACGGCCGAAATTATGGGCCATCCGGGTACAGACAAAGCGGTATTTGAGCAGGTTGTAAATTTTGCAAAATCGATTGGCATGGTTGCACTCCCGCTGCATAAAGAACAGCCTGGTTATATTGTAAACTCCTTGCTTGTTCCCTTACTTTCCGCAGCAACGGATCTTTTGGTCAACGAAGTAGCTGATGCAGAGACAATCGACAAAACCTGGATGGTTGCCACCGGAGCTCCAACTGGCCCCTTCGGCATACTCGATATCGTTGGCATCACAACAGCCTATAATATCAATAAAATGAGCGCCGAAGCAACAAATGACCCTTTAAAGATCAAAACAGTGGCCTATCTCAAAGAGCATTTTATAGACAAAAACAAATTGGGCGTCGCTACTGGGGAAGGGTTCTATACCTATCCCAATCCGGCCTATCAATCACCCGACTTTTTAAAGTAGGTCTCTTCATAAACAATAAATCGTCACAGCTTTACCTGCGACGATTTATTGTTTATGCTTATTTCAATCCGCGTCCCTCTTTCACTCATTCGCATATACTCCGTTCAACCATGCAAAAGTTGAGCGATGCTGTTCATTCAATACCGGTTTGCTGATACCCATTGTTTTAAGGATGGCATCAAAAGCTTCACCGATCATAAAATCATCACGATTGCTAAAAAGTGAAACCACAAGGTCTTTCTGTACATCGATATATACGATATGATGAAACCCGGTAGATTCACCTGAATGAAACAGGATTTTATGACCTGCATTTTTTTGAATAAACCATCCGAAATGATACGCTATTCCATCCTTTACCGGGTAGGCCATTTGACCGAACAATTGCTCCAGTCCCGGCTGTATTAACCGATCTTTTACCAAAAAATTGGCCCATGTATGATATTCATCCGCAGATAGATAAACACCCCCATCCCCCTGTGTCGCACTTGTCACACTCTGATCGGCAAACAGGTAGGAGCCTTCTGTCGGATGATAACCGTAGACTCGTTCATCAACCGTCGTGCCCGGTTCATATACCAATCCCTTGCTAATGCCTAGGGGTTCAAACAATTGACTTTTGACAAAGGAAGCAAAGGATTTTTTTGCAACATGCTCGACAATCAGCGATAAAAGACAATAGCCTGTATTGCTATAGCGAAATTGACTTCCCGAAGGGAAATATAAACGATCAGTCTGCCGGATATACTTCAGCACATCCTTATCCGATACCTGATCTTTCCGCTCTTTCGGAATAAGTTCTTCATAGTCCCAGATTCCGGATGTATGTTGCAGAAGCTGTGCTACAGTAATACCTTTCAGTGCGACAGGCAGATCTTCAAAAAAAAGGGACAATGGGTCGTCTAGTTTTAAACGCTTTTGAATCACTAAGGTATATATCGCCTGTGCAGTCACCTGTTTGCTTACCGATGCCAGGCGAAAATGTGAGCTGGATGTGATTGCACGTTTTTCCTTCAAATCTGCAAGCCCAAATGCATAACGATAAATAAGACGACCATTTTGGCTAACTGCACAGCTAATCCCCGGAGCTGCCGAGTCCTTGTAATAGCCTGCAATCGTACTATCCAATTTTGATTTATCCATTTTTTGTCCCATAACAGCACTTGTTACACAGATCAAAATAAAACTCAGTTTTAGGTTTATCATATTTTATAGCGCATATTTCGGTTTATATTGTCAGCCTACTGAAAGACACAGCGTATTAAATCAATTTGATCTTATTGCTTTTCAAAAATGTACCCTTCAAAAATCGAAATTTTCTTGCAATGCCCGGGTGTTTTTATTGATTTTTATTTATTTCTTTTAATTTTGCTTTTATGCTTCATTTCTCATGAAGTCGAACTGATCCGGAATCCTTCCCTCAGTTCTTCATTAAAAAATCACGACAGACTATGTTTTTTATTTTCAGTATCTACGACTTTGTATTAGCAGAAAAAACGGTAACCGCAACCTTAAAAAAAGAAAACGCGCCACGAAATTTCACCTTACAGATTATTACGCCAGCCCGTCGGTTTATAGGCCTACCTTTTGGCGGTGGATTTGTTAAACTTTCCAGACTTTACGACGAACAGGGTAAATTGATTCACGCGCGGAATTATTCAGATGAATTAAAAGCCGAGATCAAAGCGTTCAAAAGTCAGTATAGCATCCCCTATTTTCAGTTATGGAAAGGATTTCTAATTGTCACTGCGGCAATCCTTATCTGGGCAGTCATTTATGGGGTAAAGAATAAATTGGGCAATCAACAACGGGAAAAAGAAGTCGGTCAGATGGTTGATAATTTGAAGCAACTAAAGGCAGGTCAACTTTATGGCGCTACTTTTTTTACCGATCAGGACGGTAACAGTATAAATGGACTTCCTGCAGGTTGGATAAAAATAGATAAAATACTGGGCGACACTATTTTTATACATCGTTCAAAGCAGCTCGACACAAATTCGGCACTTTTTGACATGAAGAACATTGCTTCGTTCAGGCCCCAATCGACCGATGAATGGCAGGAAAAAACGGAAAAAATGGATTTAAATCTATTGAAAAAACAGCTCGAGGATGCTGCGACAAAAAAAGTCGATCTGCTCTATATCGGTAAAGACCACGAGAAATATTCAGGTGTTATATTGACGATAAAAGGTAGCGAGTAAACCTTATTTCTAGGTATAAACAACGTATTGACTATTCAGCGCAGACAGATCATGCGGCTAGGTCCATACTTAAAAAACTCAAGATCGGACGTTTTAAGCAGCGGCCGATCTTGAGTCTCTATTTTTAGTACTGGATTTTTTCTTTTAGTACTGGATTTTTTCGTCAATATCGTATTTCATGCCTGGATAGTGCAGCAACCTTCGCATCAAGGCAGTCTGACCGGCAAGATAATCTTCCCGTCCGATACACATCCCAATGAAATTTAGCTTGTCCTCCTCAATAAAAGGGATATTCATATTAATCTTAAATAGTTCAGCCAGCTGCGTATCGTCCACTTGCAGCAAAGCAGCATAGACTTTCGGTGATATCGATTTAAAATTTTCTTTTAATTCCTGCACACTGGGATAGTGATAACTTTCATCGAGTGTCTTTCCCATAAAAAATAGCTCATGGTAAGGATCATTTTCCTGAAGCCCAAGAACATGGGCCATAGCATAACGCACATTTACAAAATTACCCGCCATCCATACGATATGGTTGGTCTGTCCATCAATTCGTTTTAATGCATCTTCTTCCGAAACGCCATCCAACGCATTTAGAAAAATTTGACTGTGCATGCGATAAGCAGGAATGATAATTTCTAATTTTAATGATTTCGGTTTATCCATTTCGTTTTGATTTTTTTTAAACACTAAATAACTGATTTATACTAAAATTACACGTTTCAATAGCGATTACACTTGTCGTAGGACAAGAAATAAAAATGAACAAAATTGATAGATCATTGCGAAATAAATTCTAAATTTCTACTAAATTGAAATTCTATCTTTACCACATGAAGATTTTGATCATAGAAGACGAATTGGAGCTGGCCAAAAGCATCGCAACATACCTTAGCGAGCAACAGTATTTATGCGAATTTGCGCCAACTTTGCAGGATGCTCTGGACAAAATTCAGTTATATCAGTACGACTGTATCTTACTGGACATCGGTCTACCAGATGGAAATGGTCTAAAACTACTCGAAGAGTTGAAAACGCAGCGAAAGCAGGACGGTGTGATCATCATTTCTGCAAAAAATGCACTGGACGACAAAATTCATGGACTACAACTGGGGGCCGACGATTATCTAACGAAGCCTTTCCATTTATCTGAGCTCACAGCACGAATCTATTCCCTGATCCGTCGGAAACAATTCAACAGCTCAAATATTGTTGTGCAAAATGAAATACAGATTGATCTACTTGCAAAAACAGTTATTGTCAATAATCTTCCTATTGTATTGACCAAAAAAGAGTTCGATCTGCTGATGTTTTTTATCGGCAACAAAAATAAAGTGATTTCAAAAAGCACCTTAGCGGAACACTTGTCTGGCGACATTGCTGATATGCTCGACAACCATGACTTTGTCTATGCCCATGTCAAAAATTTAAAAAAGAAACTACAGGACGCCGGAAGTCAATCTTATATCAAAACGGTATACGGTACGGGCTACAAATGGGAAAATTAAAATAGTGAGATGAAACCCCTACTGAGCAAAATAACGACCCCATTTCTACTCTATGTATTGATTGTACTAGGTGTCAGTATTCCGATTTATTATTTTGTAATCGACGGGATATGGAAAAGTGAATTAGACGAACATAACGAAATTATCGTCAAAAAAACAACCTACGAACTGAACAGTTTAAAACTGTCCGAAGACAAGCTCCAAGCCAGCATCGCTTTATGGAATAGCATACAACCTGAAACGAATATACATCAAGTAAAACCGGGCGATTTATTGCAAGATAGCGTGTATACCATCGAAAAACCGCAGCGTTTTGTCGAGCCAAAGACAATTGACCGATTTAGATGCCTATCATCTGTCATTCAGATCAATGGTGCGCCTTATCGTTTTACCGTACAAACAAATATTGAAGAATCTGTAGAAACCATCGCCGCCATCGCCGCAACAACGCTGTTTTTCTTTGTTATCTTGGTCATTGGTCTACTTATTATCTCCAGAAAAATATCACTTATGCTCTGGAAACCATTTCGAGATACGGTTGATAAATTGAAGGCATTTAATCTCAATAGTCAACAACAGGTTGACTTTCAGCAAACGGACACCATAGAGTTCCATGAGCTTAATCAATCCTTATCCAAACTTCTTGAAAAAAACCTGGCCGTATACCGATCACAAAAGGAATTCACTGAAAATGCTTCTCATGAATTGCAAACACCCTTGGCAATCCTAAAAAATAAGTTAGATATCTTATTGCAGTACCCTGATCTAAGTGATGAGCAGTACCAGCTCTTTGAAGATATGCATAAAGCGCTTTCACGTAGCACGCGAATCAACCGCAACCTGCTGCTGCTCGCCAAGATTGACAATAGTCAATTCGATCATTCCGAAAAAATCAGTATGGACTCGCTTGTTACACAAAGTATTGAAGTCATGCAAGAACATCTGGAGCTAAAACAGCTACAGCTGCAACAAGAGATCCAACCGTCGGTGCTGCTGACAGGAAACAGCAGTCTGACCGAAATCCTGATCAACAACCTACTCCTGAACGCCATACGTTACAGCAATGCCAACGATACACTTGCTGTACATCTCAATCAAACTTCTTTAACGGTATATAATCCCGGTTCAATGCCCTTAGATAAAATACTTTTATTCAAACGGTTTTCCAAACTTTCGAAAAACAGCCAAGGCAGTGGTTTAGGATTGGCAATTATTACCGAAATCGCCCGGTATCAAGGCTGGACTTTTGATTATCAATTTGAAAATAATCAACATATTTTTTCCATTCATTTTTAAAATTCCAAAAGTAGTCCTATTCTACGATCAATAACAGACATTAGGTAAGTGATGTCATCGCAGGACCGTGTAGAAAGTTTTATTTGCATATCCGTGTAAATTTAGCTTAGTTTGATACATTTGTAGGGACAATGCATGGATGGCCCATGATTTGGTATCATAGATAAATTTCGATTTATCGAAGTTTTTAACGTTTTTCTTTATATGAAGATTCTCCTAGTCGAAGATGACGTACGTGTCGCAGGATTGATCAAACGCGGACTTGATGAAAATGAATTTCAAACAGCTATTGCCTACGACGGCATATCTGGAAAGAAAATGGTCTTACAACACGACTTTGATCTTATCATAACCGATATCGTACTCCCTAAGATGGATGGATTGGATCTCTGCAAAGAAATTCGTCATATCAAACCCGATGTTCCCATTATCATGTTAACAGCATTAGGAACTTCAGACGATAAAATTGAGGGTTTTGACGCCGGAGCGGATGACTATCTGGTCAAACCTTTTGAAATGCGCGAACTCCTAGCCCGCATCAGAGTCCTGCTCAAAAGATATCAAAAACAAGATACACTCACGGGAACAATTTTGCGTTATGGAGACCTGGAAATGAACCTCCATACCAAAAGCGTCAAAAGGAATACTGTCGAAATCCATTTGACCCCCAAAGAGTTCAAGTTACTCCATTATTTATTGCAGAATCCCGAGCGTGTCCTTTCCAGAATGGAAATTGCTGAAAAAGTGTGGGAAACGCATTTCGACACCGGAACCAACTTCATTGATGTTTACATCAACTATTTACGTAAGAAAATCGACAAAGATTTTGCGACCAGATATATCCATACTAAATCCGGAATGGGCTTTATTCTAAAACAGGACTAATGCGAATCAGGACACGAATCTCCATATTGTTCACGCTGATTACAGCCACCATTTTGCTGGTATTTGCCTGTACAGTATATTTTTCAGCGGTGGAGAATCGGGAAAGAGAATTTTACGCCCTATTGAAAAAAGAAGCTTACACCAAAGCAAACCTTTTTTTGAATGCAAAAGTCGACAAAAAGACCTTAGAAGATATCTACCACAACAACCGAAAAATCCTCAACGAAGTCGAGGTTGCAATTTACGACACCCGTTTTGATCTCTTGTATCATGATGCCGTAGATATCGACTTTGTCAAAGAGACACCAGCCATGTTGCAGGATATTCTCAAAAATAAAGAGATACGATTTTATCAGGAAAAATGGCAGGTCATCGGCATAACCTTTCCGTACAAAGACAAAACTTACATCATCACAGCCGCAGCCTATGATCAATACGGCTACAATAAACTGAATAGTCTATTATCTACCATTTTTTTGGTTTTCATTTTGTCTATATTTCTGATCTATGCAGCAGGAATATTCTTTTCCAAAAAGGTCTTTCAACCTATCCTGGAAATGACACAACGTGTAAAAACCATTTCTGCAACAAGTTTGGATGCCAGGCTTACGAGTAGCGGAAATAAAGACAAGCTTTCCGAATTGGCCAGCACATTCAATGCGATGCTCGACAGCCTCGAGAACTCCTTTGATGCCCAAAAGCATTTTGTCTCCAATATCTCGCATGAGCTAAGAACACCCTTGGCCGCCATGATTGCAGAACTCGAGATTTCTGCCAATAAGGACCGTAGCATAGTGGAGTATAAAACTGTCATCGACAATACGCTCAATGATGCACAGAAACTGAAGAAGTTATTTAATAGCTTACTTGATTTTGCCAAAGCAAGTTACGACAGTTCTGAAATCGCGTTTAAAACCTTACGTATAGACGAAATACTAATTGATGCATGCCAACAGGTTCTCCAGTCAAGTCCAAATTATAAACTCGACATTTTTGTCGATCCGGAGATTGAAGATGAAAAACTTCTATCCATCAATGCAAATGAGTATCTATTGCAGGTCGCCTTTGTCAACCTCATTGAAAATGCCTGTAAATTTTCACCCAATCAAAAATGCCTAATCGCTATCAAGGCGGATGAAAATAGGGTTCAGCTGGAATTTAAAGATGACGGAATAGGCATTGACCCGGTCGATCTGCCCAATATATTCACGCCATTTTATCGTGGAAGCAACAAAGATTATAGCGAGGGAAATGGTATTGGTTTATCGCTTACCCGAAAAATCGTGCTTCTCCATCAAGGCGAGATCACCGTCCGCTCGGCAAAAGGCGTTGGAAGTGTTTTTAGCATTGATATCCCCCATCGTTCCCTATCCTGATAGCATGCTATTTTTTTTTAAGTCTCCTTAACCAGCATATTGTGGTAAAGGAAAAATGTAGCACTGTCAGCTAAGCAGGAGAAATTCTGTTTTTTCTCAACTTTTTATACATGCTTTTCAAGGAAGGCGAAATCAGTATCAGCAAAAGTATGCTGATACTGATCATGGACATGATCTCATAATAATCCATGGCATATCGCACAAAGGATTGGATCTTGACCCGCTCAGCAACGAGCTTTAAGGCGGCTGTATGTTCCTTATACTGCAGTCCATGCTGCAAAATGCTGACAGATTCCTGCTGCAGGTACTCCCGAAATAAGGGATTGCCCACTTCCGTTTGGTCCCTAAAAACCTGCTGGTGCTGGGCATAGTCAAACAACTTGAAAAAATTCTGTAAACCGATACTGCTCGTGTAGCCTAGGTATCGGATAGCAAGACAGACCGCAGCCGCAGAAGCCCCCAATTGAGGGCTGACACTCATAATGCAAAATAAGATGGTGGGCACCATAATAAGTCCTACTCCGAGTCCGTGTAAAACCAAAGGTATCCAAAAATGCGCATCATTACCCTGCCCCTCAAAGGAGAAAAACATCCATTGGTGAAACAGCAGCAAGCAACAATAGCCCGAAATCCAGATCCATTTTACCGGCCTTTGCCCAAGCATCCAATACAATGAGCCCAGAACACCGGCCACGATACCAGCAATATTAAACCACTGGATATAGGATAAATGAATAGGATCGAGTTGAATAACCTGTACGAGATATTGATTTGAGATGGTCAAGGAGAAGCGCTCGATATACATCATATACAAAATCAATAAGCCCAAGAGAAAGTTCCTGTTTTTAAAAATCGCCAAATGAACATACACACGCCGGAGCACCATTTGCCGGACAATAAAAAGAATAAGCAACGCTAGACCTACCCCGAATATGATCAGCATGTGCCGATCGTTAAACCAATAAACTTCTTGTCCATACACCATTAAATAGCCAAAACTGACGATCACAAGGCTATAGAAAATGCAGCTTGCCCAGTCTAATGAAAACAAAGGGTAAGGACGTATATGCCGTATGGAACGCATCGTTAGCATAATGAGCAATAGACCTGGCACAAATGATAAGGCAGCGTATAGGTAGAGCTGATCAAAATTGAATGAATCGATAAATTCGGCCGTGACGAAGGTATTAAATGGGGAGCTGCAGAGTAACATGCCGAAAAAGACAGCGTAACTTACTTCTTTAGCCCGATCGCTTTTCAACCGTGAGAATATCATGGAGATCGATAAGTTTACGGCAGAAGCAAACAACATTCCTTGGAAAAAGCGCAGGCCATATACCCAGCTGATATCGGTGATACTGTACATCAAAAAGCAATTCAATAGCTGTAGAAGGTTAAAAATAATGTAGTACTGCTTGATGGGAAAGTATAAAAAAAAGCGTCGTTCTAAAACGTAGAATCCAACAAAACCAGCATAAAACAAAATGATCAGGAACTGGACATCACTGGGTTGGGCACCGTAAAATCCAGCGGTGACATTTGTATTTGCACCGGGCAGGAAAAATAAGACCATACTCGGCATTAAACTGCTGAACAGGATAAGCTTGATCAACCACTCCGGCACCCATTCTTTGAAAATTCCTTTCACTAGTTCTGATTTTTTGATACCGAAACATTCACATTCATTCCCGAAAGAAGCTGTTGGGCTCCCCTTTGCTTATCCAGCTCAATGCGCACAGGTACGCGTTGTACAATCTTCACAAAGTTGCCCGTTGCATTATCTGGCGGCAAAAGGGAGAATGCAGAACCCGTAGCTGGGGAGATGGAAATAATTTTCCCATAGAATTTTTGATCCGGATACGCATCAGCAACCACCTCAACCCTATTACCAAGATGCAAATAACGTAGTTGTGTTTCCTTAAAATTAGCCGTTACCCAGGTTGGGGTTTCTCTATTGACGATAAAGCCCAAAACTTCGCCTGCACTTATCATTTGACCTTTTTCAATTGTGCGTTTGCCAATCTGTCCATCGTAAGGTGCGCGAATAACGGTATACCCAACATCAAGCCGCTTGCGGCCAACAGCTGCAGTCAAACGAACGCGCTCGGCATCAACGACACCTTTTTTCATGTCCACATCGTGCACCCTTTCCTGTGAAGCCTGCAATTTATGTTTTAACGAAGCCAGTTCACTCTTGTAGACATCCAACGTCGCTTTTACATCCTCCAGCTGCTGTGCTGTTGCAGACTTTTCTTGAAACAGGTAATTGTATCGATCATACTCCAATTGTTGTTTCGTTACACGTGCCTCGCCAGCAGCAATGGATGTCCGCAAAGATTCATGCTCTGCCTGGAGGATTTCTTTTTGACTATGAAGAACATTGATCTCTGCTGCTTCCTTATTGACGGATGCAGCTACCTGATCCGCCTCATATTTATATTCCTTATTATCAATAAGCAATAGGGTATCACCTCGTTTAACCAATTGGTGATCGTGATAATGCACAGAAACCACATAACCTCCTACGCGGGAAACAATGGGATTGATGTACTGTGTTACCTGTGCATCATTTGTATAGGTATACCGCAAGCGCATCCATAAGGTGTTAGCGCCCCATAACAACAAGGCCAACAAGACAATTGCAGCCAACCAGTTGGTGATTCGAGTGAGTTGTGCCTCCACAACTGTTCTTCGTGATTTAGGTTTCATTAGATAGTACCCTTCAAAAATTCGATAAAATAATAATGTTTCTGTAGCGCAATATGTGCGGTTTCAAGATCAAAAAGTGTTTTTAGGTATTGCATATCAGCATCCAAGAGATCTGTAATCAAAGCCGATGATTTAAAATACCTGTTTTTTATAATCCGTGCATTTTCCTGCGCCAACGCCTTATTGTTTTGACAGACGTCCTGCTGCTTAATAGCCAATTGATAATCCAACAGGGCCTGTAACAGCTGATTTTCCAGAATCTCCTCTTCATGATGGTGTTTTACCTCTTGTCGATCCAAGGCGATCTGTGCTCCGCGCACCACGTTTTTATTGAGATAAATTGCCGAGATCGGTATGGTTAATTTGAGCCCTGTGATACTCAGATTATACCAGCTGGGGTTATAGGGATACAAGAAAACCTGTGGATTGGCAAAGGTGAATGTACTGGTCAAACCCAACTCAGGAAGATAATTTGATCGCGCCTGTTTGACCGACAACTTCTTCAAAACCACTTCCTGTTCGGATTTTAGGAGGGAAAAAGCATGGCTTCGCGCTTCGGCAACAAGCGCTTCATAGCTGGGGTTTTCCACCTGAAACTGCTCGGGCAGGGGCACAATCTCCGCAGTAATACCACCAATTAGCTGCAGCTTCTGATTTGCAGCCTGAATATCATGACCGATCTGCACGAGCAACAGTTCCCGCTTCGAAAGCTCCAACGAAATACGCAAGACGTCACTGTGCAATACAACACCCGCCTTATACAGATGCTCAATCTCCTTGAGCTGTGCCCGTTGATCAGCAATATCCTGCTCGATTAAAGATCGGTTACTATACGACAGTTCCAAATCCAAAAAAAGATTGCAAACCTCCAATTTCGTCTGCGCCGCGGCATTCTTCCAATCGATTCTAGCCAGCTCATTTTCCAATTTTTTGGACTCAATTTTCATCAGGTCCCGATGCCCATTGTAGAGATTCAGATAAAAATCCAAACCGCTATCGTACAAGTAGTGAATGATATCATGCTGGGAGGGTTTATTTAAAAGGCCTTGATCATAAACAGGCATATTACTCGCATAACTGGCAGAAGCTCGGGCGGAAATCTTGGGCAGCAACTCCATGCGTTGCTGCTGTACCGCCACCTCAGTTTCTTTGAGCTGCAAATAAGACTGCTCGATGTATTTACTGTTCTGTAGTGCTTTGTCGATCATGTCTTTCAGGGACATGCGCAAAGAATCGAGGGCGAAGGTGTCCGAAATAGCGAATACTAACAATCCCATGGTTAGTATTCCTTTTGCCCAATAGGGAGGAAAAAAGTTCACGTGTGCTCTATTATTTTTTTGCGTAGCAAACTTAGACACTTATTGGAACTTGGATTTCTTCACAAACGCCAATATGTTATGGAAAAAAGACATTTTTTCATCAATTCAAACAAAAAGACCAATATCTGCCAAGAAGCCCTTACAATATCCTTTTTTACAACACATAAAAAAGGCCTTTCAAATCGTGATTTGAAAGGCCTTTCTCGACGGTATAATAATAAATTATCCGTATAAGGAATCTTCTATTGCATTCCACAACTGGATTCTTTTTTGTAGCGCTATTTTACTGATCTCTTTCATTTCTGTCCATTTAACCTCATCGTCCTTCGCGAGATCTGCGATCATCTGCATCGCCAACGGTCCATGCTCGTCGCCGTCAAGATCAATATGGCGTTGAAAATAATAAATAAAGCTGTCCAGATTGGCTGTAGGAAAGTTTGTTTTAATTTCTTCCAAAATAGAGGTAAACATTCCCGGGATAAGATCTTCGCGTCCAAATGTAAATGCTGCGGCAATTTTATGCACCTCGCCCTCAGCAATCACTTCGAATGTAAAATTCAAAAAGTCTTTGATCCGCTTATCCAATGTGGTCGTTGCAATGACATCGAATATGTTGCTCGATTTTTTGGCTTGAGCAATAAATTTGTTGACCAGATGAAGGTCGGCACCCATGGCATCCATGGCGTCCAGATACATCTCAAAGTGGCTCAAACGGCGGCCATCAATGTATTCATCCGACTCCTCAGCCAAGACAATTTCGTTGATTAGATAGCGTGTTGATGGATGCTCACTCGCAAACCAAGGTAAAGTCGTACAGGTCAATTTAATCTGTAAAGCTTTTAGTAAAGACATAAAATCCCATACAGCGTACACATGCCCTTCTGTAAAAGAACGTAGATTCTTGATCGTTTTGATCTTACGATACAAAGGGTGTTGTAATAATACCTCGCGTTCGGCAGCAATGTATTCGTTAATTTCCGCAATTCTATTCATGGCGCAAAAGTATTGTCTTATCTCTGTTTTTAAAAGTATTTTCGATGAGATTACAGTAGCATGATAATTTAATTCTCCAGCTATCCGCTTCATAACCAAATCACAGCCAACAACGCGCCTCGCTTTTGATCGCCTTATTCCTGTTGCTAACGTTCATTTACCCTTAAAAACAAAAATATTTTTTATTATAAAAAATAATCTACTATATTTGTAGAGTATTCAGAATTGCATGATGCAATACCAACCGAGTGCAGGCACCGCGGTGGTAAATTAATACGGGTTTCGACCAAAATAAACGTCACAGAACGATTATTTTCCCAACAAGATCTGGATACAGTTTATGGTTTAATCCTTTAAATTTTTAAATTGTATGGCTACTACAACAAATCTTTACCAACACTTACTGGAAAAATTCAGTTATTACTCAACAGATGAACTGATCCAGCTCAACAATGACACGATTTTAGGACAAGGCTGGGGTTCAGCCAAGGCAACCTTTAGAACAGCTTTGATCAGTACGTTCTCCAAAAGAGGATTGGATCTTTCCAACATCATTTCCAAGGAAGACGGTTTTACCTCGGTGAAGCATGTTCCTGTACGCTTGGAACAGAATGTCCTGATTCCTTTACAATAATCTTTATCGGCAAAAAAAGGTAGGCCTAGCCTACCCTTTTGTCAATGAGTGATGATATTTTAACGTATGATTGAGTGAATGTGCGGTCTGCCGGGCATCGTCCTGATAGGACGATAAATCTTGGCAGGCTCTGATATCTGCTACATCCACCTTGTTTCTTACTTTGCTGATGACCTGATTTAATTCCGATTTCCAGTTGCCCGGATCGCCAAAATCGTCCACCCAATTTTTGTTGATAAACCTTTTATAGTTCAAAAGCAAAATATACAATTCCTCACCACTACCGGCGCGATTGATTGACGTGCGCCAGTTCTCTAATTTTTCTTTAAAACTCATAACCAGCAATATACAAAAAAAATATTACTTTTTCAAATTAAGGAGCTTATACAACCTTTCATTGACCTGAATATGACATGGCTCGTATTTTTTTGACCGGTAGCCCTTGCATGTCACGGATGGGGCCTCAATTCCCTGTCAAGCAATATTCAGAAAAACTATTATATTTATTCATTGCGATTTTAACGCTTAGGCGTTTCCTATTGGTTTGAAGACACTATTATGCGTTATTTTGATTTTGAAGACAGCAAATACGGCTTTCCCTTAGCGATGGATGCCCATCGGTTCGAGGATAATACCGATCTGATTTTTGAGGCCGGTCCGCACACCATCAACTTTTTTGAGATCATGTTTTTTGAAAAGGGAAACGGAGTGGCATACACCAATGAAAAGCGTATCGAATTATGCCCAGGCACCATCTTATTTGCTTCGCCCAATCAGATTAAGCAATGTGACTTTGATAAAAACGGTGTCAAAGGATTTCATTTAATCTTTAAGCCCGAGTTTTTGGAATCTTTCTTTCAGGATAAAACACTGGTTTACAAACTTCCCTATTTTTACAATTATTCGTTTGCACCTTATATTGTCGCTATGGACGGTGATTTTGGGTTGTTCAAATCTATGCTCTCCGAAATTGTTTTTGAAGTCGGTGCGTTCCGATCCGACAGCCTCAATATGATCCGCGCATTGCTTGCCAGTATTTTACTTCGACTGGACCGGCTATTTCGTGCATTTCATCATATAGCCAGCGAAAGCGCGAACAACAATTTGCTCACTCGATTTAAAATGCTCATGGAAGAGCATGTCAATTCTAACCTGAACTGCAACCAATATGCTAGTTTACTAAAAATACACCGCAATGAGCTGAATCGCAAAATCAAAGCCTACACCGGACATAGTCCAATTACCCTCCTCCAACACCGAAAAATACAAGAAATCAAACAGCGGCTTCTATTGGACGAACAGTCTATCGCCCAAATTGCCTTTGAACTTCATTTCAGCGATCCTAATAATCTTTCCAGATTTTTCAAAAAACTGACGGGTTTATCTCCTTCCGCATACAAGCAGAAAATGCAAAATGATAGTTTTTCATAAACTTGTGATATTTATTCAATGACGCAGCAGGCTACCTTTGCATAGATCGTCATTCCAATCGTGAGGTGAGGATCTCCGTTTTAAGATTCATCAGCTGGATACCTGTATGTTATCGAGCTACACAATGGAAAAATATGCTGAAACTACTGCTACTCTCTTGTTCACTGTATGGGCTATTTACTACTCCACCTTACCGTATTACCGGCCGGTTGGTTGACCATCAGTATAACCCCGTTGGGTATTTTATTATTGAAACCTATGCGTCCAATAAGGAAAGGGAACCCTTGGCTTTATTAGGTCGGGATACCGTTAGAAATAGCAATGGCGAATTTAAAATACAGGTGATAAAAAAGGGCAGCTATCTCCTGCGAATAGCCGTTCCCGATTACACCGATTATTCCCTGTTTACCACGATCCAGGATTCCAGTTACTCCTTTCCCGAAATACACTTACAGCCGACCAAATAAGTGCCATCTATGCAACCTTGTGTTCAGCCTTTCGCTGTTAGGCAGGTTAACTTACCAATCGCCCCTGTTTTTGCGATCGCATTAGCCTTCTCTAGGGTGATTGGTCGTAATCGCGTAAGGTATGCTAGGGGCTTACTAGCCCCCTTGCTTGCTTATTCTTTGCCTATTCTTTGCCGATTGGTTGCTATTTAATTACCATTTTAGCAGAGAAACAGCGAAGAAACACCAAAGAAACGGCAAACGAATAGCAAACCATTCTCGAAGCAGATACGAAGAAGACCCGAAGAATAAGCAAAGAAACGGCAAAGAACCACCAATCAAACAGCAGAGAAACAGCAAAGCATCGGCAAATAAATAGCAAACCGATCTCGGAAAAAGTGCAAGGTAACAGTTCAAAAAAATTTAATTATTGACTAAACTTTACGAGTATTACCGGGTCTCATTAACAAGAGTACAACATGATTATTTGCTTTCAAATTTAACCCGATGCCCTATATGATGACAAAAGTCCCATTTAAAACCATGCTCGTTCTTCTTTTATTGACTAGTGCCACACAGGCTATTTGTGCAAATATTGCGCAAAATAACCATATTGCTCTTTTCCTACAGGACCATCTGGGCGATGGTTACAGCAAAATCGGATCACGCGTTTATTATCGTGGTAAAGAAATTCCGAACGCCAATGCCGGTTCATTTCAATTTTTAGGTTCGGGTTATGCAAAGGATACCTGGAAGGTTTATTTTCGAGGAGCAATAATAACTGATGCAAGTCCATCCACTTTTCAATTCCTGGGAGACGGTTACGCTAGCGATGCCTGGAGGGTTTATTTTTATGGCAAGCCACTGTCAAACGCAACAGCGTCTTCCTTCAAGGTATTGGGAAATGGTTACAGCAAAGACCCCTGGAAAGCTTATTATTTAGGCAAGGAAATTAATGGGGCCAATGCTTCAAGCTTTGAAAATCTCGGCCGGGGTTATGCAAAAGATAATTGGTCGAGCTATTATAGGGGTGAAAAGAATGATAAATTTGCTGGTCCTAACACACAGCCCCTTGGCGGTCAATACGCTAAGGACAATTGGTCTGTTTTTTATAAAAATCAGAAAGTGGAAGAGGCTTCTGCTTCAGCCTTTGCATACCTTGATGATGGCTATGCCAAAGACGCCTGGAATCTTTTTTACCGCGGAGTCAAAGTGGAGGGCGGCAGCCCCAACTCGTTCAAATTAATCGGAAACGGCTATGCGGCAGATCCCTGGGTAGTTTACTATCAAGGGGTAAAAGTTAAGGGTGCCTCGCCATCTACATTTAAAGCGCTTGGAGGAGGTTATGCAAAAGACTCCTGGGCTGTTTACTATCGCGGCCAGGAGTTAAAGGGAGCCGGTGCTAGCACGTTTGAGTACTTAGACAACGGCTATGCACGGGATGCGTATACGAAATTTTATCGGGGCGAAAAATTGGATTAATTCATTCTATAATAATGTTAATACCGACCATTTTGGCCTTGTATTTAATTTTTTCGATAAGTCCATAGTAGCTCCAGTTGCGCAACAGGAATTCATCCCCTTTTGCAATTTCTTCCTTATTGGATTGGTTGACCAATAAGAGCGTACCCGCTTGTGCTTTCACACAAAGTTCTATTAACCGACGGCTATAGAGGTGGAGTTTGGCGTCTACGTAATTTTTCTCCTTTTCGTTGTAGTGTTCCAAGCTTTTCATTTTCCGTTTACGTCCACGTCCACCTTTATCAAATGCGGCGGCTTTTTGTAAACGATGTCGTGCTGCTTGAATGGCCATACGGCGGTAAGTAAACTCTTCCTTGTTGCCGATCTGAAAGGACTCCTTACCGATGGTTACTGCTATAGGGTGTTCGATAGAAAGCGACGCTTCGGCGATAATGTTATCTTTCAATTCTTGGATCTTTTTGGGAAGTTCCAGGGCCAGCAGAAGAAAGATCTTGCCTTTAACAATTTTGATTGCGCTGCTGCAGACTTTGATTTGTCCGACCAATGCACGTTGGAGCAACACCCTTTTATCCGATCGGTCTTTACCGAGGTAGGTCCGAAAAGGTATTTTGAATAGTGTGAATTTAAAATCTCTATTATTCTCATCTTTACTCAAGTTAATTCGTCTACCAGGAAAGGGAATGGGCATATCCTTTTTGTAATTGCGAAGTGATTTTTCACCCTTCCAGTATGAGAGACGATCTGCCTGAAAATATTTGATTAAAGCCGTGTTTATCTGGGATAGAATATCTGTGGGAATTCGTCCCTTAAAATAACTGGACAGCAGGCGATAAGTTGTATTCATCCGTGAAGTATTCAATACACCTTCCGGATCTTTTGCCTGATCGGCCAGTTTGATTTTCACATCTTCTTGCAGATAAATCAGATCTTTCAGATTTTCCTGTACATATTGATGGGTGATGACTATATTGGCACCACGGAAAACAAGATCCTGCCATTCAAAGAGTTGTTTAAAATATTCCGATCGTTTTTCTTTATCGTCACAATCCACAAAAACCTGTATTTTGCGGGTCAATACCATTGTATCAGCTGCCATATCTTTTTATGTTTTTTATGCTGTTTTCTTAGCAGATTTAATTTTTGCATGTGCATTAATAAATAAAGTACGCACCTGTCCCCCATCCAATTGTAAAGCTTCTGAAATCTTGTCAAAGGAATACTGCAATTCATAGCGCATGCGGAAGACCTCAGCTTCTCCTTCGGTCATTTCGCCATTTAATTTAAATTCAACAGGTTTGGCCATGAGCTGCATTTTCTCTTCACTATGAATGATGGAACGCAGGTATTCGATTGTTTTCTCTATTTGTAGGCTAACCTCATAATCAGAGATATTCCCCATATAGTAAGCGATACGTTCATAATTAAAACTATATTTGAGGCACAGGCGAATAAAGAGCTGTTGATCGTTGTTGAGGTTAGGCATAATGGCATTGAGCTGGTCCATTTTCTTTTTCTTCTCCAGTTCCAGTTGCTCGATATAGAGTACATCTTCTTCGTTTTCCTCTTCCAGTTCGTAACCCAGCATAAATTCCTGATAGTCCTCAATGCTGTCGAGGCGGAGTAAGCTTCGGTGAAACCTATTACGCGATTTTTGATAAAAAGCGTGAATGGCGGACTTC
The DNA here is from genome assembly GCF_002494055.1 of Sphingobacterium sp. UBA7038. Lineage (NCBI taxonomy): Bacteria > Pseudomonadati > Bacteroidota > Sphingobacteriia > Sphingobacteriales > Sphingobacteriaceae > Sphingobacterium > Sphingobacterium sp. UBA7038. Next base: position 260,487 of record NZ_DLAV01000011.1, read on the forward strand.
ACCTGGCCTTTCAGAAAGTCGAATACCTCGGTTTCGGAATGTACATTTTCTCGGAACAGCCAAAGACGGAGAAAAGCCTCTTGGGCGATACTTTCGCCAGTACATTCATCATCGGTAGCACGGCGGGCGCGAAAAAGGAAGTGTTCATAGAATTTTTGGTAGAAAAATTTAAGTCCCTTTTCATGACCATTGTGCAGGTGTTCAATGGCAGTTTTAATGTCCTTGTTTAGTAAAATTGGTTTCATAATTCGTTTTTATGGTTAGCATACGAAAATCACTTACCGCAGCTTCGGCGGAAATTGACGATCTTATGGAAATCGAAGCCGAGTAAGTGTAAATTGTTATTTGGTTATAAAACTTATTGGTATTGAGTGGGCGGTATTGGCGTTACGCGTTCCAGTTGTGTATACCCTATACATTTTGAGATGATCAACATCAAAAGGATAAAACAATCCACTATCGAGCCGTTATGTATACCCTACATTTTAGAATCATCAACATGATAGTTTCCCCAATTACGATTTTTTCGCATTTTGAATATACCCTACATTTTGAGTTTCATAGTGCTTTCCAGTTCGCAAGCGAGTTGTGTATACCCTGCATTTTGAGATCATTAACATCTTATGAAAAAAGGGTATTTAGTGAGTCGCCATTGCGCTCACCCTACGGCACAACAAGATGCCTCAATATATAATTTTGAAAATTTTCTTACTTTTCAAGTACTACGCAACGGAATTAATTACGGTAGCAGCTCATACGCTAATTGCATATAATCAACATCAAATTTCTCACGTTTCACAAACAAGACTCAGTTGTGTATACCCTTTATTTCGATATCATTAACATCCTATCCCGCGGGCGATACACGCATAGGTTGTTGTGTATACGCTCTTTTTTAGATCATCACCATGTGTTTAAAACGAGTCTTCTAGTAGGTATAGTTGTATATACACTACATTTTGGGATCATCAACACCTATCCATATCATAGCGATTCCAAAAATCTTGTTGCATATACCCTATATTTTGACATCATCAACACCAGGTGAAGGTCACGGCATCCAATATCTCTAGTTGCATATACCCTATATTTTGACATCATCAACACCCAAAAAATCCATAGTAAATTTATTGTGGCAGTTGCATATACCCTATATTTTGACATCATCAACACCCTACCCTCTAATATTCCAATAATAATCAAAAACATAGCGTAGGATGTAACCCAAAATTTTCTTAAAAGCGGCATTTAGTGAGTCACCATTACGCTCACCCTACGGCATAACAAGATGCTTTTGAAAATTCTAATATCGCGTAGAAAACAGTAGTAGCCCATGCGCCAGTTCCTTATACCCTGCTTTTTGAGATCATTAACATTCGGCATCAGAAAACACAGACACAAGACTCTGTTGTTTATACCCTACGATATGAGATCATCAAGATTTTGATTAGTTAGAGAAGCTAGAATTCTCTGTTGTGAATACCCTACTTTTTGAGACCAATAATATCTTTTACGCCAAATAATCGCATCTTATTTCTTATACCCTGCATTTCGCTATCATTAGCATCTAGTCAATAGTTATTTAATATGGTTCGCCAGTTGTGTATTCCCTTCATTTCAATATCATTAACATCAACGAGATCCTAGTTCCACGAAGACTGACAATTGTGTATACTCTTCATTTCGATATTTGGTTATGTAAAACGAGTTGTGAATACCCTTGATAATGAGATTATCTACATCAGCTAATCACAAAGGTAAATTATCAATCCCCCACTTTTTAAGGTCATAAATCAACCAATGCTGCATTTACTTAACATTTTTTTAAAAAGGGTATTTAGTGAGTCGCCATTGCGCTCACCCTACGGCATCACAAGATGCCTCAATATATAATTTTAAAATTCTAATATCACGTAAATAAACAGTAGTAGCCCATGCGCTAGTTGCATATATCCCCTACATTCTGAGATCATCATTCTGGTTATGATTGTTAGTATCATCTTCAAATTGTATATACCTTACATTTTGAGATCATCAACAATTTTCACCACTAGCAAAAGCTTCCACCATTGGTTATATATACCTTACTTTTTGAGATCATCAACATCTGGTTTGTTTTTTTGGTTCATTACTCACTGTTGTGTATACCCTACTTTTGAGATCATCAACATCAACTCTTAGTAACTCTAAAAAAATATTAATTGTGTATACGCTATATTCTGAGATAATCAACTTCAAGAAATAAGAAAAGTCCGAAAAGCGCCTGTTGTGTATACCTGACAATTTGAGGTCATTAGCATCATTCTCAATCCTTTTTTCAAAGAACATATGTTGTGTATACCCCAAAATTTGAGATCATCAACATCGCATATCAAGAGGGAAATTAAACTGAACGTTGTGTATACCCCACATTTTGATATTATCGAAATCCCACTTCATAGTATCCCAATAATAATCAAGAACATAACGTAGAATTTTACCCAACATTTTATTAAAAAGGGTATTTAGTGAGTCGCCATTGCGCTCACCCTACGGCATCACAAGATACCTCCTATCCTAATCAAACCGATCAGTAAAACATCTGATCAGCCTATATTTTTATATTCTCCCTTTCAATACCAATAAGTCAAAGAACATCCCTAACGCAAAATAATTACTTTATTTTTGCGCAAAAACAGCTTTTAAATAAACTCAATGAGGAGTCTATTTCAACGATTCAAATAATTTTATTTTTTATTAATCCTATGCTTTGAATGGCAGTTACAAGTCAATAATAGGGGTTATCAACATAGGATGCTAGATACAAGTCTATAAAATAGAAATCAATTTTATTCTGGTGACTTTGCGATATTTTTAATTCTTAATTTTCTCATTCTTTAGATTTTAGTTGTACTTCAACAGATTAACACCTCTTCTCCTGACCTGTTGTTGTAACTTAAGTTTAGTCATCGGCTCTCGTTGAAACAAATATAAAAACAAATATTTATTTGCGCAAATAAATTACAAATATTATTATTCTAAAAATGCGCAAATAAGTTTTCCATTTGTATATGGGATACACCAATGAGAATATACTGGAAGAAGTCGGCGAGCAATTGCGCGTTCAACGTGAAAAAATATACTACACCTTGAAAGATGTAGCCAATATGACCGGATTAACCACCAATACAATCGCGGCCATTGAACGAGGAAAAGGTGCCTCACTGAATAACTTTATCCTGATCTGCCGTGCGTTAAAAATTCAACCGCACACCATATTCAAAAAACCAATAGATTTAACACCGCTCTACAATATTCCCCCGGAGTCAAAACGTCGTATTGAGCTGACGAAAGAACTGGATGATCTTGTTTATAATTCCAATTTTTTCGAAATACCCCGCCGTGTTTCTGAAATAATCCAACAGCTGAATGCCAACAAAGAGCAAAGCAATAAATTTTCTGTTTATCTCAGCAGTTACTGTGCGGAAGGTACGCTGGAATACGAAAAACATGGAAATTATAAAGAATACCGAAAAAAGCATTCTCCAAAACCTGTCAAAAAGTACAAATGAAAATTGCCAAACTTACCACCTGTGAGTGCAAGAACTTTATAACCTTTCCTATCATTAAATAAAACAACGACCTGTCTGGTGATCGGGCCTTGGGTTCTTTTAGTAGAAGTCCCGGTTATTCTTGTTCACACGTGTAACTTTTCCTTTTTTTTCAGAATAATTTTTAGCTGCAGCAAATCAGGATCAGATAGTAGTCAAGTTCTATCTTTTTACAGTGTTTGTTCAGTGCTCGTTCAGTGATTGTTCAGTGCTTGCTCAGTGACGACTGAATAAACACTGACTGATTACTGTCTAAATACTGATTGAAAATTGTTTTTAGGTATAACTTGGTAGCAGTATGTTTCCGTTGATCTCAAAATTATATGCGGTAAATACAAGCATTGTTTACCGCAAAAAAAGCGGGGAATAAACAATTTATTCCCCGCATAAAGTAATATTTAGGGTCTTTTAAGGATTAATAACCAAGCTATTTCCCAGGTCGGTCATAAATACAGGACCTATATTTTGGGCTTTCAGCAGATCGCGGTGTTTTGTATCCAGTTTAGGCGCTCCAGCATCTGCCGCTGCCGCAAAAGGATAATTCCCTACAAAGGCACCCAATACCGGGCTGCTACTCGTTGGCTCATAGATGCCATCTGTTGTTAGCGTATACTGTGGATTAACTCGGGTAAATCCAGCCGGCAGTTGTTGACTTGTCGGCACATCAAAAACGATGTTTCCCTGATACACAAAATTGACCGGTTGATCGGTAAAGGACAACATGGTAGATTGGGCAGATTGTGAAACCACATTATTTGCGATATGCCCATCCGTTGGCGGCAATGTCCGGCTATTGCCACCTTTACCTGAACCTATATCAAATGACTGCTTACACTTGATCATTGTATTGGAAACAACTTTCACGCGTTTTACCTGAAAGTAACCGCTTAAAGGTAAATTTGGTACACCGTCCATAATGGCCAACGCAGCTTTTTGTCCCGTGCCGGCCATATTCTGGAAGTAATTGTTGTAGACAAGATGATCTTCACCGATGATACGAATACCGCCAGCGGCGCTATTGCCATTACCTACAAAATAGTTGCCATAAACGGCTGATCCATTGCCATGCCGCAGACATAAAGTTCCTTGGCTTTCATAGAAATAGTTGTTGCGGATGGTATCGGCTCCCATCTTATTGGATATAATTTCCGTTTCACCGTTACAGCGCTGAAAAATATTATCTTCAATGCTTGTAAGTGCATTTGTCATCGACCAGTCGCTGGTTCCGACACGGATGGTTTCGCCGCCGTTGTTCGGTACCGCAGCACGCTCGCCAAAGAAGTTGTGATCGATCCGGTGTTTCATTGGTTTACTGGTTCCCCATACGACCATGGTCGGTCCCTGATGGGTCTTTCCTTTTAAATAGCAGTGGTCAATGCGATGATAGGAACCATTGATGGAAACCCAACGGTAGTCGGTCGTTGCTGCCGGCGGATTATAGTCCACAATCGACGTATTGGTAAGACGACAGTTTGAAGAGGAAGAAGTAAAATCCACCACATTTTTGCCTGTCGTATACCCATCCTGAAATACGAGTCCATCCACAACTAACCATTGTCCCGTGATACTAACAGAAGAAGTACCTTTCATGATAACAGCCCCCCGCTGCTCTGCCATCAATACAATAGGCTGCTGTTTTGTTCCCTGAGCACTGAAGGTTAGTTCCTGATTGGTCCATTGGCCAGACTTCATAATGACCGTGTCTCCGGGCTGTAAGCTTAGTGCCTGAAGATCCGCTGCCGACTGAATACTGTGGCATTGCACACAGGCAATACTGTTTAAAGTGAGTTTTTCAGCTGGCGATTTCTCACAGCTAGTTCCTACCGCCAATAGCAGCAGAAGTGAAGCAATACCTGAATTCTTTTTGATCATATTTAAATTTGTTTAAAAGGTTCTTTCGTTAAAGTGCTCCTGAAAAAGGATAAACTGTTGTATTGCCCTTGCTTCCAAAGACATGAACCACGCCATTCGTCACAATATACCCCCCGGATCGATTGGTTGTTTTATTGTTAATCTGAATCGGCGCCAAATCACTGTTATTAACCAGACGTAACGCCATCAGCCCTTCTTGATCAAAACCTTTGCCTTCATTCATGTATCCCAATAAAGAACTTTTGCTGGCAACCGTATTGGATGGAAGCATTGTTTTGGCCTTTGTATTTTCAATAGTCAGCCTATCGAAGTTGTAATTCCCTTGCAGCATGAGATAAAGGAAATAGTTACGGACATCATCTTTATTGTATTCTTCCCATTTTGTTGCCGGTCTCGTAATCGGTTTACCTGTTCCATCCACTCCGGTCACAATTGGGAAGTCAAAAAACAGGCCTGCTGTCACCTTCTTCGTTTTAGTATCCCAGCTCTTTATGGCTTCATTATGTAAGAAAATAAAGGTTCGATCGTTTTTTTCAAATTCTTCCAAAGGAATTCCGGCATACTCTAAGCCCTTCCGCATCCATTTAAAAACTGTATCCGTTGGGTTTTCTACCGTCTCATACGATCGGTTCTCCAAAAATTTCCGTGCGCTTAACCCGATATTGGGATCTAAAGTTTTATGTTCGTAGTCGTAATCTTTTTGCAGTTCCAAATCGAAAAGTGAACAACTTGTCATTAATAGACTTGCTACGATGATAGCGCTATAGGTCCATTTGGTCTTAAACATTCTTTTCATGACTCTCTGATTTAAATTCTTCTATTAATCTGTATATCCGGGATTTTGAACCAATGATTTATTGGAGTTTAAAACATTCCGGTGAATAGGCCAATACACTCTGTTTGTTGGATCTAGAAATCCAGGTTTATCTAAATTACCCGCTTCTTCCTGTCTACGTTTCAAGATTGGGTCCATCACTTCTTTCACACGTCCGGTGCGCACCAGATCAAACCACCTTTTACCTTCACCAAAAAGTTCCAGACGACGTTCATCCAAAATCGCCGTTTCCAACTGGTAGCTTGTCGCAATAGATGCATCATTCGCATCATATAGTGACAGGCGAGCACGCTTGCGGACAAAGTTTAAATATTTCAGGGCATTGGTTCGGTCACCGAGGCCATTCAACGCTTCAGCGTATAAGAGATACATGTCACTCAGTCGGTACATGGTCAAATAAACCGGTAGGGTCTGATTTGTCACCGGCCATGGATCCGCTTTGGTTGGGTTGGCATCAGTGGGATACCACTTGATAAAGCGATCTCTTTTGTTGCTTGGCAATCCAAAATAGACATCCAATGTTTGTTGAGGTCTAATATCTGGACTTGGCGAGGTTGTCGTTTGTGGCTGAAACCAGGTTGCCCACACTCCTTCATCGACTATGATCTGCTTATTATTGGGAGACCACGACGTTTGCATACAGGCACAGCCATTTTTTAAATAGTCCCAATGGATACTCCAAATCGTTTCTTTACTGGAAGTTGGATTGACAAAAATAGTCTTCCAGCTTGCGCCATCCTGCAAATTGGTTTCATTGGTTCCGGCATAGCTCACTCCTGTAGGAGACTTTGTCAAAAACAGGCGTGTGATCCATGTTGTTGCATTTTGATAGTCCTTTTTCCACATATACACATCAGACATGATCGCGCATATTCCTGCTCCTCCGATTGTCCATAGGGCGTTTTTCGCATCTTTATCGACCAGAGAATAGGCTTTTTCCAGATCTGGAATAATGACCTCGTTCAATATCTTATCTTTCGGTTCACGTGCGCTGGCAGCGGGCTGCTGTACATCCTCATAAGGTTCAAGCCATATCGGAGCATCGCCCCAAACACGCACGAGATAGAAATAACACATCGCTCGAAGCGCATAACACTGCGCGAGATAATCCTTAAGCATCTCGGGGGTAATACGGCTATCCAATTCCGCTGCCTTTGGAATATACTTGATATTGTTATTGATACGCCCGATGGCGGTATAGAGCCCGCTCCAGTCTGAAAACTGGTTGGTTGGCGTAAGGCTATTTAGTACGATCTCGTCCACATAGTCTTTGGTGTAACTAATTGCGCGGTCAAAATTATCGGCACGATACTCGCCCCAATACAGGTATTTTTCGAGATAATTGTCTTTGTTGTCCTGATAATTCCCCTTACCGACCATTTCGAGCTGAAAGGCGCTATACATGCCGGCTATTGCGGCCTGCACATCGTATAAGTTTTTATAATGCTGGTCCAGCGCAACTTCGGCCAGCGGTTTTTCTTCCAAGAATTTGTTACAGCCTCCCAATGTAGCTGACAGCAGTAACAGTGTTAAGATCTTTGTTTTCATGTCAAAAATATTTTATCTGTCCCATCCTTCGACGGAACTTACCCTAATCGATAAATGCTAAAAATTGATATTTACGCCAAATCCAAACTCCCGTCTCCTCGGATAACGGCCATCATCCTCTCCCGGAGTCAGCGGATTGTTTGTACTGAATTCGGGATCGTAGCCCCTATAATTGGTCCATGTCAACAGGTTGCTTCCATAAACAAAGGCTGTAAGCCCTTTCATTTTTAATCTGTTGATCAACTGCGGATCGAAGGTATAGGCCAACCGTGCACTTGACAGACGAACAAATGTTGCATCTTCGATATAAAGGCTATTCTGGTTTGTTTTTAGGTTTCCACGGTTGTTTCTCTCCACATAATTTGGATATTTGGCCACATCGCCGGGTTTGCGCCATACATTATAGACCATATCCGGAGAGCCTGCTCCTGTGTTGCTCGGATAATTTTGACGTTGCAGCAGCGCATTGTAAACTTCACCACCAAAAGAACCGTTAAACAGTACATTTAGGGTAAATCGTTTGTATCTAAAGGTCTGCATAAAACCAAAGTAGAAATTTGGTGTCGCATTGCCGAGGATCATGCGGTCTTCGTCATTGATCAAACTATCTTTCTTATTGTTAAGCCATTCTGCATCTCCACCTTTCAGTTTACCATCGGGCGCATATAGCTGATGTACTGTACCCTGGTAATCACTACCATTGAAGGTATAGACTGCTTTTCCATCACGATACATCGGTTTACCCTGATCGTCAAGTACGAGTGTCAATTTCTCCCAATTATCATTGTAGGCGTTGGACTCGTCCCAGGAATAAACCCCTAAATTGCGCCAGCCATAGAAATTTCCGATACGGCCGCCTTCTTCTGCATACCATTTATTGCCCGGGAAAAATGGAATTCCATCTGCCAGCTTCACGATCTTACCGCGTTCAAAAGAAATATTACCATTCACTTCCCAGCTGAAATCAGGTGTTACGATTGGTTTTCCACTAATTACAAACTCCATTCCGCGGTTGCGAATCGTTCCCAGGTTGACATTCACTTTTGCATAACCAGTTTCCTTGGCAAGCTCTCGCGGATACAATAAATCTGTTGTAGTCTTGACATAGTAATCTGCCGTAAATCCTAATCGTCCATTTAAGAAAGTCAGGTCTAGGCCCACATTGTTCTGGGTGGTTGTTTCCCATTTGATCCGATTATTTCCAAATGTACTGGTCAATGCAGCTCCGCCGACACCATTATAGGACCCGCCGAAGGCCACTTTTGTATACGATTCATAATCGCCTACTTTATCGTTTCCAAGCTGTCCAATGCTGTATCTTAATTTAGCATCTACCAATGCCGGCTTCGCCCATTTCATAAAATTCTCGTCCGAAAAACGCCAGGCAGCAGATGCTGAGAGAAAGTTCCCCCATTTATTTGCTGCACCGAACCGCGATGAACCATCCCTTCTGTAGGATCCCTGAACGAGATAACGTCCTTTGTAATTGTAGCCAATACGGCTAAAAACGGAGGCAGAAGCGTTGGCCGTTGCTGTGGTATAGGTTTTTGACGGCGTGAGGTAATCCGGAAAAGTCACCAGAACTTCCTCATTGACGCTATTCATATATTCAGAATGAAAACGGTCATAGCGTCTGCGATCCGAACTGAATCCCAATAAGGCCGTGACATTATGGTCCTGTGCAAAAGTCTTGTTATAATTTAGATAAGATTGAAACTCCCAAGTGAACGTTTTATTAAACTCGTTTGTTCCGCTATTCTGATCCTTGTTTGCTGATAAAAAACGTGGTGAGAATTGGGTATTCTGTAAATTGTCCAACCGCACATTAAACAAGGTCGTAAATTTCAGGTCGTCCCGAATTTGATAATCCAACTGGTTGTTCAATTGCCCGGAATAGGTTTCATCGATATTTTTTTCAAACAAGGCGTTGGCGACAGGATTTCGCTTCGAACCGATGTAGCTTGTTAAAGAGCCATCAGGATAGTAAATCAAGGAATAAGCAGGACGATCCATGACGACGCGGATCGTATTGCCGATTGGAATCGTATTGCCTTTTTGCCAGGAAAAAGAAATATTGTTGGAATACCTCAATTTGGATGAAAACTGATATTCAACATTGATACGTGACTGTAACCGTTTGGCGTAACTATTCAAGATGATCGATTTATCATCCAGGTAATTCAAACTGCTGTAGTAACGGAGATTTTTCTGACCACCTGATACGCTCATCTTGATTTCTTTCTTTTGAGCAAGATTTCCCAACAAGAGTCTTTGTAAATCGTTATCCGAATTGAAACTTGGGTTGATGGAATCCGTATTGGTATTGAGGCCTTGAATATACCGGAAAGCCCTTACTTCAGCAGAGTTACTTACCGGGATATAATGGGCTAGACGCCCGAAAAGATGATTGTAATTGACATTAACCATGGGTCTTCCTTCGGATCCGCGCTTGGTTGTGATGAGGATTACGCCATTGGCTGCACGCGATCCATAAATAGATGCCGAAGCAGCATCTTTGAGGACCTCGATATTCTCGATATCTGTTGGATTTATGGTGGCACCATCGGGGTTAATTACTCCATCGACCAGATATAAAGGACCATTTCCCCCATTCAACGTGGAGGTACCCCGCACTTGAATAGATCCTGTCGCCCCAGGTGCTCCACCACCGTCATTGACAATAAGAACTCCGGCAGCCTGCCCCTGTAAGGCATCGAAAAGGTTAATGGGTTGACGCTCTTCGATTTTCTTTGCGTTGACGGAAGATATAGCGCCCGTAAGGTCACGTTTCTTTGCAACACCACCATAACCTGTAACAACAATTTCATCCAGCGCATTGTCACTATCTTCCAACGTGACATCAAGTTGTCGCTGGTTACCGACAGTACGCTCCTGCTCTTTCATGCCTACTTGACTAAAGACAACGGTACTGGATGGTGCAACATCAAGCTGATACTTCCCCGTGGCATCTGTACTTGTCCCCTGACTTTTCCCTTTGATACGAACAGTGACTCCCTGCAATGCCTCTCCTTTTTTGTTGGTCACCTTTCCCGAAAGCCGAATGTTTTGTTGGGCAAAGACCGGTAAGCCTATACTCCCCAAAGCTAGAAATAGGAAGAGTACAAAGCACCCCATTTTTGTGATACTTTTTATCATAATAAATCAGTTTTTATGGCGATTGTCTATCATGAGAAGATGATCGATAACCCGGCCATGCATTTAATAAATTGGTTATTTTTTTATTATCAGTTACCTCAAATATCAGTCAATCTGCGAGGTTAAACAGTGTATTTTTTGGTCTTTTTAGCAGTAAAAAATGGTTTTTAGGCGCTTAAAACATAGCTTATTGTTCAAAACAATATCATTGTCCCATAAATTCAAACTTTACTGTACCTATCGTATTCGGTTTATTTTTGGCTGGTGCCGAGATATCGCCTTCCAGTTTCCCCGACGCATTTCTTTTCAGGACTATCCTACGCCAAGAATAGGCCCCTTTCTCATAATCGAAACTCAGACCATCATCGTCATACAGGTTATACATCCCCTCCTTCTCCCCATAATGTCGGATAATCAGGTTCACTTTTTCTCCTGCTGCAGGCGCATGAAGCCGTGCTGTCGTCATTGGAATAATGCCCCCATCTTTTACATAGACGGGTATCCGATCGTCTCCGGGTTTGGCAACGATTTCCTCGCCGTTACCGACATAGCGGCCCGAATAGAAATCGTACCAGTTACCCTTAGGCAAAAGCACCTTTCTAGTAGACTCGCCTGTAAATAAAGGCGCCACCAACAGATATTCACCACACATGTACTGATCTTTTACCTCCTTGTTTACCGCTTCCAGATAAGGATTGGTTTCCAGATCCTGATTGCTCAGGCTCGCTTTTGTTTGCCCCTGAAATCCCTCTTCCAGCACCATGGCCCGAAAAGGAGGTGTTCCTTCAAAATGGTATTTTGCAAATTCAGAATAGAGATAAGGCATCAATTCCATCCGCAACTGCGCATAGTACTTCACTTTTTCCGCCACTTCAGGAAAAGACCAGGGTTTTGTTCCACTCGACCAAGCATTGATCATGGCCATTGGTGAGAATACAACAGTCTGGAAACGGCGCAACCATTCCTCGCCTGTCTTGGAACCCCTTACCTCCGGTGTCCACAGTACGCCGCAAAACCCACTATTGACCAGCGCTGTAATAAAGTCTTGATGACTATAATAGTCGTTATAGATTACATAGGGCATGTTGTTGGCTCCGGCGTTGGATGCACGCACCAGTCCAAACGTCCGTTTGTTGTGCTGGCGGTATAGACTGTCGGTCAATTTTTGTGCAAGTACACCATAGGTTTGCCGCATCTGTATACCACTGATACCCGAGGGAAATTTGGCCATATCGGGCCAAAGGTAGTAGTCGTAACCATCGACTTCATCAATCTTATATCCGCTGATGCCGATAATGATCTGCGAACGGCTCAATTGGCCTGCAAGGATGCGTTTTGCGTCTGGATGATTTAGATCAGGAACAGTTCCATTCCACACCGTATGTGAACCGGTAAAAGGTTCAATCGCTTTACTGATAGGAGATTCTGGAGAGATATAGGGGTTTGTCCATAGGTTCAGACGCACACCTTTATCGGCCAGTTTCTTTACCAAGGCTGCCGGGTTTGGAAAACGTCCCTTATCCCACTCAAAAGAACAAGGGTAAGCTTTGGACTGCCAGCCGGGTTCGAGACCGATAAAATCAAGCGGGAAGCCATGTGCCTCAAATTCCGCCACCTCCTTGATCACCTCATCTGCCGTATAAAGCTTTTGTACACGTTGCGTAAAACCGAGCCCCCATTTCGGCGGCAGGGCGCCACCGCCACAAAAGAGGTTATAGCGTTTTATGGCATCAAGCGGATTGATGCCTGCAAATACATAAACTTCGGCCCCTTCTGCAGGGACATATACTTCCACCGCATCGGAGTAAGGCCGAGAGTTCCAACTTTTATCGGTATTGCGATCTTTTACTTCTGCAGGAACTTTAGCGTCTTTCCGTACGCCTGTCCCCACATAATACGTTAAATATTGTGCTGAGTTGACCAATACACCATATCCTCTGGACGAGACGTAGAACGGAACAGGTGCATGAGTGCGCCCATTATCTTTGCCACCATAATGGTCGACATGCAGGTTAAGAATCTTGCCCCGCTGATGTACCGTCTGAAAATTAAGTCCCAGTCCGTAGATCTGTTCGTTTTTTTGCAGCGGGAACCGCAGGTATGTTTTACCATCGATCAGTTCGGCATGCACCTCCATTTTGGGTAAAGGAAAATCGACAGACTGCAACCGTTCGAGGGTCGCAGCTTGAGGTGTCGTACCTGCCGCAGACAGCAGCGTATAATTATCGGGTTTGCCAAATGTTCCTTTCCATACACCGGGGTATTGTTCCTGCCAACGAATAGGTTGTGCCGATGCTTCAATCGCCAACAAAAGCAGCAAAATTGTCCATAATCTCATCATAGCTGGTTATTTTTTTAATAAAGCGTACACACACCAAAGTATGGGCGCCTGGCCGTGCATATCACCTGTTTTCTGTTTTCGATCGAGATAGTACTGGTAATCATTTTTTCGGTTGGTACCTTCACAGACGTTGCTGATATCGCCATCTTTGTTGATGTAGCCCGTCAGAGCAATCCATGCCTTGCGTGCGATCGGCGTATATTCCTTAGCATCGAGCCATCCCTGTCTTATGCCCATAATAATGGCATAAGTGAACATGGCGGAACCCGAAGTTTCTACCCAGGATTCAGGTTTATCAATCAATTGCCCCCAAAGGCCGTCCGGCCGCTGATACTTCTTTAGGCTTGTGATCATTTTGCGGTAAGCAGCCAATATTTTGGGTCTATTGGGGTTGTCTTTCTTTAATGAAAACAGCAATTCGCTCATTCCTGCGGCCATCCAGCCATTCCCACGGCCCCAAAAGAAAGGCGCATCCGGTGCATGATAAAAAAGACCATTTTCCTTTTGAATGGTATCGAGGTAGACAACCATTTCATGGGCTGCGCGATCAATATAGTGCTGATCTCCCGTTACCTGAAAGGCTTTTGATTGAATCATGGTAATCATATACATATCGTCAATCCAGTAGCGGGTCTGCCAGGTAAGTCCTTTATCGAGAAATTTCTGATAACCATCTTTTACAACCTGAGGGGAGTCAATCGGAATGGACCATTGTGCATTTGCAAAACGCATTCCCATGGTGTAGAATTTCTTGTTTTTCGTTTGCAGATAGATTTCTAGCGGAACCGTTCCAAAGACGGCAAAGTCCACATGCCAAGGTCGTGGAACAAGGTGCTTTTCCGTGTCAAACAAAGGCATAAAGCGTTGTGTCAATTGCGTCAACAATTTCTGATCATTGCTCACTTCGGCATACTTCAATGCTCCATACCAGGCACAGACTTCGGGATAAGTAATGTTTTTTGGCGGAGCTGGCGGTTTAAAACTGTTATGCGGACTTGCCACAAAACGTTGAGCCACGAGATCACCTATTAATCTGGGGTCAGCCTGCGCTGGCCAATTAACGAGATCTGTGCTTTGCGCAAATGCACAAAGAGACATGCAGACGCCAATCCCCAGGAGTATGGACATACAGAACTGCTTCATCATCAGTTGGGTTTATAATTAAGTTATAACCCAAATATCAGCAAGCCAGTCTGTATTAAGGGGGTAGTTTTTGTTCGTTTAGGTGGAAAGATTGGTAAATTTAAATACACTATCAAACAATTAAGCCACAAAAAAAGCTACCTCATATTCATGAGATAGCTTTTCTTTTCTAATATATATATTCGAGCTCCTAGTTAAATTTAAATTTAACACCAAACTGCATATAATAAGTTGAAGAGATCGATTCGTTCGGTCGATTCAACTCTTTTATTACATCGCCATTTGCATAGCCCAAGTTAAATGTTGGAACTGTAGTGCCATTTGCTGCTACTTTATCAATATTTTTTGGAGTCAATAAAATATTGTTATTAATTTTATAAGTACCCCAAGAAGAATTAAATAGGTTACCAATATTCATCACATCCCAGAAGAATTCTAATGAATTATTTCCGCCACCGATTCCTCTAAATACTTCTTGTGACAAATGGAAGTCAAACTGGTGTCTCCATGGTGCAACAGCGCCATTACGTTCAACATACTTTCCTTTGTGCTCGCTAAGGTACTTATCGCCATCCACTAAGCTCCAAAATATGTCGGATTGCTCCTGCGCAGTGTAGGCTTTCTTACCATAGTTACTGTTACCAGCCGCTATATCAATAAATTTCAATTCTGAAGCATCTTTCGGGATGTAGATTAAGTCATTATTTTGACCATCACGATTAAAATCAGAACCATAATAGTAAGAGAATCTACCCATTGAGCTTCCACTATAGAATAATGTCATCGAAGTGTTCAATTTACCAATCCAATTGTTGGTGTAAGTCACAGATCCCATTAAACGATGAGGAACAATATTGGTAGTATATCCCAGTTCGGGATTATTGGAGTTACCGTTTGCTTGAAGAGGAATAGACCATAGGTTTTGAATTTGATCTCCAGCTCCATCACCGTAATTTTTAGCTCCACTATAAGTGTATGCAACCATTCCGGAAAATCCTTTATCGAAGCCTTTTTGCAATTGAGCAGTTACCGAATAATAATGTCCACCTTTCGCATTGGTCATGTACGTTGGAATAAACTGTCCTGAAGATCCTTTAACAGGTTGTCCTTTTGAGTCAATTGTATATAGGTATTTATCTGCGTTTGCATTCGGGAAAATAAATCTAGTATCTCCATATCCAGCGATATTCATTGCCGTCGGATCAACCAAGTTTACATTTTTTGCAACTACAGCATTGATATCTTTATTATAGATAGCTTCTACTGTACCGACCATTCCCCAAGGTAGTTTGTAATCAACTGCGACACTTGATTTCCAGGTTGAAGGAAATTTAAGGTTAACATCCATCGCTGACATGTTACCAGGCAATGAAGTACCAGCAGCATCAGGTTTAGCTGGGTAATTCGCTTTAATATCTGGGCTAAATACAGGCATATTAGCATCACCTGCAGCATAAGTCTTTGTATATTGAAGCATACCGGAATCTCCTGATTGAGCAACGATCCAAACAAAAGGAATTCGACCAGTAAATACTCCTGTACCTCCACGAACAATAAATGAACGATCACCATTAACATCATAATTAAATCCAAAACGCGGAGATACCATTACTCTTGTTTTAGGCATCGCACCTGTATTTAGATGAAGTCCGTTAGCAAATTCTAAGCTCTGCAACAGTGGGTGAGTTTTCATTTCTGAAACATCTGGATACGTTGGAAGTTCTAAACGCACTCCCCCCGTTAATTTCAGTTTTTCATTTACTGTAAACTGATCTTGTAGATAAAGTGACCACTGGTTAAACTTGAAGCTTGGCATAGCTTGCGAACCATCTGCAGTTAATGGATAAGTCAACGCATAATTTACAGCAGGTTTACCCCCAATAAAGTCTTGCCAAGAATTATACATATAATACCCTGCTCCGAAACGTTGAAACCCATTTACTGTCCGAGATGTCTCAAACTGAAGACCTCCAGTAAAATAATGATCGTTCAAGGTATAGTTAGCGTCATAATTTGCAGTCCAAGTTTTGACCGAGCGAAGGTTTCCGTACGTAAACGGATCTGTTCCAAAAGAGGTAAGTACGTTACCACCTGTACCAGCAATACCATCACGTATGTCAACTAAAGGAAATATATCTCCAGAGACACTTCGCGGCTCATCTTGGTTCACATAAGAGAGACGGGCAGAATGATTCAAATTACCAATCTTTCCATTATATTCGGCTGTCGCGGAATATAAGTTTGTTTCTTGAAAATAATTCGAGTTTTGAAAACTTAAAGCATTATTTCCAGTTCTACTCATTGGATACACTTTTGTATCAATATTAGAACCACTAAATGAAGAACTCAAATTAGAAGGAGATTTCCCTTTAACTTGGTTGTATCTAAAATTGATTTTGTGATTATCAGCAATGTTCCAGTCGATACGAGCAAAAATCTTATCATTATTACTTTTCGAAGAATATCCTTGGTAAGCACCAGGATCATAACCGTAAGTATTTTTCAAATAATTGCTCACTTCATCCATAAAAGCAACTGTAGGTCTTGCAAAATAACTTGTAGTTCCATAGTCAGATTCTTTTACAGAAGCAACTTTGGTCGGCCCTGGTTCAGTTTGCTTCAATTGTTCAACATTCACAAAGAAGAATAACTTGTTTTTAATAATTGGACCACCTAAACTTACACCATACTGTTTTACACTTAGATCATTAGGTGTAAACACCACATCATTTACACGAGTTCCTTGTTGTTTATCAGAACGACCACTATAAAAAGCTGAGCCAAAGAAATCGTTACGACCAGAACGTGTTACAGCATTAATAGACGCTCCTGTAAAACCTGATTGGCGAACATCAAAAGGAGTTACATTCACTGAGATCTGCTCTATCGCGTCAATAGAAATTGGAGATCCATTTGCTGGAATATTTTGGCCAATACCAAATTGGTTATTGAAATTCGCTCCGTCAACAGTGAAATTATTGGCACGGTAATTTCCCCCACCAATAGCAGTACCGTTAGATTGGGGAGTTAAACGGGTTAAATCATTTACACTTCTAGTAATTGTAGGCAAATTTTCGATCTGACGACGCCCAACAATGGTAGATGCTCCATTTCGCTCTCCTTTTAAAACTCCAGCTCTTGTAACAACTACTTCTTCAAGATTAGTCGCTGAATCGCCGAAAACAGGATTTACTACGAATGGTTCACCTAATTGCAAATAAACATCTTCATACACGATAGGTTGTTGTCCTACATAGGTTACTTCAATTCTGTAAGGTCCACCAACACGCATATTGGCAAGGTTAAACCTGCCTGCAGCATTAGCCGAGCTTGAATAAACTGTTCCTGATGGGACATGCGTAGCTTTAATTGTTGCTCCCGATGTGAACTGTCCGTTTGACTCTTTTACAATACCTGTAACGCTACTTGTCGTAACCTGAGCTTGTACAGCACCATAACTAGCCATAACAAGAGCGAAAAAGAGTAAAGATCTTTTCATATAATGTGATTTGTTAAAAAATGTTAAGCAAAATTACTAAGAGATTTCAAATTACAAAGGACTTAATATAAACTTAACACACTAAACCACACCCATTTCATGAAATTCACACCAAAAATCAGACATCAACCTATAATTTATCACGACAAAAAACGTTGTAAGATGTTTTAAACCAGCATTTACATTCTAATTATCGGATCAAAAATAGTTTTCCACATCAATTCTGGATTTTTTTTTTGTAACAACATTCTTCCAATCGGAATTTAACTTTTTGAAAATTTTTAACTAATTTCCTGTCAATCGAGACTTTTATTAAACAACTCAGTTTCTTGTCGAATTTGAGCCACTGTAACTTATTCTGACCAAAAAAATCTAAACGATTCTATAGGCCTGATGGTTTATATAAAAAATGTTTCAAAAGCCAAGAACTTTTCAGAAATTCGCAAACCTAATAATTTATGCTTCATGGAAGACGGTATTCAAAATTCTTCTTTTCAAGAACCTGCAGACATTAAATTGTCTCCGGCAGGACTCTCCTTCTTGGCTTCAGCGGCCAAATGGGCCAATTTTTTGGCCATTGTCTGTTTTATTTTCATCGGCATTTCTGCCATAACCATGGTCAGCCTAATCTTCGGAGCCAGTGCATTATCACTCGGGGCCGACGAATATGTCACAGCAGGGGCCTTATCCACATTCGGTGTACTTTATCTTTTATTTCTTGCTTTTTTCTGCCTTCCAATTTATTTCCTTTATAATTTCGGATCCAAAGCGAAAAAAGCTATTGAAAACCGCGACACCATTCAGCTGGAGCTCTGCTTGGATGCGTTAAAAAAACATTACAAATTTATTGGCATCATGGTCATCATTACCATAGCCTTTAATTTTATGGGATTGGTTATCGGTGTAGTGCTCGGCGTTAGCGATGCGCTAGCCGGGGTGTAACTTGATCAAAATATAATGCAAAAAAAAGAGGGATCTGCTCACGCAAATTCCTCTTTTCGTATCCTATCAATCGTTTATTTTTTATAATATTTCATTGCGTTTGGAATCAATTTCTGAATATCCGCAATCCGTCGCTCATCACTCGGGTGGGTACTCAAAAACTCAGGCTGCCCTTTTTGACTACCCGATGCCATACGCTTCCAGAAATCTACAGCTTCATTGGGATTGTAACCCGCCAAAGCCATAATAATCAAACCCGCTGCATCCGCATCCGATTCGTCGCTTCTCGAAAATTTCAGTTGCGCCAAGTTGCCTCCTAATCCATAAAGATTGTTAAAAACACCAAGCGTACTGTTTCCAGATACGCCTGCAGCTGAACCTAAAATTTGTCCACCCAGCTGTAAAGCGATCTGATTCGAAGCCTGAGCCACAGAGTGTTCTTCAATAGCGTGTGCTATCTCGTGTCCCATTACTGTTGCCAATCCCGCTTCTGTACGTGTTACTGGTAATATTCCGGTATATACCGCAACTTTACCCCCAGGCATACACCATGCATTCACGTCATCACTCTTCACCAGATTAAACTCCCAATTGAAGTTAAATTGATTTGCGCGACCTGTACTCTGCAAATACTGATTTACCGCCGTTGCAAGCTTGTTACCAACACGTTTTACCATCGCCGCATCTGCAGTTCCGGTTACTACTTTCGCGCTATTTTTCGATAAGAAATCTTTATAAGCCAATGCAGCTTGTTGGTTCACTTGATCAGCACTGACCAATTTCAAATATTTTTTCCCGGTAACAGCAGAAGTTGCACAACCCGACAACCCCGATGCCAGTGTTACACATGTTAATACCATAGCTGAATACTTAAACATTCCGTTCATAGTTTAAATTTTATTTCAAGGGCCATATGGAGTTTCGAAGCGAAAGATAATCGCTTTTCAGCGCATCCAACATGGATATTTTACAATAATTTATTAATCCATCGTAGCGAATGCAATTATTGTGCCTATTCTTTTTCCTTCGGCTTTTTCTTAAAGAGGTAAATCTTGGATTCATGCCCCTTTAACAAACGCTCTATATTCTTTTGGTGGGTAATTAACAACAGAATACAGATGGCTATTCCGTAAAGCAGCACAGAAGGTATCGTTGTTTTAAAAATAAAGGCCAAACTAAAAGGAAATGCAAAACCTGCAGAAATGGAACCGAGCGAAACATAATGAGTTGTCAGCAGGATGATGATAAACACTGAAACACAGACCAAAGCGGCAGGTGTATGTATAGCGAGGATCATACCACACAGGGTTGCCACCCCTTTTCCACCTCTAAACCCTGCAAATACAGGAAACAAATGTCCTAATACCGCAATAACGCCAAGTGCCAACTGAAAGTTGACAAATTGGACATCGCTGGTATTTTGCCCCAGTTCTATTAAATAAGCCAGGTTTGTTGCTGTCCAGCCTTTAAATATATCTACAAACATCACGATCGATCCCGCTTTAGGGCCCAATACGCGAAAGGTGTTAGTCGCCCCAGCATTACCGCTACCATACTCACGAACATCTACCCCATAAAATGCCTGTCCCAACCAAACTGCTGTAGGTATGGAACCAAACAAATAAGCTAGTAATACTGCAGTTACTAAATAAATCGATATCATTAATTAAATCAGTTCTTATATTAATTTGGCTTTCAGACTAAGATCCAAGCTCTTTACACTATGTGTTAAAGCGCCTACTGAAATATAATCTACCCCAGCCTCCGCATACGATCGGATCGTGTCGAAAGTTATTCCCCCAGAGGCCTCTGTCTTGAATCGATGGTCAATTAGCTGAACAGCTTTGGCTACATCCTGCGGCGAAAAATTATCTAACATGATTCGGTCCACTTCGCCAAAGTTAAGAACTTCATCAAGCTCCGCAAAATTTCGGACTTCAATTTCTATTTCTATTGGTTTATTTAGGTTCTTTCTGTAATCATTTGCGCGCTTTAGAGCCGGTACAATACCGCCACTATAGTCCACATGATTGTCCTTAATTAAAATCATATCAAAAAGACCAAAACGATGATTGGTCCCACCTCCTATACGAACGGCTTCTTTCTCCAATACACGCAATAAGGGTGTGGTTTTCCGGGTATCCAAAACTTTCGTACCTGTACCTTTGAGAAGGTCTACGTATTTTCGGGTAGTTGTCGCAATGCCACTCATACGCTGCATGACATTCAGCACCAAACGCTCTGCCAGCAAAATACTTTGGATATTTCCCCTCACATAAAAAGCAATATCACCTACTTTAACCTGACTTCCATCGTGGATAAACACCTCGCAGGTCAACGTATCGTCAATATAGGCAATAATCGCCTGCGCCACTTCAACTCCGGCCAAAATACCATTATCCTTAACAATCAATTTGGCTTCCCCTTGTGCCCCAGTTTCAATCGTAGAAAGTGAGGTATGATCTCCATCGCCCAAATCCTCCGCGACAGCCTGTTTTACAAAATGGGCCAAAAAGTCCTTGATTTCCTTCTCCATAATACTATTTATTGGGCTAAGATGTGGAATAATTTTTTAATCGAAAAATAGATTTATAAAAAAAGCATCGCTAGCTTTAATTTTTGTCGATTCTTAGCTCTTCAATCGAATGGTTATTATTTCCTACGCCGATCTTAATAAAGACACGATAGTTTGTTTGTTCTGTAGCTAATGTAAATGTAAAATATTGATAGCCATTGTTCGCATTGCTGGCTTGCGTCAATTTAACAGTCTTGGGTTTATGCTGATTAAAAAATGCCGCCAACATGATTTCTGACTGATACTTTGTGTAGACGCCATTCTCCCCCAAAATAGATAAGGTTAAGTTTGAGCCGAAATACTTGGCCATATTTTTTGCATTACCTTCTTTCAAATACGATTTCAGTTCCTCTGAAATACTTTCTAAAGAATCATCATCACCTGACAAAGCTACCTTTACCACTGGATTTACTTCTCTTAAATAATGCCCGAAGGCCGCAGTATGTACAAAAAGACTAGTAATAAGTATAAATGCGCAATAGCTTAAAAATTTCATATAGCTCAACATATTATAGAACAGCTTCTATCATCCATATCAATCATTAGGTAGCTCCGTTTTTTAACCGAACATATCCTATGCCACAAACCTATAAAATTATTACGGATTAACAAGGGAACTTTTTAAGATGCGTTGATAGATTCTAAAATTAAGATTATCTTTGTTATACGATGAATAAGAAAAAAGTTGCACTCATGATCCTAGATGGACTAGGATATGGAAAACATGATAAATCAAATGCAGTTGAAGCTGCAAACACTCCATTTTTAGATCATTTATTAGAAGCTTATCCAAACTCGAGCTTAGAGGCCTCTGGTGAAGCTGTCGGCTTACCTGCTGGACAGATGGGTAACTCAGAGGTTGGTCACATGAATCTTGGCGCCGGAAGAATCGTCTATCAAGAATTGGGTCGTATTCACAAAGCAGTCAACGATGGCGTATTCAATACGGATCCTATTATTCAAGACGCATTTAAATATGCATTGGAAAATAACAAAAAGGTACATTTAATCGGATTACTTTCCGATGGTGGTGTACACGCACATACAAAGCACTTAAAAGGCTTATGTGATGCTGCAAAACATGCTGGCTTGACAAGTGACCAAGTTTTTATACATGCCTTTTTAGATGGCCGTGATACGGATCCAAACTCCGGCATTGGTTATGTTAAGGACCTACAAGACTATTTAAAGACGACAACAGGTACTTTTGCCTCTGCAATCGGTCGATATTATGCGATGGACCGCGATAACAGATGGGAACGTGTAAAATTAGCCTACGATCTTTTAGTAAAAGCGGAAGGTGAAAAATCCAGTGACCTTGTTGCATCGATCCAAAAATCATACGACGAAGGTGTAACCGATGAATTTGTAAAACCAATTGCATTGGTAGACTCAAATGGTGCGCCAGTGGCAACAATCCAAGAAGGTGATGTGGTCTTCTGTTACAACTTCAGAACGGATCGCGGCCGCGAGATTACAATCGCTTTAACGCAAAAGGCATTTCCAGAATATAATCTACAACCCTTGGATCTATATTATGTGACTATGACATCTTACGATGAAACATTTCAAAATGTCAGCGTTGTTTTCCAAAAAGACAACTTGTCCAATACCTTAGGTGAAGTGTTGGAAGCAAACCATAAAACACAAACACGTATCGCCGAAACAGAGAAATATCCGCACGTGACATTTTTCTTTTCAGGAGGTCGTGAACAGCAATTTGAAGGTGAAAACCGCCTGTTGGTTCCATCTCCAAAAGTAGCGACCTACGATCTTCAACCGGAGATGTCTGCTCAAGGAATTACTGAAGCTATCGTCAACGATATGGAAACACTTCAACCTGATTTTATCTGCCTGAATTTTGCGAATCCTGACATGGTAGGTCACACGGGTGTTTTTGAGGCTGTTATAAAAGCAGTGGAAACTGTTGATCAATGTACAAAAACGGTTGTTGAGACAGGCCTTAAAAATGGTTACTCCTTTATTATTTTGGCCGACCACGGTAACTCCGAGTTTATGGTCAATGAAGATGGATCGCCAAATACGGCACATACAACCAATTTGGTTCCATGTATCTTGATTGACGATCAGTATAAGAAAATAGCAGATGGTAAATTAGGTGATATTGCCCCAACCGTCTTACAGCTTTTAGGCGTCAATATCCCCGTTGAAATGACAGGAAATGTATTGGTATCAGAATAATAATTTACTTATAAATAGTGGCAGAGCACTTTCCCTTGTTATGGGCAGTGCGCTGCTTTTTTGGAGCTGTGGGTCTCCATCCGCGACAAAAGGTCCTCAAAAATCTTCAGACATATTTTCTGTTGATTCATTCTTTACTGCCGAGGTCAATCGCCTGCAGCAACTCAACCCCTCGGTTCTAAAATCTGTCAACAAAGATGGAGAAAAAGAACAAAAGGAACTGAAAATTAGCAACTGGAAAAATGAACTTTCCGCCTTTCAAGCTGCCGACATCAGCAAAAACTTCGATCCATCACTGTATGAAGTTAAAGCTGTAGACTGTGTAACAGAATTTACAGCTAAAAAGAAAGAACTACAAATACAAAAGTTACGCATCGAATTTGATAACAACGAAAAGGTAAAACACATCCATATCGATAAAAAGATAACAAATACCTTATACGATAGTCAAGAAAAATTAGACTATTATACGGACTCGCTTTATCGCATTGTCAAATTTCAAGATGTCCAAGGCTTGGATGCCAATCAATATGAAATTGAAGGCAAGTTTATTCCTTCCAAAAAATAAACAACCTTATCGATCATATGCAAAGTGTCTATCTAATCTTTGGATAGACACTTTTTTTTTTGTTCCGACGGGTATCCCCTATCACATCTTTTCGATAATCGGTTCAAAATAATAAATGCAACACAATTGCTTTGTATTATATTTTCCTTACCTTTGATCTGATTAACAAAATAACTCAAGAGAAAACGTGGGTTTAAACGTAGTGGTTTTAGCGTGAAAGGTATCTCATTGAACAAATTCGCAGCATTAATGCTCTTATTGACCTTCTTAATTGGTCAGTTCATTGTGTATACCCATGCGCATACGCAAACTACACTCAGTATCGTAGACAGTCCTGCAAAAAAACACCACACGGATCATCCCAAGTGCTCCATTTGTGATCAAAACTCACACCCACAAATTCTTTTCCATTTTACGCTGCACGAATTAATACTTCCGACACAGCAGGTTGAATTTGGACTGTTTATCACCGGAGATCAAATTATTCGATCACTGCTTTCTGGCAATCGTGGTCCCCCCATCGCTTAGTTTTTACATAAGTCCGATAATGTCATTCATATACCCTTCTCATTATTGCGACAAACGACTTCATACAAGTTTTTAGAACTCGACAGTCTCAAGAATTCATACGATGAGTTATTGAGCTGCTGTTTTGCTTGATGTTATATACGTAAAAATTATTCGTACAGATGAAACTTAAAATTATAGGCTGCATTTTTATGCTTGCCACTTATTTCTCCATATTTCCAGCTCTCGCCGCAACAATCAGCGGTAAAATAACGGATGCGAAAACGAATCTTCCCATTGCTGGCGCTACAATAGCGCTGCAACAGCTTCGTTCGAGCACCGCATCAGACCAGCAAGGTCACTACAGCTTCAAATCACTTCCTTCAAGTGGACGCTATTTGGTTGAAGTCCGTTTCTTGGGCTATCAGTCCGTTGTTAAGACCGTCGATCTCACTTCGGAAAATCTTTCCCTTGATTTCGCCCTAACAGAAAGTATTATTGAAACCAATGAAGTCGTCGTTACGGGTACATTGGTCACCTCACAGAGCCGTCGCAACAGTACCTCAGTAGCTGTCATTTCCAAAGATGAACTGCAGGGAAATGCAACGAATCTGATTGATGCACTAGCACGACAAGTTCCCGGGCTAAGCCAGATCACAACAGGACAAGGTATTTCAAAACCTGTTATACGGGGACTCGGTTATAATCGAGTCGTCACCGTGAGTGATGGTGTTAAACAGATGGGACAGCAATGGGGTGACGAACATGGTATCGAGATCGACCAAAATCAACCGGATCGTGTGGAGGTCCTACGTGGTGCAGCCTCTTTGATGTACGGATCTGATGCTATCGGCGGTGTAATCAATGTGCTTGAACCAAATGTTCCTACAGCAGGGCAAATTAAAGGTGAAGTACTGAGCAGCTACTCCACCAACAACGGATTAACCAATAGTTCGGTTATGCTTACCGGCAATGAAAATGGCTTTGTATGGCGTGGTCGTGGTTCTTATCAAAATGCCTATTCGTACAATACGCCAGCAGGCCGATATGGCAATAGTGGTTTTAACAACAGTAATTTTAGTGGTATGCTCGGGCTGAACAAGCAATGGGGCTACTCTCATCTGAATTTTTCGTACCTGAAAAATAATATCGGCTTTTACGATGCCGAACCTGGTGACCCGCTTTACATCAACTCAAAAAGCCGTACCTTGGACTTCCCCAAGCAGGACATCCGTCATTACAAACTGGCTCTCAACAATAACTTTGTCATCGGTTCCGGTAGTTTAAAACTTGATCTGGGCTATCAAAAAAATCAACGTCGGGAACTTGAAGAAGCAACGCCTTCCTTATTCTTTGATCTGAATACATATTCACTTGACGCAAAATATTCGTTGAGTGAAAAAAATGGCTGGCAACATGTATTTGGCATTAGTGCAAGCCAGGAGCATAGTCTAAATAAAGGTGTTGAATTCTTAATTCCGGCCTATGATCAGTTGGAATTGGGCGCCTTTGGATATGCAAAGAAAACCTGGGGCGAAAATACCTTTAACGTCGGATTACGCTATGACTACGTCAACAACAAAGGCAAACAGCTCTTTATTGAAGACGAAGAGCAGTTCGCCGGTTTTAAAAATAGTTTCAGCAATGTGAGCGGAGCACTTGGATATACCCATATTTTCAGCGAAGACCTCAATTTCAAAGCAAATGCCGGTTCGGCTTTTAGAGCGCCTAATCCGGCAGAATTAGGTTCCAACGGGGTACACGAAGGAACGTACCGCTATGAAGTTGGTAATGAAACCCTGAAACCTGAACGAAGTTACCAAGCGGATGCAACGCTGGAGTTTGGACATAGCATCGTCACAGGAAGTATCGGAATCTATGAAAATTATATCCACAACTTTATCTATGCCTCAACAACAAAAGGCGATACCAAAACTGTGGTGGGTGAAGATGGTGATTCGCATACCTACGACGTATACCGCTATGGCCAGGTCAACGCCAATCTTTACGGTGTCGAAGGAAGTCTAAATTTTCATTTGTTGAACTGGATACACCTGGATAATACATTTAGCTATACCCATGCACAGAACAATACATTTAACAGACCGCTTGCATTGATTCCAGCTGGTGTTGTACACAATACCTTGCGGCTTGAGCCTAAGATTAACGGTTTGAATGCTTTCTACGTTTCTGTGGGTCTGGACAATTATTTCAAACAGAACCGCATTGATGAAACCTTCGAAACCCCAGCAAACTCGTATTCCTTATTGAACGCAGGGATCGGTACAACATTACATCTCGGATCGCAACAGCTCAAAGTATTTGCAGCAGCTTCAAACTTGACCAACAAACGTTATTACGATGCACTGAGCCGATTGCGCCCAGGACGTCTTTCACAGGAAGACACGAGCTTTGGTGTCTATAACATGGGGAGAAACATCACCTTCGGTGTGTATATGCCATTGCGCATAAAGTAAATTTAGCTTAGCACAAACGAGTCGATTAAGATTAGTACACAGTAAAATAGAAAAAGGCGGGATCTACGATCCCGCCTTTTTCTGTTTTACAATTATTTGGGATCATCTGCTGTTGCTTCTCTTGCCAAAGTCACTTCGTCGGGCATGGCTTCCAACGAGGAATCCAACGCGAACAAGGATTCATCTGATGCGCGGTCACCACCGGCGATTTTCAATTTATCCATCAATTCCAATGCTAACTTCTCTTCCTCGATCTGCTCCTTAACAAACCACTGCGCAAAGTTCCATGTTGCCCAGTCCTTTTCCGCCAACGCCAAATTGACGATGTTATAGATCGCTTCAGTATTATCTACTTCGTGTTTAAAAACGCGATTAAAGCATTCGGTCAATGATTGTGGGTCAGCTGGCGGCTCTGCGATAGCTTGTATCCTAGGACGACCACCCCGTTCAAGTATATACCCCATAATCTTAGTCATGTGATTACGCTCTTCCTGGGCATGTCTATACAGAAAATTGGCGATTCCGCCATAACCCTGATCATCTGCCCATACCCCCAACGCCAAATAAATCTGTGCAGCCTCAGCTTCTTTAGTCATCTGACTGATTAAAATTTGCTGCATTTCCTTTGACAATCGATTCGTTTCCATAATATTCATTTTGATTTAGGAAAAGAACAGTCTCAGCGCTGATTTCGTTTGAAATTTATCAAAACAAAAACGGCTAAAATCAGCCCGTTTAAATGAAAAGCAGCTCATTGCTAACACAGCGATTCCAACAGGCACAAAAAAAAGGGAACGCCTGTTGGCATTCCCTTTTGTATACTTTTATAGCGATACTATTTCAAGTTATCTCTATATACTTTCGCTTTTTTGATTTCTGTTTGAATATCTTTTTTCGATGCATCAAAGCTCAACACTTTTTCATAATCCTTGATTGCATTGTTATAAGCGTCAGTTGCCATTGCCTTATTGTAATTCGGCGTACCCGCTGTTCCGATCAAGATACCTAAATCACGATTCGCAATCGCTCTATTTTGATAGAATTTCGAATCAGTAGGCGTAATGGCAATTGCTTTTGAATAATCCTCAATAGCAACTTTCAACAACTGCTCTTTGTTGGCAACAGATGTCTTATTTGTGGATTGAGTAGCGAGGTTGTTTGTTGCTTTCGCTTTGAAATATAAAGCATTTGCATTTTTACCGTTCAATGCAACTACTTTTCCAAAAGTCTCCGCTGATTTTTTATAATCACCATTTTGAAATTGAGAATATCCCAACATATATAATACGTCCGGATCTTTCCCTTCCTGAGGGAGGGCTTTAGTCAAGTATGACTCTGCATTCTTGAAATCACCATCCAAAAGAGCTTTCTGCCCCATTCTCACATTAGCGTTGCTATGCTCAGCCTGTTTTGGTTGTTGTGCATTCGCGCTAAAAGCAACTAAGGCAAAAACCCCAGTAAACAAACCCAATTTAAATGATTTTAAATTCATATCTAACTAGTTACGTGTTTATATTCACTCTTTAATGATCACGTGTGATCGTTTCTACATTTTTGAAAAAACCGCCGATTGATTTCTTTAAACGCAAGAACTGCCATCGGTGCCCTTTCACATTCCAATATTACAATTATTATGCCTATTTCTCCAACAAATGGCAGATAAATTTTATTTAACCTGCCTTTTTTTCCTATTCTAGAAAATAGATTTGTAATTTTGCTCACTTTTAGCAATTGGCACTTCCCTTGCAATATAGGGGAAACAATAATAGAAGCTTAAAATTTGAAAGTCAGCCGTCAACATGTCAGCGACTGCCAAATACACAAAATAAATACTATGAGCAAATTCGAAACTTTTGATTTCAGTGAAGCAATTCCAATCGTTGCAGAGGATACCGAATTCTTCCCTTTACTTACACAAGAGGATGAAGATAATATGGCGAATGCTGAAATTCCAGAAGCATTGTCTATTTTGCCTTTACGTAATACCGTATTATTTCCCGGTGTTGTCATTCCGATTACCGTAGGTCGAGATAAATCCATCAAATTAGTCAAAGAAGCTTATAAAGGCAGCAAAACTATTGGTGTTGTTTCTCAGAAGGATATGACTGTAGAGGACCCAGGATTTGAAGAACTAAATAAAGTGGGCACTGTAGCTCATATCATTAAAGTACTCCAAATGCCTGATGGTAATACCACCGTCATTATCCAGGGAAAACAACGGTTCAACTTGTTGGAAATTGTCGAAACCGAACCTTATTTAAAGGCGCGTGTGGAGAAATTCAACGAAGCGAAACCGAAGATGACCAAGCACTTTAAAGCGACAATTTCTACTTTAAAAGAAATGGCGCTGCAGATCATCCAACTTTCGCCAAACTTACCTAGTGAAGCTGGTATAGCCATCAAAAATATTGAAAGTCCCTCGTTTCTGATCAACTTCATTTCGTCGAATATCAATGTCGAAATGATCAGAAAACAGGAACTGCTTCAGATACCCAAAGTGGAGAACCGTGCCAAACTTTTATTGGAACTGCTGACGACAGAAATCCAGATGTTGGAACTAAAGCACCAGATTCAGAATAAAGTACGTGTCGACCTTGACAAACAACAACGTGACTATTTCCTGAACCAACAGCTCAAAACAATTCAGGAAGAGCTGGGTGGCAATACGCCCGATCTTGAGCTGGAAGAGCTTAAAAAACGGGGTAAGAAAAAGAAATGGAGTGTTGATGTCGAAAAACATTTCACAAAGGAACTCGAAAAGCTATCGCGGATCAATCCTGCTGCTGCAGATTATTCGGTACAGCTCAATTACCTTGAGCTTTTGCTAGATCTACCTTGGAATGAAACAACAAAAGACAATTTTGATCTAAACAAAGCACAAAAAGTGCTCGACAAAGATCATTACGGACTCGAGAAAGTAAAAAAACGTATCATTGAATACCTTGCGGTATTGAAATTAAAAAATGATATGAAAGCACCTATTCTTTGTTTGGTAGGCCCTCCGGGAGTGGGTAAAACCTCCTTGGGAAGATCCATTGCCAAAGCTTTAGGACGCAAATATACCCGTATGGCTTTGGGTGGTGTACGCGATGAAGCAGAAATCAGAGGACACCGCAAAACCTATATCGGCGCAATGCCGGGCCGTATCATTCAGTCCTTGAAAAAAGCAGGGGCAGCAAATCCGGTTTTTATTCTGGACGAAATCGATAAAATGAGCGCAGATTTCAAAGGAGATCCTTCGTCGGCCTTATTGGAGGTATTGGATCCAGAACAAAACACACATTTCTATGACCATTATGTGGAAATGGAGTTTGACCTTTCCAAAGTGATGTTTATCGCGACAGCCAATTCTTTGAGTTCTATTCAACCTGCGCTATTGGATCGGATGGAAATTATCGAAGTGAATGGCTATACCATCGAGGAAAAAATCGAAATCGCGAAAAAACACCTTTTGCCAAAACAACGCGAAATGCATGGCATGGCATCCAAAGATGTCTCGTTAAAAGCGAAGATCATCGAACAGATTATTGAGGATTACACACGTGAATCTGGCGTCCGCGGATTAGAAAAAAAGATCGGCTCTGTCGTACGTGGTATTGCAACACGTATTGTCATGGAAAAGGATTACAGTCCAAGTATAAACGAACAAGATCTACTTGATATCCTAGGTGCCCCAATATTTGATAAGGACATCTACGAAAATAACAATGTCGCCGGTGTCGTAACAGGCTTGGCCTGGACTTCCGTAGGTGGTGATATCTTATTTATAGAATCTTCACTGAGCCCAGGAAAAGGACGTTTGAGCCTGACCGGTAATTTGGGTGATGTCATGAAAGAATCTGCGTCGATTGCACTAGCCTACCTGAAAGCCCACGCTTCGGATTTCGGCATTAACTATCGTGTTTTCGACCATTGGGATATCCATATTCACGTTCCAGCAGGTGCTATTCCAAAAGATGGCCCTTCAGCTGGTATAACCATGCTCACAGCACTGACATCGCTATTTACCCAACGTAAAGTGAAGGAAAAATTAGCCATGACAGGTGAAATTACATTACGTGGAAAAGTATTGCCTGTTGGCGGTATTAAGGAGAAAATCCTTGCCGCAAAACGTGCGAACATCAAAGATATTATCCTTTGTAAATCCAATGAAAAAGACATCTTGGAAATCAAGGAAGATTATATCAAAGACATGCAATTCCACTATGTGACTGAAATGTCGCAGGTGATCAAACTCGCGCTATTGGAAGAAAAAGTAACTGGTGCCATCGATCTGGCTCAAGATATAGAAAATACAAAAAAAGAGAATTAACAGATACCTGAAAGGTTTTGAATAGAAAGGGGCTATTCAAAATTTGGACTGCCCCCAAAAGATTGGACAAATTTAGTTAATTAGATTTGTAATAATGAGCTCGATATTCTGTCGGGCTCATTCCATTTAAATTTAGTTTTATCCGTTGATTATTGTAATAGGAGATATAATCTTCTATTTCGCTCACAGAACCTTATCAGCTATTCTTAAACGGTTTGAGCTGACTTTTCAAACAATTCTTTGTTGGAGCCAAGCTTCTTTTATCATAGCTTTTGATTGCAGAAATCATCGTTTAGAACCTAACTTTTCATGTAGGAGCTCCTCGTCCAAACTATCTTCATATTTTGAAATCACCAGCGTTGCCGCTGAATTTCCGATCAAATTGGTTATCGCCCTTGCTTCACTCATAAAACGATCTACACCAAAGATCAAAGCGACTGATTCCACCGGTACATGGCCAACAACAGGCAAGGTCGCAGCGAGGGTAACGAAACCACTTCCTGTTACACCTGCAGCACCTTTAGAGGTCAATAACAACACCAGCAATAAGGTAATTTCCTGCTCCAGGCTGAGATGCATATTGAGCGCCTGCGAAATAAAGACCGCTGCCATGGTCAGATAGATACTTGTCCCATCCAGATTGAAAGAATAGCCCGTGGGGATAACTAAACCCACAACAGGCTTGGCACAACCCGCATCTTCCATCTTCTGCATAATGCCCGGCAACGCCGACTCGGATGAGGAAGTCCCCAAAACGATTAAAATCTCTTCTTTGATATATTTTAAAAACTTAAAAACATTCACCTTGAGATAAAAATACAATACGGCCCCAATCACGATGATCACGAAGATAAAACAGGTCAGGTAGAAGCTCAACATCAGCATACCGAGTTTAGATAAGGCCTGGATTCCAAACTTACCGATCGTAAAACCCATTGCTCCCATTGCCCCGATTGGCGCCAGGTACATGATCATTTTGATAATGGAGAAGAGAACCTTCAGAAAAGATTGCAATACATTGAGCACAGGCTCACAAGCTTTCTGCCCTATTTTTGTCATACCGATCCCAAATAGCACTGCAAAAACGAGTACCTGCAACATGTTGTCCGACGCTACCGCAGCTATCACATTACCTGGAATGATCCCGATGATAAAATCCATAAAACTATGTGGCTCTTTGGATTCTGAAATATAATGAGATACCGAAGATACATCAAGACTAGCTGGATCGGCGTTCATGCCAGTACCCGGCTGTATCCAATTAACAAAGACCAAACCGATAATCAGGGCAATCGTTGTCATGATCTCGAAATAGATAATGGAGGTTAAACCGATTTTCCCCACTTTTTTTGTATCCTGCATGCCCGCTATCCCGATCACAATGGAGCTAAAAATCAATGGCGCAATAACCATCTTGATCAGTTTAATAAAAGCATCTCCTAATGGTTTTAGCTTAACAGCAAAATCGGGGTAATAGATACCACAGATGATCCCCATAAGTATACCCACGATGACTTGAAAATAGAGGCTCTTAAAAATATGCTTCATGATAGATTTATTTACGGACAGTAATTTCCCTTGCTTTAATCGGTTTTTTAATTTAGGATATTGAAATTAATTGGTACGAATATAAAAAAAAAGGGATGCATAAATGCATCCCTTCCTATTATAATTTTGAACTTAGCTGCTGAAATATGCTCTTACATTCTTTCCTTCAATCCAGTTCATATAAGCTTTATTGACAACCTTGTTTCCACCAGGTGTTGGGTAATCACCGGAGAAATACCAATCACCCTTATGATCTGGACAAGCTTTGTGTAAATTATCCAAAGTCTGATAAACTACTTCAAGCTCTGCTTTCAGGTGGTGAGGTCTTACGATTCGGGCGATTTCTTCCGAGATCTCTTCATCAGTAAAAGGTGCGTAGATCGCTTTGACATAATTATCGATATCATTAACATCCTGAGTCATTGATAACACACATTTTTGATAAACTTCATCGATAATATGTGCCATACCACGTTGTTTTAGGAGATTAATTGCGGCTTCGAAAGCGACAAACTCACCCATACGTGACATATCGATACCATAACAATCTGGGTAACGGATCTGAGGCGCAGATGAAACAATCACGATTTTTTTCGGATTCAAACGATCCAGGATCGTTAAAATACTTTGTTTCAATGTTGTTCCCCTAACAATCGAGTCATCAATGGCAACGATCGTATCTTCGTGATCCTTTACAATACCGTAAGTTGTATCGTATACGTGCTGTACCATGTCTGTACGGTCCGCATCTTGCGTAATGAACGTACGTAGTTTAGCGTCCTTCACGTTAAGTTTTTCAAAACGAGGTTTAATACTCAAGATCTCATCCAATTCTTCATCAGAAATTTTTTCTGAGCGATTCAATAAAGTATCTTTTTGAAAATCCCGAACATAGGTATTGATACCATCCATTAAGCCATAGTAAGATACTTCAGCTGTATTTGGAATAAACGAGAATACGGTATTTTTGATATTATTTTTAACAGATTCCAATACCTGAGGTACCAGTAATCTACCCAATTCTTTACGTTCTTGATAGATATCAGCATCTGATCCACGTGAGAAGTAAATACGCTCGAAAGAACAAGAACGTTGTTCTACGGGTTGTCTAAACATCTCTTGGGATACTGTACCATCTTTTTTGGCGATCAGGGCATGGCCTGGTTTAATTTCCTTCACAGCACCAATTGGAATATTGAATGCAGTTTGGATAACCGGTCTTTCCGATGCTACAACCAGGATCTCCTCATCCTGATAATAAAACGCCGGACGGATACCCGCTGGATCGCGCATAACAAAAGCATCACCATGACCAAAGATACCTGCGATGGTGTAACCGCCATCCCAAGTTTTGGCCGAACGCTTCAATATTTTGGTAACATCAATATTTTTAGCAATCAGCGAGCTGATCTCAATATTAGAATGACCTTCTTTTTTGAATTGATCGAAAAGATCTTGGTTCTCATCATCTAAGAAATGGCCAATTTTTTCCAAAACGGTTACGGTGTCCGCTTTTTCCTTTGGATGTTGTCCCAACTCATATAACTGTTGCAACAATTCGTCCACATTGGTCATGTTGAAGTTACCCGCTACCACCAAATTACGAGACATCCAATTGTTTTGTCTTAAAAATGGGTGACAGCTTTCGATGCTGTTCTTTCCATGCGTTCCATAGCGCAAATGTCCTAAAAGTACTTCTCCCGTAAAACTTACGTTATCTTTTAACCATTGCGTATCTTTTGACTCCTCCGGAAATGCTTTCTGAACAGAAGCAAATTTTTTCTGTACATATTCGAATATGTCTGCCACAGCAGTTGAGCCCATTGCTCTGTAACGCGAAATGTAACGATTTCCAGGTTTAACATCAAATTTAATGGTTGCAATTCCAGCCCCGTCTTGTCCACGGTTATGCTGTTTTTCCATTAATAGGTACAATTTGTTGATGCCATAAAATGGCGTACCATATTTTTCCTGATAATAAGATAAGGGTTTTAACAGGCGAATTAGTGCGATTCCGCACTCGTGTTTAATAGCGTCGCTCATATCTTGATTTGATGTCGCAAAAATAAGAATTATTTAGCACTTAGCGATCGCTCCGCTCACTTTTTCAGCAATAAAATTACAGTGAATAGACAGAGGCTCTTTCGAATAGCTCCTTAAGGCCTATTGGGCGATAAAAACAGGGACTTTCACCGCATGTCGCAGCTTGTTAACGGTCTCACCAAAAACAAAATCCTTCACACCACTGTGCCCATGGCTTCCAACAACCAGCAGATCGGCACCGTATTTTTCACATACTTCTGCAATACTCTTGATCCGGTTATTGTATCCCAGTTCATATTCAGTTTGATGTCCTTGCGAAAATAGAAAATCAGCATACAATTTCAGCCGTTCCAAATCCTGACGCGATTCGTAATCATCCGTCGACTCCCCGGTATATTTCACCGATGCACTCTCAACAATATGTACAACGACAAAGGTCGTGTCGTCATGCGACAACTGTAAAGCATATTGAATTACTTTCTGATCTGAATTTGAGAAATCCAACGCGATCACAACTTTCTTAAAAGAGCCCTTATGTTCAAAATGCAATGCCTCGAATGGTGGGTGAACTTCCAGCTCCGTTGGTTTCGATTTGAGTAAAATGGGGTATAATACAGTCATGATAAGCAAGACGAATAAGCCCATCGCCCCCATCAGCAATAATACCGTTACCACAATATTATCGGCTTCACCAATCCAGCCGACCACTTCGTCGTAGACCAATTTAAAATTCAAAACAGCGATAATGGCCGCTATCAGCCAGGCCGCAATTTTTGTTAGCGGTTTAATGGCAAAAGAACCCATCTTGACTTTATCGCTCACAAAATGGATCAGCGGGATGACGGCAAAAGCGAGCTGCATACTCAAGATCACCTGACTAAAGATCAGCAGCTGTCCAACGCGACCTTCACCCGAAATAAGTATCACCAATACAGCCGGGATAATCGCCAAAAGCCGGGTTATAATCCTTCGCAAAGTCGGACTAATCCGCAATCGAAGGTATCCCTCCATCACAATCTGACCGGCTAGGGTTCCCGTCACCGTTGAGCTCTGTCCGGCAAGAATCAAGGCAACAGCAAACAATTTTGAGGCCCATTCCGTTCCAAGAAGATTGCCCAATAGGTGATAAGCATCTTCAAGTTCGGCAACGTCATGCATACCGTTTTTATGAAAAACAGAGGCTGCAAGAATCAATATCGCGGCATTTACCAAAAAGGCCAGGTTCAAAGCAATGGCGCTATCCCAAAAGTTATACTTGAGCGATTTTCGGATCGAAACCTCATTCCGGTCAATCTTCCGTGTCTGCACAAGAGCCGAGTGCAAATATAGATTATGTGGCATGACGGTTGCACCTATAATGCCTATGGCAATATATAGTGCGGCACTATTCGGGATACTGGGTATAAACCCAGTGGCCACCTCGGCAAAATCCGGTTTCGCCAAAAACATTTCTACCATGAAACACATGCCGATAAGCGCAATCAGGCCAATGATAAAAAGTTCCATTTTCCGCATCCCCAGCTTCTGAAGATAGAGCAATAAGAAGGTATCTGCAAAACTGATCATTACCCCCCAGAGCAGATCAATGCCGAAAAGGAGGTTAAGACCGATTGCCATACCCAAAACCTCCGCCAGGTCACAGGCTGCTATTGCAATTTCAGCAAGTACATAGAGCACAAAATTCATCCGTTTAGGATAGGTTTCCCTGTTACACTGCGCAAGGTCTTTACCGCGTACAATACCTAGACGGGCACATAGATTCTGTAGAACTAGCGCCATGATATTACTCATCAACAGCACCCAAATCAGGGTATACCCAAATTGGCTTCCTCCAGCAAGATCGGTAGCCCAGTTACCTGGATCCATATACCCAACACTAATGAGATAAGCCGGACCAAAGAAACTAAGTATCTTCTTAAATTTGGATTTCCCTTGATTGACATCTACACTTTCATGGATATCAGATAGGGATTTATGATGAGATTCGTCGTAATGCATAAAATACTGTAAGTGCAATATCGTCTATTGTCAGCCTTAAAGATAAAAAGCTTTATATTATTAGGCAATTAAACCGCGATATTATTAGAATTTAAATGCCAGCTGGCCAGAATTTTCCTTCGATTGGTTGCCAAACTGTATAAAATCAATGATCTCATACTGACCTAAATCAGGTTTAAACTGCCGCACATGAACGCCCTTGCACATAAAGCTCAGGTCGACAGACCGCAATTGTTCTTTTGCAATTTCAAGCTGTTCTGGCTCCAGACGTCGTCCAATCGAAATATGGGGTTCGTCGCTAATCTCGATCAAATCAAACTCCGATAAAGTTTGAACAACCTTCCGCGCCCGGTCCTTGAGATAACTGCGGGCATGTACTGTCGGTGCAATATAGAAAGCACCACCGGCAAATGACGAAAAATGATCGAAATAAACATACTGACTACGCTCATAGACCATAGTCTCCTGCAAAGCCTCAATAGCCATTTTCAGTTTACTCCCATCTGCTTCAAAAGCACATATCGTTACATGGGCTTTGGAATTGCAACTGGGATACCAGCCTTTGTTTTTGTCGGGAAACAGTTCGGCTATCGATGCACGTAACCGCCGCTTCAAGCCATCTACCAAGACAATACCAGCTTCATCAGGCTGAAAAACAAACGAATATTTATTGACACTACCCTCCATAACAAAAATCAGTTTCCGATCAGTAGGTAAGATAACAAATAGCGCGGAGATAACAAAACCAAAACCGAGCAGCAAGCTAATGAAAAACTACCACCCGATGCCATAGTCCTCCCCGTTGTTGCTACTACCGCCCCAAAGCGTATGGTGCTGCTGGTCGAAATAAATAGCATTTATAGGGCCACTGGTACGATCACCGAGCTGTATGCTATACCCCATTTTCTTTAATTGTTCAATAATTGCTGGTGCTGTATTTTTATCCAATAAAAGGCTACCTGAGCGCGGCTTTCGATCGTCGGTCTTCGTTCCCCCCAGCGATAGCCAAAGCTGGTTACTGTTGATATTGGCCGCCTCGCTGGCTTGTTGTGGCGTCATACCAAACTCGACCATATTCAAGAAAAACTGCAATAGGTTTTGATCCTGTGTATCTCCGCCCTGCACGGCAAAAGAAAGGTAAGGTTTTCCGTTTTTCAAAGCCATCGAAGGCGTAAGCGTTACACGCGGTCTTTTGCCCGGCTCGACCACATTGAACGGGTTAATCAACGAATCTAAGACAAAACTCTGTAAGCGCTGACTCATGCCCACCCCGGTATTCCCGGCAATACAGGCAGGGAGCCAACCACCACTCGGTGTGATCGAAACAACCCAACCTTCTTCATCCGCAGCTTCAACGCTTGTTGTTCCCCGCAATAAACGGTCGACATAAGCACTATCCACGGTTAAAGATGCCAAAAGAGCTGTTTTTGGCAATTCCGTTAGCGACGAACTTGAGCGTGCGTCATGTTTAGGAACAAAATCATTTTTCAGCTCCGTATGTGGCGTAAACTCCTTCTTACGCTGCTCCAGTAACGAAAGATACGGATTCTGCTTACCTTCGTAGGGATAAGGGTCTCCGGGAAGTACATTTGGGTTATTTTGCTTAAGATCAATGGTTGCGGCCCTCGCCTTGGCATAGGACTCATGTAAAAGACCTTGAATAGGTGTCTTAGGTTTACCGTAAGGATCACCGTAATAAAAATCCCGATCGGCAAAGGCCAAGTTCATAACTTGATAGAGTGTATGGATATAGGGAGCCGAATTATAACCCATTGCCTTTAGATCGAAGTTTTTCAACAACTGCAAACTCTGCAGCATGGCCGGTCCCTGTGTCCATTCTTGTAATTTATACACGTCAACCCCCTTATAATTGACATGCAATGGCTCCTCCTCAATAGGTTTCCAATTGGCTAGGTCTGCTTTCGTGATTAAGCCTCCTTGCTCCTTACTGCCACGGACAAATTCATCTGCAATATCGCCGGTGTAAAACCGATCATAAGCAGCCATGATTGCAGCCTTCCGATCTTTACCCGCTGCAAGAGCCTTCTTTTCCGCTTCTATCAATTTGGACAGGGTATTATGCAGATCCTGCTGCACGAAAACCTCTCCCGCCTCAGGAGCTTCCCAGGATTTACCTTCATGTACTAAAAATACCTTTTTACTGTAGGGCCATTCCTTAATGCGCTCTTTATCCCGCTCAATACTCGTTGCAGTTTGCGCGTCAATCGGGTACCCTGCAGCCATTTCAAGAGCAGGAGCTAATACTTCTGCTAAACTTTTCGTTCCATAATGAGCCAACATATAGCACAATCCGCCGGGTGTACCCGGTGTGACAGCAGCAAGAGGACCATATTCTGGTGGAAATTCGTAGCCCTTTGATCTAAAAAAATCGACTGTCGCTCCACTGGGTGCTACCCCCAAGGCATTTATCGCAATGACCTTCTTTAGTTTCGGATGATAAATTAAGGCCTGCGTCTCTCCACCCCAACTCAGTACATCCCACATCGTACAGGTTGCTGCGAGCATTGCACAAGCAGCGTCCACCGCATTTCCCCCTTGTTGAAATAGCTGGGCACCCGCTGTTGCCGCCAAGGGTTTGCCCGTAATAGCCATCCAATGTTTTCCATGTAAAGGTGGTTTCTGTGTACGCTGGGCGGAACTCAGCATCGGCGTACAGGTAGTGAGCAATCCAAACAGCGTCATCAGTAGCAAGGGGGATCTTCTTTTCATAGCAGCAATCTTTCGTTAAGCAATGGTTTTAGTAAAACCAAGATAGGTATTTTTAAAACAAACAAAAAACTCCCATCAACCGAGATTGATAGGAGTTTTTAAAATCTTATTTGCTATTGGATTACCAATAAATAGAATATAATGCTGTAACCAATAGCGCTACGATCAATGCAATGACCAAAAACGCCCGGTGTGGTTTAAACATCGTGGTATCAACTTCCAATCCAGCTGGCACGACACCACGCTTATTGTCGATGATACTAATGAGAATCATACCGATAATACAAATCACGAAGACGAATCCCATTCTATCCAAAAATGGAATTTCGTAGACTCCTGTTGTTGGATTTGGAACAGAGAAACCTGTCGATGACAAGAATGACAGATCGACCCAATCCGGCAATTTTTTGAAGATGATGGAGAAAATAAAACCTCCAATTGTTGCAAACAAAGCCGCATTTGAAGTTGCTTTCTTCCAGAAGAATCCTAAAATGAACATCGCAAAAATACCTGGAGATACAAAACCCGTATATTCTTGAATATATTGGAATCCACCTTTTTTATCGATACCCAAATGTGGAGCAATCAGCACACCCAAGATCATGGCAACCACAACAGTTAGCTTGCCGATATTGACCAATTTCTTATCCGATGCTTCTGTATTGAATACCTTTTTATAAATATCCAAGGAGAAGATTGTCGCGATACTGTTTGCTTTACCTGCCAAAGAAGCGACCACTGCAGCTGTTAATGCCGCAAAAGACAAGCCTTTTAAACCTGCTGGCAATAAATTCAACAAAACTGGATAAGCGTGGTCAGGGTTTACCTCACCATGTTGCATCATTTCATTTTGGAACAAGCCATCTTTCCACATGACATAGGCTGCAATACCCGGCAACACAACAATGATAGGCATTAATAACTTCAGAAATGCGGCAAACAAGATACCGTTTCTCGCGGTTTTCAAATCTGCTCCAAGCGCGCGTTGCGTGATGTATTGATTACATCCCCAGTAATTCAAATTAACTATCCACATACCGCCAATCAATACGGTTAGCCCCGGTAAATCGAGATAGTTCTCATTCTTACGATCCAGAATCATATGAAAGTGGTCGGAAGCTTTTTCGGTCATCAAGTGATAGCCTTCCAATACTCCTGATCCACCATAGTGCTCTGAAACGAGGTTCAAGGCTAGGTAAGTGGTCGCCAAACCACCCAATACCAAAAAGAAAACCTGAATAATATCCGTATAACCGATTACTTTCATTCCCCCCAATGTAATGATCACAGCAAAAATCGCAATTGCATACATACAGGCATCCAGACTGATACCGGAAATACTACTTACCGCAATGGCTCCCAAATAGAGGATGGATGTCAAATTAACGACAACATACAACAATAACCAGAAAACGGCCATGATCATCGCAACAGTCCCATTATATCGTTTATGGAGAAACTGTGGCATCGTAAAGATCTTGTTCTTTAAGTATACCGGGATAAAAAATACCGCAACGACAATCAGTGTAATGGCAGCCATCCACTCGTAAGTCGCAATAGCCAATCCCATCTTAAATCCGGAACCGCTCATACCGATAAATTGCTCGGCCGAAATATTGGACGCAATAAGTGAAGCTCCGATAGCCCACCAAGTCAATGACCCCTCAGCCAAAAAATAGTCTTTGGAGCCTACAGATTCAGATTTCTTGCGATAATACACCCATAATCCATAACCTGCTACAATAACAAAGTATATCAGGAAAACGATGTAATCTTTTGTGCTTAAATAATTATTCATGTATTGGTAATTGGTTTAATTTGATCGCCTAATATAGAAATATTTTTAGAACTATATATATCTATTGACCAAATTTTCTAAATACTCCTGCTTACCGCTAATCGTTTTTGGTTCTCCTAATTCCACAGCTAAATCCCTTAAGTTCTCCAGGGTCAGTGTTCGTTCTTCAAATGATGCACCATGACCTGTATCAAAAGAAGCATAACGATCGGCCCGTATTTTTTTGTAATCCGAGTCTTGCAGGATACGATCTGCCGTAACAAGCGCGCGTGCAAAAAGATCCATACCACCGATATGTGCATAAAACAAATCTTCAGGATCTGTCGAGTTGCGGCGTATTTTGGCATCAAAATTCACACCTCCACCTTGGAATCCACCACCTTCTAAAATAATCAACATGGCTTCGGTCAATTCATTAATATCATTCGGAAATTGATCCGTATCCCATCCATTTTGATAATCACCGCGGTTAGCATCAATGGAGCCCAATTTACCTGCATCTACAGCAACCTGTAGCTCATGCTGGAACGTATGTCCGGCCAATGTGGCATGGTTTACCTCTAAATTTAATTTAAAATCTTCCAAAAGATTATACTGACGCAGGAAGCCCAGCACAGTAGCCGCATCATAATCGTATTGATGTTTTGTAGGCTCACATGGTTTCGGCTCGATAAAGAAAGTTCCTTTGAAACCATTTTTGCGGGCATAATCCTTGGCCATGTGTAAAAACTGTGCAAGATGTTCCTGCTCACGCTTCATATTGGTATTTAAAAGGCTCATATACCCCTCTCTTCCACCCCAGAAAACATAATTTTCACCACCAAGAGCAATCGTTGCGTCCAAGGCTGCCTTGACCTGTGCTCCACCATGTGCAAGAACATGAAAATCAGGGTTAGTTGCAGCTCCATTCATGTAGCGTTTATGGCTAAAAAGGTTGGCTGTTCCCCAAAGCAATTTTATACCGCTTTCCTGTTGTTTTTCCTTCGCATAATCAACGATAGTTGACAGACGTTTTTCATTTTCAACCACATTATCCGAATAATCAACTAAGTCCACATCATGAAAGCAATAATAGGGGATATTTATTTTACTGATAAATTCGAATGCTGCATCCATTTTATCTTTTGCCCTCATGATTACGTCGTTGCTTTCATCCCATGGAAATTGATGTGTCGGTCCGCCAAATGGATCAGATCCGTTACCGTTGAAAGAATGCCAGTATGAACAGGCAAATTTAAAATACTCTTCCATGGTCTTGCCACCAACAATTTGTTTTGGATTATAATAACGGAAAGCCAATGGATTTGTGCTGTCTTTTCCTTCGAATTGAATTTGGCCAACGCCTTTGAAAAATTCCTTTTTCCCTTTGATAATATTCATCTTATTTGTTATTTATTTGTTTGTTTAATAATTCCTTCCATTGCTGATAGTGCTCCTCATATTGCGCTACAAATTGAGGTTCCACTGTATAAACCGGTTTCAAAGAACGAAAAGCTTCTGTAAAATCGGCATAATACCCACTTCCTATACCTGCTCCAAGAGCGGCACCAATACTGCCATCATGATTAAAGATTTCTACAGGAACGTCAGTGGCCCCCACAAATGACTCCCTGAAAACGGAGCTCAAGAATAAATTCGCATAACCTGCACGAATCATATTTGGATGCAGATTATTTTCGCGCATGATATCCAAACCATAGCGAAAAGCAAATGCAATACCTTCCTGTATAGCACGCAGCATATCGCTTGTCTCATGCCTATTCAAATCTATCGCCGAAATTGAAGCCCCAACAGTTTGGTTGTTGAGCATCCGTTCGGCACCGTTGCCAAATGGGATAACCTGCAATCCTTTGCTACCGATAGGAGATGCGCCAGCCATCGCATTAATCTGCTCATAAGACAAATCGTGGCCCAACAAACGTCTCCCCCAGCTATTCATAATGCCTGTTCCATTGATACAGAGCAGTACACCTGTCCGGATATCATTCTCCTGATAATTCACATGGGCAAATGTATTTACGCGCGATTCGCGGTCGGCGATCAGTTTGTCACTGACGCCATAGATCACCCCTGAAGTGCCAGCCGTCGCAGCAACTTCGCCAGGTTGAAGGACATTCAGCGAAAGTGCATTGTTGGGCTGGTCGCCGGCTTTATAATTGATGGTCACTGTACTGGATAGCCCAAGTTCTTCAGCAACAGCGGCTTTAATTTGACCATGCGTTGAAAACACAGGTAAGATCTCAGGAATAAGATGATCATCAAAGCCATAATAATCCATAATCGTACGCGACAATACATTATCCTTGAAATCCCAGAATATCCCCTCAGACAAGGCTGAGATGGAA
Source organism: Sphingobacterium sp. UBA7038 (assembly GCF_002494055.1). NCBI lineage: Bacteria > Pseudomonadati > Bacteroidota > Sphingobacteriia > Sphingobacteriales > Sphingobacteriaceae > Sphingobacterium > Sphingobacterium sp. UBA7038. The sequence goes on from NZ_DLAV01000011.1 coordinate 304,516, forward strand.
GTCGTCACCTGCCCCGAAAGTTTCATGGCGATGAAATCCCCCGGCAACATGATCTTATCTATTTTTTCATAAATTTCCGGCTCGTTTGCTTTTACCCAGGCCAACTTTGACGCTGTAAAATTACCGGGTGAATTCAGATGATGACTCAGATTGAAAGACCTTCCGATTTCTTCAAAAGCGATATTTCCCAATTCAACAGCCCTGCTGTCGCACCAGATAATGGCATTTCGCAACACATGCTGATCTTTATCGACCACAACTAAACCGTGCATCTGGTAGGCAATACCAATGGCCGAAATTGCTTTGGGGTCATACAGGCCCAGCCTGTTTGCCTTCAACAGAGCCTGTTTAAAGTAGTCCCACCAATCGAGCGGGTTCTGTTCAGCCCAATTGGGCTCCAACGTAATGATAGGAGCTTCTACGTCCGGATATTGCACTGAGCAAACCTTACGTTGTGAAGATGCCTCAACAATTGAAACTTTTACGGAAGAAGTACCTACGTCTATACCTAATAAATACATGGTAATCAATTCTAATTGGTTATAAAAAACAACATCGGCCTTATACTGCAACCGGTTGCATAAAAGTAGGGCATGTTTCTGAATTATCAAAATATTAAATAAAATTATTTACTTTGGAGCGTGAATAAAAAAACGACAATTTATGATATAGCCCGTGCGCTTGGAGTGACAGTCTCTACCGTATCGCGCGCACTGAATAATGTGCCTACGATCAGTGAGGCGACACGAAAACTGGTGTTAGACAAAGCAAAGGAATTGAATTACAGCGTCAATAAGTTGGCCTCTTCTCTTTCCTCGGGCAAGTCCAATACCATCGGTGTCATTGTTCCTACCATGCAAATTCATTTTTTTGCAGAAGCCGTGCATAGCATTGAAAAAGAGTTAAAAAAACACAACTACAGCCTATTGCTTTATCAATCGAATGAATCTTTTGAAGATGAAGTCAATGGCGTGAAGACCTTACTTGAAGCTCAGGTAGACGGCATCATTGCTTCGTTGTCGCTGGAGACGCAGGAAACCCAGCATTTTCAGGAAGTGATCAATCAGCGCAAATGCCTGGTTATTTTTGACCGTACCCATAAAGATATTCCTGCTCCTGTGGTCAAACTTGACGATTTTAAAGCAGGCTACCTTGCAACACAGCACCTGCTCGAACAGGGTTACAAAAACATTGCCTTTATCACAACGGACAAAGAAATCGCTATTTTCCAGGATCGTTTCCATGGTTTCGAAGCAGCCTTAAAAGATGCGCAGATTTCCCCGCAGAAAGACTTTATCATTCGTGGCGACTTATCCATTGAAGCCGGCATCAAAGGAACCGAACAGATTCTAAAATCTGTAATCCAACCGGACGCCTTTATTGGTGGTGATGACTTTACAGCCGTGGGAATTATACAGGCATTAAAAACTGCAAATATTGCCATTCCAGCGACAGGAGTGATCGGTTTTGCAAACCAGACCTTTTCTTCCTTTATCACCCCTACACTATCAAGTATTGATCAACAGGCCAACAAAATGGGGGAAGAATGTGCAAAACTCTTTCTGAAAATGGTTAAACAAAAAAGTCCGTACGAAGCAATCGAACAGATTGTTCTTGATCCCATATTGATAAAAAGAAAATCTACCAATAGAATAGACAAATAATCAGTACCTTTGCCTAAATTTGTTTAAATGCAAGCCCGGCAGAAATTTAGGATAATAAGCATCTGCTTATTATTTGTCATTCAGGCCCTTTTTTTAGTGGCCATCTTTGTAGAAAATACACATTCTTATATTGTATTGGCTTTTATCGGCCTATTGTCCTTACTGATTTTATACAGTTACCTCAGGTCGCCCATTCATCATCACAGGCATGAATATGAATCGATCAAAATTGCCCTTTGGGTACCTATAGGGGCGATTGCATCCTACTATTTCAATCAGATCTTCGGTTTGGGCCCTGTATTGGGGGCAGCGCTGACAGGTACCATAGCCTCTTTTATTCCAAATATCAACAAAAATTCAACTTATCTGCCCCACCTCCCTGCAGCAATTTATTGCGGTGCATTTGTAGGAATGTCCAATGCGCAGGTGGCTCATGGATTCTCTTTTATTTTAGCCGCCAGTATTTTTACAGCGATCTTTCTGGTTGTATCGAAAAGTCTATTGAATGGTGTCGGCGGTAAACTAGGAACATTGGCCTTCCTGGGTGTTTCATTGACATACCTGCTGTTATATATTTTTAAGTAATATGGAAACATTCATTTTATACCTAGTTGGCATCATCGGGAGCACGGCGACATACTATGTCAACACCAAATTTCACCAAGGGGCAGTGCGCTCATCCGCAATGCTGACCTTAGTTGTCGCAGGTTTCCTTCACTTCTTCCCACAAAGTGTTTCTCCTTATCTCGCACAGTACATCCCCCCTATTTTTATAGGCGCGTCATTTATAGGCATGGTCTCCAAAAACCAGTTATCAACCTATTTCGGTTTGGCTCTAGCTGGCGTTATTTTCACGACAATACTGCTCAATACCAGTAAATTTTTTACTGGTTATGGCGGAGCTCTCGGCACTTCCGCCTGCATTGCGCTGTTGGTCGTATTGAGCATTCCTTATTTTAAATCACCGAGAAAAATGACGGTTGGATTTCTTCAGCTCCGCAAAACAATCTTAAAAAAACAAGGAAAAGTTTCAAAAAGACGAGTAGATTTGTTTAAATAAAAAGTATAATCACATGAAACCTTTATTTCTGATTTTTATTACCCACATCTTGTTCCTGGGCCATCTGAACGCTCAACAAACAACCATTAACCTTGTAAATCAAGAGCGAAACAGCAGCTACAGAGGCCTAAGCGTGGTCGATGATACAACGGTATGGGTAAGCGGAAGCAACGGTACCGTCGGGCTCAGCACCGATGCCGGAAAAAACTGGCAGTGGGTCAATCCAATTGGCTACGAAAAAACAGATTTTAGAGATATCGAAGCATTTGATGAGAATGAAGCCTTAATTATATCTGCCGGTTCCCCTGCCATCATCTTAAGTACCCATGACGGCGGTCGAAGCTGGAAAGAAGTATTCAATGACAAGCGGCCCGAAATATTTTATGACGGTTTTGCTTTTACATCAAAAGGGGTCGGCATTGCCTTTGGCGACGCCATTCAGGGAAAAATGCCGCTATTGAAAAGCACCGATTTCGGAAGGTCCTGGAAAGATATATCCCCGAATATGCACTTTACCATTACCGATGGCGAGGCCGGTTTTGCAGCCAGTGGAACATCAATATATTGCGATAACAGCGGAACATATTGGATTGCCACAGGTGGGACAGTTTCCAATATCTACAGCAGCAAGGATCAGGGTAACACATGGCAACGTTACAGCTGCCCCATCATTCAGGGCACAAATAGCACCGGCCCTTTTTCTGTCGCATTTAACACATCAAAAACGGGTATTGTCGTCGGTGGCGATTACAAGGCGGATAAAAACAAAGACAAAAATAGCCTGCTAACCAACGATGGCGGCAAAACATGGTCTGCACCACAGACAGCACCCGCTGGCTTTAAGTCGGCCGTTATTTATCTTTCAAAAAAACAGCTGATCAGCACGGGCACTTCGGGTACAGACCTATCGAATGACGGCGGAAAAAACTGGACGCCTATTGGAAAGGAAAGTTTCAATGCCGTCCAAAAGGCAAAAAAAGGTCGAGCGATATTTTTAGTGGGCGATAAAGGCAAAATAGCGAATTTAGCATTATAAGCTAAATTCGCTATTTCTTACAACACTAGCGCACTATTTTTTGCTCGACTAAGCGCATTTCTTGCAACGCCAACACTAGGTTGCGACGAGCAAAAAACCGAGATTTACTCGTTTATAAACAACTACTTGCGCGACAAACGCGATTCTTCCAAATCCAGGGAATACTCGATCTCTTTAATAACATCACTGTCAAAAGCCTTACTTTCTTTGATCTTGTACAGACCGTCACGACGTAGCGCTAAAAGTTCCAACATAATTTTATTATAGAGCCCCCTTACTGCAGAAAGCTGCGCACGGGTATCCTCCTCTTTTGCTCGTTCCGATGCATTTACGCTCCGGATAATCTGCTCTTTAACACGGGCGATTGTCTCATGCTCCAGCATTTCCTTTGCGTAATGTTTATCCAGATACGCAATAGATTCTTTGCCAAGACGTACCCGAATCTCATCGATCTGTTCTTCCATCGAAGCTTGCTCATCGACCTCTTCAATTTTTATCAATTTAATCAACAAAGGCAATGTAAGCCCCTGAAAAACAAGCGTCACTAAAATAACCACAAATGTAATGAATAAAATCAGGTTACGGTGTGGGAAGGCTGTTCCATCATATAAAGTCAATGGTATTGCCAATGCTGATGCCAAAGAAACCACTTCGCGCATACCGGCCCAGCCAACGACAAGCGGCAATTTCCATCCTGGACTCTTTTCCTTGATGCGGACCCGTTTGAACAATATCCTGGGAACAAAAGCCGAAAGATAAACGGCGATTAATCGCAAAACTATAACAATTACACAAATCGCCAATGCATAATCAATAGCTTCCTCCATGGAGTATTCCCCCAAACCATTGATGATCACCGGGAGTTCAAGTCCAATGAGGATAAAGACAAATCCATTTAAGAGAAAACCCACTGTCGCCCACACTTCTTTGGTTTGGATCCGTGTATGATAGTTGAGGTAATCCCCTGCCCGGAAGGAAAGAAACAATCCGCCACTAACCACGGCCAAGACCCCCGACTACTCAAAATGCTCCGCAACAATATACATCAGGTAAGGTGCAATAAGGGTTATGGGTGTTGAAATACTCGACGACTTAGCAACATAACGTAGGAATATATAGAGGATGTGACCGATGACCAGACCAACGACAACCCCCATGACCGATAACATCAGAAACTGCGTCGTCGCATTGCTCATCACAAACTGGCCAGTAAGAATCGCAATGGATGCAAATCTAAATACCGTCAATGAGGCTGCATCATTCACTAGGCTTTCCCCTTCCAATATCGCAATTCCACGTTTCGGAATACTTACCCCTTTCAGGACAGAACTAGCAGCCACGGCATCTGGAGGAGAGATAATCCCACCCAGTAAAAAGCCCAGCGCCAAGGTAAATCCCGGAATAATACTGACCGAAAAGTAGGCAATCGCCAGCGATGTGAAGAAGACCAAACCAAAGCCCATGATAAAAATAGACCGTCGCCACTTTAGAAAATTCCCCCAATTGGTATACCAGGCCGCTTCAAAAAGCAAGGGTGGCAAAAATACCATAAACACGATATCGGGATCAACACTTATGACAGGTGCCCCTGGGATCAACGAGATCACAAGTCAGCCAATAACCAACAGAATGGGGTAAGAGATCTTGAGGCGTTGGCTCAGCACAAATAACATAGCCATAAAGAAAAACAGCACCATCACCAATAACAGGTTACTGTGAATTTTCTGACCTGCCTTTCCACCTACGGCCGCTTTCACATCCGCATAAGGTGCCGACATGGACATGCTGTATTGACGAAGCTTCCATTCATTGTCCTGCTTACTTAATACGCCCACGCCACGAAAGGACTTGGTATTGATCTTAAACGTTTCATCAAACCAGGCCGTCGTGCTATCGGCATTAAAGCTGATATGCCGCTTGTCATAGGTGTAAGTCCAGGCATTTTTGGGATTGAAATATTGATCGCTGAACTTCTCCGCATGGGCTTTATCCCACCTTTCATCATGATCAGTACCCAAAATAACGCCATCTGAAGCAATAACATTCAAAAATGGACCATACTTTACCTCACCCGAAGTTTTGTGCCAACGATCCAGTAGCCCATTGATTTCGTCCATAGGCTGCTGGGCACTTGTCGGAAAGACAAATAAAATTAAACTAAGAAAACAATACGTACCTAAAATGATCTTTCTAATCATACATTATAAAACTTCGTAATAGCTAAGACAATCCTCTTCCGATGAGATCAGTCTTAAAACAAAAAGCTGCATAGGCAGCTTTTTATCTTTATTTAATTATTTCTTCAATTTCGCGGATAATCTTCTGCGCGATCTGCTCAGCAGCTTCAGGCGTAGGTCCCTCCGAGTAAATCCGAATAATCGGTTCGGTATTCGATTTACGTAAATGAACCCATTCATTTTCAAAGTCTATTTTCAATCCATCGATTGTTGAATGGTCTTCATTTTTATATTTTTCCTCCATTTTGGCCAATAAGTTGTCAATGTCCAATTCCGGAGTCAGTGTAATCTTGTTTTTTGACATAAAGTACTGCGGTAAAGAGGCGCGGTATTCGGAGGCTTTTTTACCAAGTTTAGCCAGATGTGTCAAGAAGATCGCTACCCCTACCAGTGCATCACGGCCATAGTGAGATGCAGGATAGATAACACCGCCATTTCCTTCTCCGCCAATTACCGCATCCACTTCCTTCATCTTTGTAACCACGTTGACTTCACCAACAGCAGCGGCATAATATTCGCCACCATGTGCTTTAGTCACATCACGCAGTGCGCGTGTAGAAGATAAATTAGAAACGGTATTTCCTTTTTTATGCTGCAATAAATAATCTGCTACGGCCACTAAGGTATATTCTTCACCAAATAACTCACCATCCTCCATCATAAAGACCAATCGATCTACATCTGGATCTACAGCAATCCCTAAATCAGCTTTGTTTTCAATAACCGCAGCTGATAGATCTGTCAAATTCTCTTTTAATGGTTCGGGATTATGCGGAAACTGACCATTCGGCTCACAATGGATTTTATAGATTGTCTGCACACCAAGCGCATCCAATAAGGCAGGTATAAATGTACCACCTGTACTGTTTACGGCATCCAAAGCAACTTTAAAATTAGCGGCTTTAATAGCTTCCTTATCAACATATTCCAACGCTAATACAGCGTCTACATGTTTCTGTAAATATGAATAGTCTTTATGAACCTGTCCTAATGCTTCAACTTCGGAAAAATCAAAGTCTAAGGATTCACCAAGGGCCAATACCTCTTGCCCTTCGGCATCTGAAATAAATTCGCCCTTTGCATTCAGTAACTTTAGCGCATTCCATTGACCTGGATTGTGTGAAGCAGTCAAAATAATACCACCAGCAGCTTTTTCCATAGGTACAGCGATCTCTACCGTTGGCGTTGTTGAAAGACCTAAATCAACCACATCAACACCGATGCTTTGCAAGGTACCAATCACCAAATTACTTACCATCTCACCAGAAACACGCGCATCTCTTCCAACAACAATTTTTTTGATACCACTCTGCTTAACAATTATTTTGCCATAAGCAGCTGTAAACTTAACGATATCTATTGGGGTAAGTGCCTCTCCAGCACGCCCGCCTATCGTACCTCGTATTCCTGATATTGATTTAATTAAAGTCATTTCTTTTGAATTGAGTAACGTGTAAATTTAGCACAATGGCAATAAAATATCGAATTAAAATTATAATTAAGGAATATTTAACGTATATTTGTTGCAACAAAGTTGTTTTTAAAAGAAACAACCGTTTGCAATGAAATTATTTTTACTTTTGAAAAGTGAGTTTTTAAAGTTTAGGAATTTCATTGTCATCAACAACATTTATGATTCAACAATTAGTACACATCGATCAAGAGATTTTTCTGGCCATTAATCAGGGCTTGAGTAACCCCGTGTTTGATTGGTTATTGCCTATACTACGCAATCCATATACCTGGGCCCCCTTGTATTTATTTCTGATCATATTTTTCATAAAGACCTATGGAAAAACGGGAATTCTAATTGTTGCCATGACCTTGGTTACCTTCGGAATTTCCGATGGTATATCATCTCATTTGATCAAAAAGACTGTAAAAAGGATTAGACCGTGTAACGACGTGGAGTTTAAAGAAAATGTCAACATCCGGGTGCGATGCGGCTCCGGCTTTAGCTTTACCTCCTCTCATGCGGCCAATCATTTTTCCCTTGCTTTTTTCTGGATTGTACTTTTCCGGAGAAGATGGAAACATGTGCTTTGGCTTTGTATTACCTGGGCAACCCTAATTTCAGTCTCTCAAATTTATGTTGGTGTCCATTACCCGTTTGATGTCCTCTGTGGTTCAGCCTTAGGTATCCTGGTTGGATTGGCAACAGGCTACTTATTCAAACGGTTTGTGCCTAGCTTTTTTAAAACTGAACACGTATAATGAATTCAATTTTATTGATTTTAATTTTATTCATACCTGCATTTGCAAGTGGAATTGCTGTATTTTTTGTACAAAAGAAAGGAACCAGTTTCCTTAAACTCATCCTTTCTTTCAGTGGAGCCTATTTATTCTCTATTACGGTACTGCACCTCATTCCGCATGTCTATCAGTCTAACAATACTTCACCTGAGGTATTGGGTATTTATGTGCTTGCTGGATTTCTTTTCCAGCTCTTTCTTGAACAGTTCTCCCAAGGGATCGAGCATGGCCATATCCATACCGACAATGATCACGACCACCACAATCATCGTTTTCCAATAGGTATTATGTTCAGTCTATGTCTTCATGCTTTCCTTGAAGGCATGCCACTCGCGGCAACACATCAGACTGAACTTGCACTAGGCATATCCATCCACCACATTCCGGCGGCATTTGCATTGGGAAGTATTCTAATAAGCACGCATTTAAAGAAAAACACCATCCTCATTACACTAGCTTTATTTGCAGCAATGACCCCTTTTGGCTTTTTGCTGAGCAAAGCCATCAGTGCAGGTGAAGTAGGCAATATCCAGCAATATTTTGATAAAATCATGGCCGTGGTTATTGGTATCTTCTTGCACATATCGACAACGATACTTTTTGAATCGGGCTCAATTGACCATCATAAATTCAATAAAAAGAAAATGATTGCTGTGATAGCCGGTGTTGCTATTGCACTCGGAAGTTTCTTATTTGTCGGAGAACATGATCATGGGCACGATCAGCATCAACAACCGCATGATCATGAACATCATGACCATGCGCATTAATTTCTTTAGCCGCGAAGTTTATCCAACAGTGCACTTAAAGTCATTGCCTCTTCTTCGCTAATTCGATCGGGTAAAAGATCCTTCATCAACATATCCTCATCTAAACTCTTAAGAATCTCGAGGCCCTTCTCAGTGATAACCAAATCCACTGCCCTTTTATCACCACCCGATTGACAACGTGAAACCAATTCTTTGGAAACCATGCGATCAATCATACGCGAGATGTCCGGGGTAGTACTCAACATTCTTGATTTAATCAGATTATTGGTTGCAGGCTTGGGATATTGGCCCCTCAATATGCGCAAGACATTAAACTGTTTCAAAGTGATTCCTTCTTTGGCAGCACGCTGTTCAAGCTCATTGTTAATCCAATTGTACGTGTAAAGAATATTTACCGTACAACGATGCCATTCATTGCTGAATTTACTTACTTTGATTTCGTCCTCAATCTTCATTCTGGTTGATAATTAATCGTTCTGAATAGTAAAGATAGCTGTTTTTTACTAAATACATAACTATGACATTAGAATCATTCTAAATGGTAGAAATTCTGTATATTTGAAGAATTCAAAAAAACAGGCAAATGCGTAATAGAACTAGCTTAGATAAGCTAAAAAAAGGGGAAAAAGCGGTAATTATAGATTTTGATTCACACGAAATTCCAGCTAAATTTTTCGAATTGGGGTTTATTCCCGGTACTGAAGTAGAGGTGAAACATATCGCACCTTTGGACGGTCCTATATGTCTAAATATTAATGCTAATAACGCCTTAATTGCTATCCGCAAATCAGAAGCCAAAGTCATCCTTATTGATCAGAAATAATGAATAACCCGATTATTGCACTTTTGGGTAATCCAAATGTGGGTAAAACATCGCTATTTAACCGGATTACAAAATTAAATCAGAAAGTAGGAAATTATCCCGGTATTACGGTCGAAAAACGTGAGGGGCAAGTTAAAGCCAACAACAAAGTTTATCGTATTATTGACTTACCGGGCACATATACCCTGTTCCCAAGTTCATTGGACGAAGAAGTTGTTTTCAACACTTTAGTCAATAAAGAAAGTAGTTTCAGACCAAACCTCGTCGTTGTCGTCGCTGAACCTACGAACCTAAAACGGTCTATTATTCTTTATCAACAAGCCCGGGAGCTCGGCCTGCCGGCCATCTTTGTCATCAATATGATCGATGAAGCCAAAGAAAAGGGAATTACAATCGATGTTCAGAAACTTGAACACCTATTAAATACAAAAGTATACGAAACCAATGCGCGTACGGGGCAAGGTATCGATCAGCTGATCAAAAACTTTGATGCTGTTCCGCCCATGTATATCAGCAAATTCAGTCTACCAACGGAAGCTGATGCGGCATTAGAGGAAACTAAACGTCTTTTCCCATTAGATACGGAATACCACACCTGGCAATACCTAGCCAAAGGCGAAGTATCCTTTTTATCGAAAGAAAAAAATCAGGCTATCCAGCAAATCCGTGAAAAATATCAATTGCGGGCCGAGAAGCTGCAAAAAGACGAAGCCATATTGCGCAGTAAATCCCTAGATAGCAGCCTTGCCGAAATTTATGTAAAGGATGAATCCTCGAATAAAAACAAGACCAATACGATTGATAGCATCCTGCTTCACCCAATCTTTGGTTACGTCATCTTCTTTGGCATCCTCTTTTTAATCTTCCAGGCAATTTATACCTGGTCTGGACCAGCCATGGATTTTATCGACGGTTTATTTGGTGATCTTGCAGCCTATATACAAACAGCATTGCCAGCAGGGCCGTTAACCGACTTGCTCAGCAATGGTATTATCAAAGGTATTGGCGGAATTGTAATCTTCATTCCACAGATTGTTATTTTATACATCTTTATCTCGATCATGGAAGAAACGGGCTATATGAGCCGTGTTGTTTTCCTGATGGACCGCTGGCTGCGTCCCTTTGGTCTAAATGGAAAATCAGTGATTCCATTGATTTCGGGCGTAGCCTGTGCTGTTCCTGCGGTCATGTCTGCGCGTAACATCGAAAATAGCAAAGAAAGACTGGTCACTATTCTGGTAACACCTTTTATGACCTGCTCAGCGCGTCTCCCTATTTATATCGTTCTGATCGGACTGGTGATACCGGACACGAAATTAGGAGGATTTCAAATACAAGGGATTGTATTGTTTGTGATGTACCTGCTTGGCATATTCGCAGCTTTGCTATCCGCGATTATCCTGACCAAAGTCATCAAATCAAAACACAAATCATTTCTCATCTTTGAACTCCCCACCTATAAGACTCCGGATTGGAAAAATGTAGCCTTAAATGTCTGGGAAAAAGCATCAAGCTTTGTCTTCGGCGCAGGTAAAATTATTTTAGCCATTTCTGTTATACTCTGGGCATTAGGTAGTTTTGGTCCAAACGACAAATTTAGCCAAGCAGAAGAATATGTAACAAAAAATAGCCCCAACCTGTCCGAAGCAGATTTGGAGCATGAAGTTTCATCATATCGTCTGGAACACTCCTTCCTTGGTTATCTTGGCATGGCTATTGAACCTGTTGTTAAACCATTGGGCTATGACTGGAAGATGGGCATAGGTCTCATTTCTTCCTTTGCTGCCCGTGAAGTGTTTGTGGGCACAATGGCAACAGTATATAGCCTTGGTGATGAAGTGGATATCGAAGATGAAGCATCTAAAACAACGGTATTAGGCAAAATGAAAAGCGAAATTAACAGGAATACCGGTTTACCGGCTTATAATTTAGCTTCTGGTGTATCCTTATTACTGTTCTATGCTTTTGCTATGCAATGTATGAGTACAATTGCAGCAGTAAAGAGGGAAACAGGCTCGTGGAAATGGACTTTGATACAGCTTGGTTTTATGACAGGCTTGGCGTATTTCAGTGCCTTGATTGCTTATCAACTTTTAAAATAAAAAGCTATGGATAATTTAACAGTACAATATCTCATCGTAGGAATGCTCGTTTTGGCGGCTGTATGGTATGTCGTTAAAAATGTCCGAACATCACTAAAGGGCAAGTCGAGCTGCTCGAAAGGCTGCGGATGCGACTGCGGCGTAGAAAAAACACAAAAAGCAAATTAATTTATCTTTTTGAGTAGCATTTACAAATAAGATTTCGTTATTAGTTAGAGTGGCCAAAAATCACACTAGCTGCTAATTCATAAAGCGCCGTATTTCCAAATTACGGCGCTTTCTATTTCTGAGTCAAACAGGCCCCTCGCTATTGTTTATAAAAAAACAACGAAATACATTAAAACCACAACAGAATGTGCACAAATACCTAAGTGTTTTATTAACTTTATGCGCTTAGGGCAAATCGTTCGCTGGGAAGCTTTACGATAAACAGGTAATTCTTCTGGCGTCATTGATTTTGCTCAAACGATCCTTGGTGGGAGCAAATAGCCTCATGGGTTTTTCCGTATCTAAGGACCAGATTAAAACAGACTAGTAACCGTATTAACCATACACATGGAGAAACAGAACAATAAGGAGGAGTTAAAAAGAGGACTTCAAAACAGACATATTCAATTAATTGCCCTGGGTGGTGCAATCGGAACGGGCTTATTTCTAGGTATTGGGAAGGCTGCCACATTGGCTGGGCCAGCTGTTATCCTCGGCTATGCTTTCGCCGGAATTATTGCTTTTTTTATTATGCGCCAGTTGGGTGAGATGGTTGTTGAGGAACCTGTTTCAGGAAGTTTTAGCTACTTCGCCAATAAATACTGGGGTTCTTTTGCGGGTTATGCTTCGGGCTGGAACTATTGGGTGCTGTATATCTTAGTCAGCATGGCCGAACTCACAGCGATAGGCGTTTATGTACAATTCTGGTGGCCGGAAATACCTTTATGGGCATCAAGTTTATTTTTCTTCTTTGCAATCAACGCCCTTAATCTTGCCTCAGTCAAAATTTATGGCGAGACGGAATTTTGGTTTTCCATTATCAAGGTTGTTGCAATCATTGCCATGATTGTTTTTGGTGCATATTTATTGGTAAGCGGTACTGGAGGGGAGCAGGCAAGTCTCAGCAACCTGACTTCACATGGTGGTTTTTTCCCAAAAGGTTGGTTTAGCCAAACAGCGAATGGAAGTTTTGAAGGCCTTCTTTCCGCCATAGCATTGATCATGTTTTCTTTCGGTGGCCTGGAGTTGGTTGGTATCACTGCTGCCGAGGCCGAGCATCCCGAAAAGAACATCCCCAAAGCGACCAACCAGGTTATCTATCGAATCTTAATCTTTTACGTAGGTGCATTGATTATTCTTTTCTCTTTGACACCGTGGACAAATATCACCGCCGATACAAGTCCCTTTGTGCTGGTGTTTGACAAACTCAATGGGTTTGAATTTACGATCTTTGGAAAGACCTTCTATTTCACAAAAATTATCGCAAATGCGCTAAATCTTATTGTCCTTACCGCTGCATTATCTGTTTATAATAGCAGCGTGTACAGCAATAGCAGAATGTTATATGGATTGGCAGAGCAGGGAAATGCACCCCGTTTTCTTTCGAAACTCAACAAGAATCATGCACCTATTAACGCGATTTTAGTTTCGGCACTGTTCGCGGCGATTTGTGTATTTATCAACTATGTAGCACCTAAAAATGCCTTGGAGATCCTGATGTCGCTGGTGGTATCTTCACTGATTATAAACTGGGTCATGATTTCCATTACACACTTGTATTTCAGAAAGAATAAACTCGATGCCCACTTACGCACCAAGTTTCCATCCTTTCTGTATCCTTTAAGTAATTATATCTGTCTGATCTTTTTGATCGCTGTACTTGGCATCATGTGGATAACAGGGATGAAACTTCCGGTAGAATTGATCCCTGCTTGGCTTATATTACTCTATGTGAGTTATATTTTGATCAAAAGAAAGAAATCTTAGTTCACTGGAACCTCGATCTTATCAATAAAAAAAGCCTGATTCATTGCATGAATCAGGCTTTTTTGCTAAAATTTAAAGCGGGTATTCCTCCTCGATAATAGCAAATTCATAATTGTCGCTCCAACCATCTAAAATAAGCCCAGCTGCATTCCTGCATCGGGTAAGCGGAAAAGATCCCTTCTCAAGGATGGAAGCGTCCCATTATTCATATATTTCTTGACGGAAAGCTTGAATAAATGCTGTAAGCTCTCGGCCATATGGCCATCCCCCTTTATCCTCCGTCCAAAATCGGTATCGTTAATTTTTCCACCATGACAGGCTTCGATCCAATGTAAAACCTTTTCAGCACGATCAGGATAGTTCTGATAGAGCCAATCTTTAAAGATACCACCAATCTGTCCATTGAGCCGCACGATGGTATAGGAGGCCGTAATGGCTCCCGCATCTGCTCCTGAACGGATCAAATCTGAAATCTCATCACTATTGATCCCCGGAACGATGGGAGCCATCATCAGCATGACGGGTACACCTATCCCAGTCAATCCCTCAATCAGTTTCAACCGGGCAGATGCTGTAGCAGTCCGAGGTTCCATTTTCTGACGAACCTCTTCGCGTAGCGAATTGATGGTCACGGCAACGGAAACCAGCTTGTGCGCTGCAAGCTCGCGCAAAAGATCAAAATCCCGTCGCATTAGTACATTTTTGCTGATGATGGAGACCGGATGCTGGTATTTGACCATCAATTCTAATAGCGAGCGTGTGATACCCAGCTTCCGTTCAATCGGTTGATAACAGTCTGTATTGCCTGAAAGCATAATCAAATCGGGTTGGTAGCTCGATTTTCTAAACTCCTGTTCGAGAAGCTGAGCCGCATTGTGTTTTACCAAGATCTTACGCTCAAAATCCAACCCAGCACTAAAGCCCCAGTATTCATGCGAATTGCGCGCGTAACAGTAAATACAACCATGCTCACAGCCCTGATAAGGATTAATGGATCGTTCAAAACGTAGATCCGGGCTATTTGATTTGGATATAATGGATTTTGGATGTGTCGGAATAAATTGTGTTTTCTCGGCACCCAAAAATTCTTCATCCAGCCCCTCCACATGTTCCTGCACGTATTGATTAGAAAAAAATTTGTTATTGGGATTGATCTGCGCCCCTCTGCCCTTCAAATATTCCGATGAATTCATAGGTTAAAATTACTAATTTTATTAGTAAAAACAAATTAAAATTTCCCATTTTCCACAAAGAGAGAAAGCGAATATCTTCTAGTTTGAAGTCCCAACAAAACGTATTTTAAACCAAATAAAAATCCCTATACTGCATCGACAGTATAGGGATTAAAATTCTTATTTTAGATCTCAGTCCAGCTTCTATTTATTTCATTAAGAAACCACCACCGAGTAAATCATTGCCTTCATAAAAAACGGCCGATTGCCCTGGAGCAATACCTTTCACATTGTGCACAAAATCTATACGCACTTTATCGCCTTCTTGGGATATGGTCGACAAAGCACCAGAGTCTTTGTAACGTACCTTTGAAATTGCTTCCATCGGTTGATCTAGTCCTGCATATTTCACAAAGTTCACATTACGAACGTAAGCATGTGACTTTTCAAGTTCATGTTCTTCACCCAATACGACCGTATTACTTTCCGGAAGGATCTCAATCACAAACATCGGTTTCCCCAAGGCAATTCCTAAGCCTTTACGTTGACCGATGGTGAAATAAGGGTAACCAATATGTTTACCTACAACGGTACCATCGGAAAGAATAAAGTTACCGGGACCAATTTGTTGATCCAACGTTGGCACCTTATGTCTCAAAAACGCACGGTAGTCGTTGTCAGGAACGAAACAGATTTCATAACTCTCCGACTTATTGGCCAATTCCTTCTGTCCCATATCCAAAGCCATCTGACGAATCTCCTTTTTCGTGAAAGATCCTAACGGAAACTGTGTCCGGGCAAGATTTTCTTGTGACACGCCCCATAAAACGTAAGATTGATCTTTGTTTTCATCCTTACCTTTTGATATCACATAGCGACCATTATCGTGCATACGGATATTCGCATAGTGCCCGGTAGCGATAAACTCACAGTCCAATTTGTCAGCGCGTTTCATCAAAGCCTCCCACTTAATATGGGTATTACACAACACGCATGGGTTAGGCGTGCGCCCAGCAATATATTCTTCTACAAAATTGTCAATCACAAAATCTCCAAACTCATCACGTATATCTAATATATAATGAGGGAAACCATAGTTTACGGCTAATGTACGAGCGTCATTGATACTATCAAGGCTACAACATCCGGTTTCTTTCGACGAGCCACCTGCGGATGCATAATCCCATGTCTTCATCGTGATACCGATAACCTCATATCCTTGTTCGTGGAGCATGACAGAAGCAACGGAGCTATCTACCCCTCCACTCATTGCAACTAAAACTCTTCCTCTTTTACTCATCTCTAATTATTGAAATGCAAAGATACAGCTTATTCCTTTTCCTATATGTTAGTTTCTTGTAATTTTATCTCGATCAAAATCAACACGTTCGAAAAAAGTACGAAAATAATCTGCATAAAAGTTTTAGAATTCAAATTATCGGACTATATTTGCATCGCAATAGGGGAACAAACCCATAGCAAAAAAGCGGTGCCATAGCTCAGCTGGTAGAGCAAAGGACTGAAAATCCTTGTGTCCCTGGTTCGAACCCAGGTGGCACCACGCTTCAATCTGATGATCACAGATTTAAATAAAAGGTCAACTGGTGCCATAGCTCAGCTGGTAGAGCAAAGGACTGAAAATCCTTGTGTCCCTGGTTCGAACCCAGGTGGCACCACAAAAAAAGCTTGTTCAATGAACAAGCTTTTTTTGTTTTAGCTAACTGCATTTTATATAACATCCCCCCACATCTCCGCCGTATAGAAAATTCATCATACCCCTACTGCCTGAATTCAATGGGTGTTATTTTCATTGATTGATTGAGGGATATTATTAAGAAAAAGATCATGGATTTTGGAAATGAACCGGCGTTGTCTTTTTAAAATCCACTCAAGTTTAATTTCCAAAACCCAATCGCTTTTCTGCTACGATTCAGCAATAATCGACCGATCAAGATGCACATAGCCACCGTCCACATGAATCAATTGACCAGTTGTATGACTGGATTTGTTAGACAGCAAAAAGACTGTTGTATCGGCGATTTCCGCTGCTGTGGTCATGCGATGCTCCAATGGAATGCGGTCCGTAATTTTTTTCAATGTCTCCTCCGGATTTGATAAGGTTTGAATCCAGGTATCGTATTGGGGAGTTGCACATTCTGCCACAATAATGGCATTGACACGAATCGAGTAAGGCAACAATTCTACGGCCCACTCGCGCGTAAGTGCATTACGTCCACCATTGGATGCCGCATAAGCCGAGGTATTGCCCTGCCCTGTTTCACCAGTTTTGGACGAAATATTCACGATACTGCCCTTAGATGCTTTCAACGCATCCAAAGCGTGATGTGCCATCAGATAGTAGTGAATTAAGTTCTTATGCAGCGAAGCAACAAATTTTTCATAGTTGCCCGATGCCAATCCAACACCATCATTTTGTCCGGCATTATTCACCAAACCATCGATCCGCCCATACACGTCCAATGTCTTTTGAACGGCTCTTTCACAATCTTCTGGTTTTGATAATTCTGCTTCGATACAGAGTGCATCCACACCAAATTGCTTTATTTCTTCCTTGACTTTTTCATTATCGGCTTGTTTACGGCCAACAATGACGGGAATAGCCTGTTCTTTAGCCAACGCGTGGACTACAGCCCGCCCGATTCCTTTTGCTCCGCCGGTAACAATAACAACTTTATCTTTTAAATGAAGATCCATAATACTTTTATTGAATGGTTTGTTTCATTGATTGTGGTTAACATTCGCAACAATGAATTCGTTCTCTGGTTATTGATTAATTTATATTGACGTCATTAAGCCCATTATCCAGCTTCATGACCAATAAAAAGCTTCAGCATGCTATTTTTCCCTTTCATAGCATGCTGAAGTTTTTCCTTTTAAAGATTATACACGCGTATTGCGTTCTCTGCCCAAAATGCGTTCTTCTCTTCAGCCGTAAATTGCCCTAATTTATCCTCAACGATGGCAATACTTTCTTCGTAGGATGCCGCCAATAGACATACCGGCCAATCTGACCCGTACATAATGCGCTCCTTTCCAAAACGCGCAAAGATATGCTCCAGATATTGCTTAAAATCATCAAGTTTCCATCCTTCCCAATCGGCCTCTGTTGCAAGTCCCGAAACTTTACATACGACATTTGGAAAGGCAGATAGCGCATCGATAAACGCCGCCCACTCATCAAATGCTTTCGACTTGATCGGCGGTTTGGCAATATGATCCAATACAAATTGAAGATTTGGATTTTGCTGCACACAATCCAACGTTGCCGCATAATGTCGTGGACGGATGAGCAGATCATACGTATAACCATAATCTGCTAAGGCCTTCAGCCCGTTTAATACCGCAGGGCGAATGAGAAAATCAGGGTCAGCTTCTCCTTCAACAATATGACGAAATCCTTTGATGACCGTAGCTGATTGATAGCCATCCAACTGTTGTCGAATATCCGCTGCTTGAAGATCAATCCAGCCCACTACGCCTTTAATAAAAGGATAATCACTAGCCAGCTGAACCAAATAAGCAGTCTCTTCGTTGGATTGATCCGCCTGAACAGCAACACTCCCTCCAAATCCATTTCGTTCAAGCACAAATTGAATATCCAAAGGGGTGAAATCACGTCTGATGACTTGCATTTCTTCGGTAATCCAACTATCTCTAATTGGATCGAATTTCCAGAAATGCTGATGGGTATCTATACGCATAATGAAAAGAAAACCTAATGAGCAATTAATTTTTTGAATACGCTACCACAGTCTGACGGGATTCTCCAAGACCATCTGCTCCTAACTCGATCACATCGCCAGGCTTCAAATAAATCGGTGGGTTAAATCCTAAGCCAACACCTGCCGGAGTACCTGTTGATATCACGTCTCCTGGCAACAAAGTCATAAATTTAGACACATAGGATACTACATGCGCCACCGAAAAGATTAAATCCTTGGTATTACCATCTTGGTAGGTTTTTCCGTTTACCTTCAACCATAGACGCACATTGTTGATATCTTTGATTTCTTCTTTGGTCGCCATGAAAGGTCCCATCGGTGCAAACGTATCACATCCTTTTCCTTTATCCCAAGTACCGCCACGTTCCAGCTGATACTCACGTTCGGAAACATCGTTGTGCAATACATAACCGACCACATAATCTAAAGCTTCATGCTCTTCTACATAAGAAGCTTTTTTACCGATCACAATACAGAATTCCACCTCCCAATCTGTTTTTACAGAATCTTTCGGAATCATCACATTATCGTATGGACCTACCAACGAAGTGGTCGATTTCATAAAGATGATCGGTTCAGCAGGAATTGGTGCATTTGTTTCCTTGGCATGGTCTAAATAGTTCAATCCAATACAAACAATTTTGGATGGGCGGGCAAAAGGTGCTCCGATACGTTCGCCTTGAGGAACTTCAATCAACTTACCTTCATTTGCCTTCACAAATTCTTCTAAACGGGCTACACCATTCTCGGCAAAGAATTGTTCATTGTAATCACCACCAAATGCGCTTACATCGTAATTTACACCATCGATCTGAACACCGATTTTCTCCTTGCCTTGAGCTCCAAAACGTATTAATTTCATTTTTATAGTATTGAGATAATAGATATTTTATTTTTAGCTTTTTAATTATTCAATTTAATAAAACCACCGTCAATAGGGTAGTCATTTCCAGTAATAAATCCAGCATCGTCACTACACAAGAAAAGTGCTAATTTGGCAATTTCTTCCGGTTGCGCCATGCGGCCTATTGGTTGGCTTGCTGATAGTTTTTCAAACATTTCTTCCTCTTTTCCAGGATAGTTTTTTGCGATAAATCCATCCACAAATGGGGTATGTACACGTGCAGGCGAAATGCTATTGCAACGAATACCGTAGGCCATGTAATCCCGTGCTACAGACATTGACATCGCGTAAATAGCCCCCTTGCTCATCGAATACGCAAAACGATCCGTGATACCAACCCATGCAGCTATGGATGCTAAATTAAGGATTGCTCCCGAACCCTGCGCCTTCATCATCGGCACAATAGCATGCAATGCATTATAAGCTCCCTTAACATTCACATTAAAAACACGCTCAAAATCTTCTGATTGACAATTTTCCAAATTACCAACATGAGCGATACCAGCATTATTTACTAAAATATCAATTTTTCCGATATTTTGTGCTATAGCAGTAATTTCTTGTTGATCAGTTACATTACAACGATTAAATGCAGCCTGACCACCCAAAGCCAAGATCTCATCAACTACAGCCTTACCGCCATCTTCATTCAAATCCAGAATATGAACTTTTGCTCCTTCTGCAGCAAATTGCAGACTGATCGCACGGCCTATCCCACTACCACCACCGGTAATTACAGCTACTTTTTGTTCTAATTTTCCCATTGTTATTTAATTGTTAATGTCAATACCAAATCTGCTTCATCTGTCGATGTTGGCAAATCCAAGCGTAGACTATTGTTCTTATAACTAAACTTAATCTCTTTCTTTCCGATAAATGTGCTTACTTTTTTCACCTGATAAGGAAGGTTATTAATCAACAATTCCTTTTTATCCGTTTTAAACACATGTAGATACACTTGGTTTCCTTTTTTTGTCAACGCATAATCGTCTGTTGGTGACACCGCCCCACCCGCTGTTCCATAGATTGTTTCACCATACACCGATAGCCATTTTCCAAGTTCTTTCAAGCGCTCCTGTTGATAGTCCTGAATCTCACCGTTTGGCATCGGGCCAACATTGAGCAATAAATTGGAACCATGACTAGCTGCCTTGACCAGGTATTTCAGCACTTCCTGAAAGGATTTTCGTGTCCGATCTTTCAGCTCAAATCCCCAAGATCCTGCAATTGTTCCACATACTTCCTTCGGTAGTTTCCCAACATCATGCGCTTTCGTGCCGAACCCAGTAGTATTCTCCCCGGGTAAATCACGTTCGAACATCTGAAAATCTTCCCCTTCAAATGGCGCCAGATGGTGGTTGTTACCCACCAAGCACTGTGGCTGTAAGGTATGAATCAATTCATAGATTTCTTTGAAATGCCAATCTTCATTGGGCTTGTCCCAATGACCATCAAACCAGATCCCATCGATCTCACCGTAGTTGCTCAACAGCTCCGTTAATTGGCTTTTCATAAACTGGACATAACGATTCCAATCCCCTTTCGTTGAATCGCGCCCCGCAATGCCACCACCCGTTTTACCAACAGGCAGATAATCATCCCGGTGCCAGTCTAAAAGCGAATAGTAGAACATCACTTTTATCCCTTCGGCACGGCAAGCTTCCACCAACTCTTTCACAATATCGCGTTTGAAGGGAGATTTCTTCACCACATTATAGTCCGAAACCTGGCTGTTCCACATCGAAAATCCATCATGATGTCTGGTCGTAAAGGTGATATACTTTGCCCCTGCCTGTTTAAATAACTTCGCCCATTCTTTCGCATTAAAGGAAATTGGATTGAAAAATTTAGGCAGCAATGCATATTCATCCAAACTGATATTCTGGTTGTTCATGACCCACTCACCATCCCCCAGCACACTATATACCCCCCAATGGATAAAAACACCAAACCGAGATTGTTCAAACCACTCCCTATTTTTCAGATTTTCGGGACTCGGTTGATAATGTTGCTGGCTATAGCTCGCGGATACTGATCCCATCAGCAAGGCTAAACCACAGATTACATGTTTAAGTTTCATATGTAAATGATTAGTTGTCATGGATTTTCAATAAACTCATTATACCCAACTACAAAGAAACACCTCTACGCCATGGTATGAAATCGTCTTGCCCCAACAACACCGCCTTCGGTTTCACTTCACCAGAAGCAACTTCTATTACATAATCCAAAATACGGTGTGCGGCTTCCTCAATAGTCTCTGTACCTTCGATTATGGTACCACAGTTCAAATCCAGGATATCAGGCATTTTCTCAAAAGTCTTGGTATTTGTGGAAAGTTTCACAACCGGTGTAATCGGGTTACCTGTAGGTGTACCCAAGCCCGTCGTAAACAAGACGATATTGGCACCTGCTGCCACTTCTGCAGTTGTACTTTCCACATCGTTACCAGGCGTACATAATAAGTTTAACCCCGGACCGTTGGCCAATTCAGGATAATCAATCACTGCTGCAACAGGTGATGTTCCTCCTTTTTTGGCGGCCCCAGCAGACTTAATTGCGTCAGTAATTAAACCATCACGAATATTGCCCGGAGAAGGATTCATATAGAATCCCGAACCATCAGCTTCAGCTTTTGCATTGTAAGTACGCATCAGCGACATAAAACGCTCCGCCGTTGGCTCATCGATACAACGATCACTCAACTCCTGTTCCACGCCGCATAATTCAGGAAACTCCGCCAGAATCACCGATCCGCCTAAAGTCACCAAAATATCTGATACAAAT
The DNA here is from genome assembly GCF_002494055.1 of Sphingobacterium sp. UBA7038. Lineage (NCBI taxonomy): Bacteria > Pseudomonadati > Bacteroidota > Sphingobacteriia > Sphingobacteriales > Sphingobacteriaceae > Sphingobacterium > Sphingobacterium sp. UBA7038. Next base: position 327,041 of record NZ_DLAV01000011.1, read on the forward strand.
CCGAGCGCCGGATTGGCCGAGATGCCCGAAAATCCGTCTGAACCACCACATTCCAGACCTATACACAATTTGTCCAATGAGGCTGGTTTGCGCTCATTTTTATCCGCTTGCATCATCCCTGCAAAAGTTGCTTTAATCGCCTTTTGCATAAGCTCTTTTTCAGTTCCTTCTTTCTGTTGTTCGAAAATATACAGTGGGCGATCAAAACCTGGACTTCGCTTTTCAATTTCAGCTTTCAGAATGGAAGCCTGCGCATGCTGACATCCTAAACTCAATACCGTTGCCCCCGCCACATTCGGATGGGTGATATAACCAGCCAAAAGGCCACATAAGGCATCCGAATCCATGCGGGTTCCGCCGCAGCCCATTTCATGGTTTAAAAACTTGATTCCATCGACATTTTTGAACAGGCGTTCCTGCTCACTGGAAGTCGAATTAGCAAGTAGATCCTGACTAAGAATCGCATTTACATCAGCACCAGACTTATATAAGCTAATGAGATCTTCTACCTCAGACACGTAATTATTGGCTTTTACTTTATAGCCCAACTTTTCTTCAAAAGCAGCCTTCAGGGTCAATACATTTCTATTTTCGCAAAAAACCAATGGAATAACCAACCAGTAATTGGCCGTTCCAACAGTCCCATTTGAACGGTGGAATCCATTGAACGTTTTATCTTTAAATGCAGAAACATCAGGTCTTGTCCAGGCTGTCTTGCGATTGCCCATTTTAAAATCTTCCGACGCATGGCGCAAGTTTTCAGTGGTAATGAGTTCCCCTTCAGCTAGGGGAGTATTCAATTTTCCTACCAGAACACCATACATCAATATCTCCGTATCTTGTTCCATTGGCTGGATGGTGAATTTATGTTTGGCAGCAACAGCTTGCTTTAATGTAAATTCCTTACCTTCAAAAACAATCGTTGTTCCCGCAGCCAAGTCCTGTAATGCAACAAGGACATTATCCATTGGATGGATCTGTAAATAGCGCTGTATAGCCATAATTATACTAATTCAAATATTTTTGTCATCATTACCCATTTCTCTCCCGGCTTTGCCCCCGGAATGGCCGCCTGGTATTTCCACATCAGCTGTTCCCATTCCTGTACTTTTTCATTGGCAGCATCCATAGCCGATTTTTTCTCAAATGAAAAGTCTTCACCCACCTCCATGTTCATAAACAATCTATTTTCAAAACGATAGATCTCCATCTGCAGAATACCTGCATCCAGAATCGAACGTTTTATTTCCGGCCAAACCTCACGGTGGTAATCCTCATATTCCTTGATCAATTGTGGATCGTCCACAAGATCTAAAGCCATGACATATCTTTTCATTACTAACTAATTAATGTGATTTAAGATTTTCGGTTTCCGCAATACTGACATTTCTATTTTGGAAAGCAAACAATAAGACAACAATAAAACAAACCAATGGCACAAAATAGCCATACTGGAAATGTCCTGTTTTATCCGAGATAAAGCCCAAAATTGGAGGTAACAAAGCACCACCAACAATAGACATGACGATCAAACTGGAAGCAGATTTGGTATCGGCACCGATACCTTGTACACCAAACGCGAATATCGTCGGAAACATAATAGACATAAAGAATGCAATACCGATCAATGCATACAAGGTCTGAATACCTGATCCGAAGATGACAAATAGGGATAGAACGATCGCTATAGCGGAATAGATGATCAGAAGCTGGGATGCTGATACAAAACGCATAAAAAATGTACCGATAAACCGGCCCAACATAAAAGCCAATCCCGCAAACCCAGCATAATCGGCCCCATCCTTACCCGATATGCCCGCAGCTTCTGTTGCATACAATACCAGGAAGCTTAAAATACAGACTTGCGCTCCCACATAGAAAAATTGAGCCACCACGGCCCAACGCACATTTTTATGACGCAACGCGTGGAAAAAACCAGCTCTACCTTCTTCCTCGGCATCTTTGATATCAGGTAATTTGGTAAAGAAAAACAAGGCAGCGATCAATAAAATCAATATTCCCAATACTACATAAGGCAATTTCACAGCAGCTGTTTCCGACTGAATATACGCCATCTTTGCCTGCTCAGCCATTTGCGCCAGTTCTTCCTGTGATTTGGGTTCATGGGATAAAATAAATTTTCCACCAAAAATCGGAGCAACAAAGGCTGCTAGTCCATTAAAGGACTGCGCAAAATTAAGCCGTTGCGCCGAAGAAGCTGGATCTCCCAAAATCGCTACATACGGATTTGCAGCGGTTTCCAGAATGGTAAGACCACAGGCTACAACGAACAATGCCCCCAAAAAGAAAACATAACTTATCGTATTGGCCGCAGGTACAAAAAGAAAACAGCCAATGGCAAAAAAGATCAATCCGATCAAAATACCCGCTTTATAGCCATATTTTTTCATGATAATTCCAGCAGGAATCGCCATCACAAAATAAGCGATAAATACAGCCGAATCGACTAAGGAAGCCTGGAAATGGGATAAACTAAACGCATTCCTCAAATGCGGAATTAAGATCGGATCAAGGTTATGAATAAATCCCCAGAAAAAGAACAAGGATGTCACCAAAATCAAGGCAAATGCGTAACTCTTTTTATTCGTCATATTTTTCAAATGGTTATAAGTAGTTATTTAATGTAAAATAAGCTTAAAAATGCTAGACAATATTCAAGTATATTATCAAATTATTAAGCTATATTACCATAGCTAAACTGAATTATGTAACTTTACTGCATATATTTCATAATTATGAAAGCACAGCTGCTTCATTTAAACAGCAATCTTGAGCATTCGTTCAACGCGCGTAGAGACAATACACCTCAGTACCATAATCTTTGGCATTACCACGAAGAACTGGAATTAATTTATTTCGCCAAAGGCTCAGGCACCCAATTTATTGGCGATAGTGTCCGGCGCTTTGAATCGGGCGATATCACCCTTGTGGGTTCAAACCTACCTCATTATTGGTTATTTGACGAAATTTATCTTCAAGAGGAAGAAGCAGAAAGCGCAGATATTCGTGTGCTTCATTTTAAAGAGAACTTTTGGGGAAATGATTTTATTAATTTACCTGAAAATAAATCCATCAAAGACCTTATTCGCGTCTCCAAAAGAGGCATTTCATTATTGGAGTGCAGCCGACTAAAAACTGCGCAATTAATTGACGCTATCTTGGCAGCAACAGGTACCCCACGTATTATTCATTTATTAGAAATATTACAGTATATTTCGGCCGAAGAACAACATGATCTGTTAACGAGCCCCACTTTTACCATCCAGCTGCAAGATCAGGATGCCAACCGTATGCAGATTGCCATGCAATATATCGGTGAAAATTATCGCGACCAGATACGCCTGCAAGAACTTGCCTCTCTCACGGGAATGACCCCAAATTCCTTCTGCCGTTATTTCAAATCACAGATCGGAAAAACGCTCTTTCAATTTCTGATCGAAATGCGCGTGAAAACCGCTTGCAATTTATTAATAGAAAACAAACAGACGGTGAAGCAGATCTGCTTTGAATCAGGTTTTCAAAACTTTTCAAGCTTCCATAAATACTTCAAAAATGTAACCGGCACCACGCCGCTCAGCTTTCAGCGATCAAAAACTTAAGACGATTTTACCCAATAAGCTTGAATCTTCCATCAATCGATGGGCTTCAGCAGCCTCGGCAAAAGGAAGCACCCGGTATAAGGTCGGTTTGAAATCGCCAGCGCTAAGTTTCGGCCATACCTGAGACCAGATATCATCCCGTAGCACTTGCTTAAATTCACGGTCTCTCGCCCGTAATGTACTTCCCGTTAAAACAATCCGTTTCTGCATTAATTTGAGCAAGTTTAACTCGACTATTACGCTTTCCATCGCATTAATATATACTAAACGACCATCGGGGTTCAAAAGGTTGATATTTTTCTCAAAATATGAACCACCAATACTGTCTAAAATAACATCAACCCCCAAAGGCTTCAGCGCCTCCAGAAAATCCTCCGTTTTATAATTTATTGTTTTGGTTGCTCCCAATGATTTACAAAAGCTAGCCTTTTCAGATGAGCTGACTGTCGTATATACTGCTGCACCAAACAAGGCCGCTAACTGAATTGCCGTACTGCCAATCCCACCAGCACCACCGTGTACCAAAAAATGATCGCCGGTCTGCAAATTCCCTCTTCGAAAGACATTGTCCCATACTGTAAATACGGTCTCAGGCAGCGAGGCTGCTTCCGCGAAATCTAAATGATCGGGAATAGGCAAACAATGTCCCTGATAGACCTTAGCATAGTTTGCATAACCTCCACCCGCTACGAGTGCACATACACGATCACCAATGTTCCAGTCAGCGACCCCGGTTCCCTTTGCGACAATAACCCCTGCTATTTCTAATCCAGGTATCCGCGCATCCACCCCGGCAGGTGCCGGATAGTTCCCTTTACGCTGAAAAACATCAGGTCTATTTACACCTGCAGCCTTTGCTTCTACTAAAACTTCCAGTTCACCGATCTGCGGCATCTCCACATCGCGGACTTCCAAAACTTCGGGTCCACCCGGTTCAGTAATAATGACAGCTTTCATCATGATTTTTTGGGATATTTCTGTAATCTTATATTGAGCGAAAGCATAAAATAACGAGCCAAACGATTGTTTCGAACGTCTAAAATATCATTTCCCACCACGGCACGTGAAATTCCAGTATTCTGATTCATTAGATCGAATCCCTGAAATCTCAACATACCCAAGTTATTCCTTCCAAAAGTATATTCCATATAGGCGTTGATTATCGTTGGATTAATATTGTTCCATGAGCTCGAATAACCCGCATTAAATTTTTGAGAAAGTTCAAGTCCCATGGTAAAATGTTTGCCCAAATAAGCTTTAGATCCCAAACCAACGATTCCGGAATGCGCCGTGATATTATCTTGTACAGGCCAGTCAAATGTGGCCCTGTTCAACGAATAGTTGCCATTTAATTCCGCTTCAAAAATATCACTCCAGGTATAGCGGAATTGAAGGGCTTGTGTAAACAAAAAGTGTCCACCAAAGCTCTTTTTATCATTGACGTACGAAATATTGTTGTAATAATCTGCATTGCCATTTAAGCTCATCTGCAAATTATCCGACAATAAAGAAGCTGTAAACAAATAATAGCTCTTAATATCATAGTAGCCTTCTGTATTGCGATAAGTCGTTTTCTGTATCGTTGAATTAGGTTCAATTGTCCGGTTGGCTACAATCTTATCATTTACTAAGTTAAAAGCAAGACTGGCTTCCAGATATTGTCCCCTCCGCGTGATGGATTTGCGATACTTTGAAACAATACTATGTGCAAATTCAGATTTCAAATCCTTATTTCCGATCACAATATTCTGTGTGTTGGTATTGTCCACCACCGGCTGTATCTGATAGAAACTAGGCTGGTTATTACGTCCATAATAGTCCATAGAAAGATCCTCTTCTTTGGTAAACTTCCATTTCAATCCAGCAGAGGGCACGAGATTAACATTTGAATAGGAGGTTTTTATCAGTTTATCTGTTGAACTTCCCGTTAATTCGGACGGCTGAACTGCAAAACCGAAGTTTACCTTTACTTTTTCGCTTAAGTCTTGGCGGTAAATCATGCCGACTTTATTGCTTGCGAAAGAATAGTCGTACTTCAAACTAAGTGAATCCACCAGTATGGGCCCGTTGTTAAAATTATTGTTATTGTCAAAAGTAGAGCGACGGGCATCAATTTTGGTATAATCGAAATCGTAATTGATCTCCAAGGTACCACCTAAATCAACGGGCTCCACCAACGACAAGCGACTTTGGATATTTTTATTCTCATTGCTGGAACGGACCATTTGATTCAGGTAAGTTTCCGTTATTTTTGGCACGTTCAAGCTGCTGTCGATCGCTCTATTAAAATCGCGCACTTCCTCATCTTTATCCAAGGAATTAAAATCCGTATGCAAAGTATAAAGTACTTTCCGCCCCGGTTTAGTAAAACTTCGCACGTAAAAAAGATCTAAAGCCGCAGCAGGGCTTTCTGTACTATTGGCCGCGCCGTAGTTCCCCGTACTACTTAACCGATTATTTTGGATCCTTCTATCTTTTAACGTATTGCTGGTCGAATTGGTCCAAGATAGTTTGGGCGATATTTTAAGCTGATCTTTGGGCGACAGCTTCATATCAAAATCCCAGTCCATTTTATGGATACGATCGATTGATTTTATTTTGTAATCTTCAAAATTACTAATCAGATTATTCGCGGCTTTGCCATACCCATATATCGATTGTAATAAGGAATTTCCCTGGATATAATTATTACGTTGCGTAAAGCTATATTTTCCGCTTGCTGTTACCGTTTTAGAAAGCGGACTAGAGAAACTACCACCTACAGAGCCGATTTTATTGACGCCGTCTGTCGGGTCCGCAAAATCCGCTAGCTCACCCATTTCCCGCTCCCGTTCCCCGCCATTGGGAGAACCGAAAGAAAAAAGGTTGGTATTGGTATTATTGACCGAGGCAATAACAGAGTACTCTTTACCGTCATTGAAACGATTCAGTCCAGCACTCCCCAAGTAACGATCTACCGAACCACCGCCAAGCGTAGCTTGACCAAAAGTAATTTTCTTCTTATCATCTTTGAGCACAATATTCAGAACTTTTTCGGATTCAGCACTTTTAATTCCTTTTGCCGTCGCCTCGTCACCATAAAAATCAATAACTTGAACGCTTTTCACAAAATCTGCAGGAAGATTGCGTGTGGCGGTGAGCACATCGCCACCAAAGAATTTTTTACCATCCACCTTAACAGAGGATATGGGCTTACCGAAGGCGTAGACAGAACCATCCCGCGAGACCTGAATATTGGGTAATGCCTTAAGAGCCTCTTCTAAGAGTGCCCGACGATCAAATTGAAAAGCATCCAGATTAAATTGAACAGTATCCTGCTTATAGACAATGGGTTTATATTTTAGTACAACAACTTCTTTTAAAAGGGATACATGGGGAAACATGGTCAATTTTCCAACATCCAATTTAGCTGTCGTGCTATTGTACAAGGGATAACTACGTTCCAAGATACTAAGGCCCAGCTGGCTACAGCTAATACGAATATCATTACCCAGTACACGATTAAAATGAAAATAACCTGTTGCGGAAGTTGATGAGAACAAGGTATCGCGGGAACTCGTCAGGTGAACACTTACACCATTTAGGGGCCTTCCAGCTGTATCGACAACAATGCCATAAACCTCTTTTTTTGACACCTGCCCTAAAGTGGTTTTGGGTAAAAAAAACAAGTTCGTTATAGCTAAAAAAAGTACTAACCGGATAATATTCCCGTCCTTTAGTTCCATCAAATAGACTTTGCAATAATACAATTCAATATAAGAATTCTTAAGCTATTAACGTAAAAAGTTGTGATTTTGTATATAAAAAAAACGAGCTGTTTTCTCAACAGCTCGTTTCTTACACTATTTTTTACAATTTATTATTCACCCGCAAAGGTAACCTTAACGAGGTGCTTATCAATTTCCCAACGGCCAGTACCATCTTCACCGATTACATCGAATAATTCAAGAATACGTCTTGCAACAAACTCCTCCTCCACTTGCTCTTCCAAGAACCATTGAACAAAGTTAAAAGTTACGTAGTCTTTTTCCTTCGCACATCTATCCGCAATATTATTGAATTGTTCAGTAACAAACATCTCTTGTTCCAATGTTTGCTCAAATACACCACGGAATGATTCAAAATCTTGAGGAATACCTGTAACTTCCGGAGAAATTGCACGACCACCGCGGTTGTTAATATAATTGAAAAGCTTCAACATGTGCTCGCGTTCTTCGTTGGATTGTTTCGCAAAAAACTCGGAAGCATTTTCCAAACCCTGATCATCACACCATGAAGACATTGCCAAATATAATGCTGAAGAATGAGCTTCAACTTTAATCTGTGCATTCAATATATTTTCGATCTCTTCTTTCAAAGAAGATTTTAATTTCAATAAATCTTTCATATTTACCTTAAGTTTAATTTCTAAAACATGAACAAGTGAAACACATGATCACCTGACTACATCACAAAGATACAGCAGATATTCAAAATGTGTATCAAGAATATGTAATACAAATTCAGTCTAAATTAGACAAACAAACCACAACTTGTTTAGAATCAATACAATTACAAATACGTAATATTGATACTTTCAATAAGCCATCAAATAAAACAATAAGTGGCAGAAAGGACTTAAAATCAGGAATGCCAACCAAAAAACAAAAGGTAGTCCATTGAGACTTATTTAAATTAAAATTAAATAAGGTCACCACAAAACAAAAAGCGGTGTACATCATAGACGTACACCGCTTTTTAAATTCGTTTATATATACTACCTAAGCGAAAACCGCAAATGGCGAAACCTGCAAACAAGTTCTGACAACGCTATTCAATTCCATCATAAATTTAGCGCCATCTAATAATTCGCGCAACTGGAGCACATCCGCTACAGTTAAGATGAAACATCTTTCTGTACGAAAAGGCATAATGATTTCAAAATCAGATGAGCGTGTTGTATCATGAAGCATATGCTCAACATCAATCCCATCGATACGTTTCTTAAATTTCAAAAAATCCGATACCGAGAAAGACGTTGTTTCATTATTATATTCCAACCAGAAACAATTTTTGCGGCTACATTGATAAACTGTACCTACTATAGTTGAAAACACTTCCTCAACATGTGCTAACGGACAAACCAATTTTGACATTTCTATTTCCCTTATCATTTAAATCGATCAAAAATAAATATTATTTATAATCAATCCAAGTAAAACAGAAGATTATTTTGATTTAATATAAATAAGCCTTTCAGCGAGTAATGGAAATAAATCCTTCCTAATTTCACATGGATCAACAGCCCCGAAAATCCACGTTAGGTTCTTACGGACCAATTACAATAGAGCGGTACAAAAAAAGAGGCCAGTTTCTATAACTGACCTCCTACATTTACATCTATATTTTAATAGTTATTAATCGTATTCTTCCTCTTCTTCTTCCTCTAGGGTAAGAACTTCATTACGTCCATTGATAACTGTATTTTTTGTCTTTGTTTTATGTTTATTAATCTGTCTACGCAAGGATTCGACAGCAATATCTGTCGCCTCCTCAAAGCTCTTCGCTTGCCCTTTCGCAAAAAGCTGGCTTCCCGGGATATTTAATTTAATTTCTGAAATTTTATTTGCCTCATCATCGACATTTTCCAATCGCAGGTAGCATTCGCCACCAATAATGGAATCCAAAAACTGCTCCAATTTTCCTGTTTTCTTTTTGATAAACTCGATTAGCTTTTGATCAGCAGTAAATCGAATGGATTGCACAGTAATGTTCATTTTTCCTCCTTTTTTTAAGCTTTTGGATGAGCTTGTTTATAAATTGACTTCAATCGTTCTGCTGAGTTATGCGTATACACTTGTGTTGCCGCAAGCCCTGCATGCCCCAGCAGCTCTTTAATTGCATTTAAATCCGCCCCGTTGTCCAACAGGGCCGTGGCGAAAGTATGTCTCAAAATATGAGGACTTCTCTTACCTTGAGTAGAAATCAGCGTCAATTGCCGATGTACAATAGCATAGATCAGCTTGGCATATGCTGGCTTTCCTTCTTTCGTAACGATTAGTAAGCTGTTATTAGTATCAACAAATTGCGTCGCCTTTTGTTGCAAATAGTTTTTCAATTCTTTCAATAAAAGATTATTGATCGGAACCAAGCGTTCTTTGTTCCTTTTACCTAATATAAGAATATTTTTATTAAAAAAATCTATATCCTGCTCCTTAATTTTCAACAATTCTGCCAACCGAATCCCGGTACCGAACAACAATTCCATAACCATATAATCGCGGCAGGATTCAAACCCATCCTGCTCCTGCCCCATCTGATCCAACAAACGGACCAGCTTTTCCTTTTCAACAACAACCGGTAATTTTTTAGCAGTTTTTAACGCTTTAATAAGCGTCATGGGATTTTTCGCAATACACTCTTCTCTTTGCAAAAATTTAAAATAAGTTCGCATGGAGGACATACTCCGGTTGACTGAACTTGCATTTTTTCCGGACTCTACCATTTGCGCGAAATAATGACGTAAATCACGGTATACGATATCCTGCACAGTCAGTCCCTCACGATCCAAAAAAGACTGGAACATCTCCAACTCATGCTTATAGGCAATAACCGTATGTTCTGAATACCTTTTTTCAATCTGCAAAAACCGAATAAACTCCTTTTCCAACATATTTTCCCTTGCTATATAGCTTAAATTACAAACTTAAAAGCACAAAAAAAAGGGAAAAGCATTGCTTTTCCCTTTATATTTTAAAATTCTCAGCGAATCAATTAGTTAGCTACATCTTGATTCAAAGATTGTTTGTAAATCGCTTTTTTCACTTGAATGCGACGAGTTACAGATCTCTTTTCGTAAGCTTGACGTGAACGCAACTCTCTTAAAACTCCAGTTTTTTCGAATTTCTTTTTGAAACGTTTCAATGCTCTATCTAAAGATTCTCCTTCTTTTACATTTACGATAATCATGCGTTATATATACCTCCTTTCGCCGCTTTTAAATTTAAAGTGGGACAAAGGTAAGCTATTTATTTTTAAAAAGGAAAACAAAATTATTTTTTATAGCAATTCGAATTCTTCCAACAAAATTCTTAGCGGTTTCTCCTTCGTACACAATGCCGTATGCCAACCCAATTGTTTTGCTGTCGCTAGATGTTGAGGGCTGTCATCAATAAATAAAGTCTCCGCCGGATCCAATTGTTGCTCTTGCATAACCAATTCAAAAATCTCCGCATCAGGTTTGCGCATCCCTACCAAATGAGAGTAATAGGTCTTTTCAAAAAAACCTTCATTGTCGGCAACACCATATTTCTCATGAATATCATTCATACAATAGGCATAATGAATTGCATTGTTGTTACTTAACAAAAAGGTACGGTATCGATCTTTCAACTGGACTAAAATCTCATGATTTCCCTGTGGTACACCGATCAGTAAACTGTTCCAGGCCGTATCAATCTGTGCGTCCGTCAGTGCTGGGTTTTGGGTTAATTCTCTTATCCCTTCACGAAATTGCGTCGAATCAATTTTTCCTTTATCAAAATTATCAAAAAGTGCACTTTGACCATGATGTCCAAATACGGCATCAACATTTTCTATACCTAACTGAGTAAAAGCATCTTTCAATTTTACAAAGTCGATCATAAAGATCACATTCCCATAATCAAGAACAATATTTTTAATTTTTTCCATCGAATTATTTTGAAATATCAATACAAATATCGATAATTGCATCGTCAAAACGGCACAACAGCTGTTTAAATTGACAAAACAAAAGACCTGCTCCTATAGCTCAGTCGGTTAGAGTAGAAGACTCATAATCTTTTGGTCCCTGGTTCGAGCCCAGGTGGGAGCACAAAGCAAAAAAGCGGCTTTTCTATGCGAAAAAGCCGCTTTTTTCGTTTCTTTCCATTAATCTTTATTGATGGAATGGCCATGGGATACCTTCCCTATTTGGCCAGTTTTGCATAGTTTTTTGTTGAACTTCACGTAAAAATGTAACAAATATGTAACGGGAATTTTTACGTGCTAAAGAAAAAAATTATGGCAACCGTAAGCGCAAAAGTTTATGAACACCACAAGAAATCCGATGGCACCTACAATGTAAAAATCTGTGTCTATCACAAGGGGGAAAGAAAGTTTTTGGATACTAACCACTATGTTGTTCAGAAGCAACTCACCAAAGAAAAAAAGATCAAGGACACCTTTGTTCTTGACAAGTTAAATGACCAACTCAAGGAGTACCGTAAAGCAATTAGCGAACTTGATGGGAGACTTGAATATTTCACAGCGGAAGCTTTAAAAGATTACCTGAAAGATATGGATGAGGATGTAGAATTCATATCATTTTGCAGGGAACATATCGAACGATTAAAAGCTGATGGAAGAAACGGAACAGCCAAGAACCATACAGCCATCTGCAATAGCCTTGTTGATTATTTTAAAAGACATACTGTATCCATAAAGGAAATAAATTCAAACATGCTGTTTTTGTATGAACGATTTCTGAAGTCGGATAGAACTATGACTAGAATTAATCAACTTGGTAATTCGGTAATAACCACAGAGAAAGGTTTATCGGACAGTGGGCTTCACAACCACATGAGAGATCTAAGAACACTCTTTAATGAGGCCAGGAGAAAATACAATAACGAAGATTTAGGCATCTATCGAATCAAACATTATCCTTTTTCAAAATATAAGGTAGGTTCTCCCCCTCTAACAAAAAACAGAAACAATGAAATAGATGATGTTTTAAAATTAAGGGATTGGCCTACAGTACCCAACAGTCGAGCTGAGTTAGCCAAAGAACTTTATATGCTATCATTCTATCTATGTGGCATCAATGCTGTAGATCTATACTATTTAAAAAGATCAGATATCAGAAATGGTAGAATAGATTATAATCGAAAGAAAACAAAGGATTTAAGAAAAGATAATGCATTTATTAGCATTAGAATAATTGATGAAGCTAGGCCACTTCTCGAAAAATATATCGAAAAACTACGAAACCGATATAGAAGTCCGAATTATCTTAATTATGCATTATCAAAGGGAATGCTCCACCTACGTAACCTAACCGGAATTAAAAATCTTACCCTATATTGGGCGAGACATACTTTTGCGAGTACTGCTAGAAATAGATGTCGCTTAAACAAAGATGACGTCTCACTAGCTCTTAATCACGTCGATGAAGGAAATAGAGTAACTGACATTTATATCGAAAAAGACTGGAAAATTGTTGATGATGTTCAAAAAAAAGTAATCAGAATTCTAAGAAAAATCGAGTTTAAGAAAGATAAGCCGAAGAAATCTACAAAAAAGAAGAATAAAAATAAACAAGCTGCATAATGTATACTGGAACGAAATTATTCGTTCCAGTATACTTTTTAAATAATTCCTAATCTTATATTATGAAAACAATTCTGTTATTCTTTATCATTTGTATACTATCAACAATTGGGCTTTTCACTGCTCTTAGCATGAAAACTCCTTGGATTGGATTTTCATTGGTATTTTTTACATGTTTTGTATTTATTTGCAACACCACTAAGACGAAGAACTAATAGCAATGTCAACTGTTGTCTGAGTTATCCATTCTACATGGACTAATAACATTAACCTTAGATTTGGCAGTATCGGCTAAGACATGATATTACTATTTTTTTTAGAGATATTACTTGAGTTAATGAATTTATATTTATTATTTTCACCACAAATTTGTAACAGTAGTGTAACAACACCAAATTTTGATAAATAAAAACTACTCAATAAAATTACAATAACTAAAGCTTTTATGAATTTGATTTCCCGAATGGCTCATCTCTTTGCTAAATTAGGTGCAAATGTTACTATAAAACATATCGATTTACTTTAATAATATTATAAAACAAATTATATTAGGTTATAATAGAGTAGTTATGGACATATCAAAAGAATTTTCGCATATTTGTTAGAACTTTATTAATTATAAAAGCTAATATAATTGTTTGATGTTCTAGACCACAATTCATATGAATCAATACGAAACTCTTTTAAAATACGTGCAAGAAAATGGGATAAAAAAGACCGACAGGACTGGTACTGGTACTATTAGTATATTCGGCTATCAGATGAGGTTCGATTTAAGTGCGGGTTTCCCTTTGGTAACGACTAAGAGAATACATTTAAAATCAATTATACATGAACTTCTTTGGTTTTTAAAAGGAAGTTCAAATATTACATATTTGAAAGAAAATGGTATAAGTATATGGGATGAATGGGCTGATGAAAACAACGAATTAGGACCTGTTTATGGGACTCAGTGGAGAAATTGGCCGACCCCAGATGGAGGACATATTGATCAGATTGCAAAAGTAATTAATACAATCAAAAATAATCCCGATTCAAGGCGAATAATAGTAAGTGCATGGAATGTTGCAGAAGTAGACCAAATGGCTTTACCACCTTGTCATCTCATGTTTCAATTTTATGTAGCTGAAGGTAAATTATCTTGTCAGATGTATCAAAGAAGTGCAGATATGTTTTTAGGAGTTCCTTTTAATATCGCATCCTATGCACTTCTTACTATGATGGTGGCTCAAGTTTGCGGATTAGAAGCTGGTGAATTCATTCACACCTTAGGTGATACACATATTTACATGAATCACATGGATCAGGTTGAACTTCAATTAAGCAGAAAACCAATGCCATATCCAAAAATGTTAATAAATCCTGATGTGCGGGATATTTTTAACTTTAAATATGAAGATTTTAAAATCGAAGGCTATCAGCCATATCCTTCTATTAAAGCTCCAATTGCAGTATGATTTCAGTTGTTAAAGAGTTAAAAAAAAATAATGCGGAGGCGAATTTAATTATAGATGGTTTATTAAATGAATACGCACTAACTGAAACACCTATAGAAGTAAGTTTCAGAGCACTAATTCCTGAATTCAAAAAGGCCGATAGGTATACACATCTTATACATAGTTATCCAGCTAAGTTGTTGATGCATATACCATATTTTTTCTTGAGAAACAATATTTTCTCAAAGCCTGGGGATACTATTTTAGATCCTTTTTGTGGAACTGGAACCGTATTACTGGAATCTGTGTTGGCAGGAAGAAATGCAATTGGGGCTGATGCTAATCCACTTGCGCGTTTGATTGCGAAGGTGAAAACGGCTAACTACTGTATTGAAACATTATATAATATTTTATCTCGTTTGATAGATAAAGAAGACGATCGCCAATTTGAAAATAGCTTTCCTGATGTAGTAAACATAGATTATTGGTTTAATGCGCAAAACAAAAAGGCTTTACTTTTGTTGAGAAATAAGATCCACACAATCGAGGACAATGATTACCAAGACTTTTTTTTAGTTTGTTTTTCAAATCTGATAAAAAAAGTAAGCTATGCTGATCCTCGTGTAAGTGTTCCTGTACGCTTGAATGCTAAACGATATGTAGAAGGTACTGCAAATTTTAAAAAGGTTGAGAAACGCCTAGCTGAGCTTGAAGATATTGATGTATTTTCAAAATTTGAAGCTATTGCAAGGGAAAACATTAATAGGTTTCAGGAATTAGGAAAAATATATGAAGAGCGGGTCACACCTGTTACTTCCAATATTATTTCTAAGGATGCACGAAATCTCACAGTTTCTTTGGATAGTGATAGTAACTTAGTAGATCATTCTGTAGATTTAATAATAACCTCACCACCATATGCAGGAGCGCAGAAATATATTCGATCTTCTAGTTTGAGTTTAGGCTGGTTAGGTTTCGCAAATGCTAATGAGCTCAAACATTATGATCAATTAAACATTGGACGAGAAAATTATTCAAAATTAGAAAGAGCGATTAAAAAAACAAATATTCAGTCTTGTGATTCTCTTATCTCGGATGTTTCACTAATAAATCCAACACGTGCTCAAATAATTTCAAATTATATCGTCGAAATGCAAAGTGCTATCATTGAAAGTATCAGAGTATTAAAACCGAATGGATATTTTATTTTAATTGTTGGCAATAACAAGGTCTGTAATTATGAATTTAATACACAAGAATATTTATCAGAATTTATTCAAAGTAAGGGCTTAAAGCTTGTCTTAAAGTTAATTGATGATATAAAATCTTATGGCTTAATGACCAAGCGAAATAAAACAGCCGATATAATTTCAAGAGAATGGGTACTAATATTTAAAAAGCCAGCGGATGAAAATTAATACGCTGCCTATAAAAGATCGATTACTAGAAAAAGTTCATGCTTATTATCAAACTATCTGGCAGGATAAATTTAAAGATAATATTCACATAGATTGGTTGAATAATTTTTCTGGTTCAAATGCAGTTCTTTCTGAGAAAGAGCAGTTAAATATGCTTTATTTACTATCCAAATTTATGTATTTTGGTAATGTAGAATTAAGAGAACTCCTTACAGCGCTGTATAGAGATTTATATAAATACCCGATTATATCTGCTATAAGGAAAGCAAATGCTGACTCAACTGATTGCTCATTTCTGAGTGCGGAATTTCAAAAGGAACTCGCTGTAACAAAATTTCTTGGTGTTGGAAATCCATCAGAAAGCGGTGTTCATCTTTTATATTATTTTAGGCAGGAATGTAAGCTATCAAAAAAACACTTCATAAATACAAGTGATATTTTTGAAACATTTAAGGTGGAAGATTTAGATAAGGACGGAAATAAAAGATCTTATCTAAAGAGCGAAATTAAAATTAAGGATGTTAAACGATATATTTTCATCGATGATTTTTGTGGTAGTGGTCAGCAAGCTACATCTTATTTAAAACCCATAGCCGAAAATATTAAATTTGAGAATCCGGATATTGAAATTAAATATCTGATGCTATTCGCCACAGCCAATGGTCTTGCTGAAGTAAGAAAAGTTAAAGCTTTCGATAATGTTGATGCAGTATTTACTTTAGATAATTCCTTTAAAGCTTTTTCAGCAGATTCCAGATACTTTAAGACCAATGTAGATAACGACATTGAAAAAGCTTTTTCTAAAGCAACAGCTGAAAAGTATGGAGTTCCACTTTTTAATCCGTCTTTAGGCTATGGCGATTGCCAACTACTTTTTAGCTTATTTCACAATACGCCAGATAATTCTTTACCTATATTTTGGAGTGATGCAAATAACTGGAAACCAATATTCAAAAGGTACTATAAAATCTATTAGAAATGATTGGAGAACTTGATAATCCTTTTAGCGTAACTAAGGCAACAGAATTTTCAGATGTTGAGATTAACGAATATTGGGTTAATTTTAACACAAAGGATAATATATCCATAAATTCCATTCTAAATCCAAGCGAATTTTTACCAAAGTATATAATTGGAGGAAAGGGTTGTGGAAAAACCCATATTCTTCGCTATTTTTCTTATCCATTGCAAAAAATAAGAAATGTTGATATTCATTCACTACTCAATTCCGAAAAATATTTAGGTCTTTACTCAGTGTTTCATGGTTTAAATTCTAGTCGATTTAATGGTAAAGGTATAGATGACAATCAATGGTGTTCAATTTTTGAATACTATTTTGAATTGTATATCTGCGATAATTTACTTACATGCATCAAAGACGTTATGTCTGAATTAGGCTTAACTAGCAAGGTCGAAAAAACACTTGTTAACAAGATTATTTCAATATTCAGCAATACGGAAGAGCTATCTTCTTGTCATAATTTTGACAGTCTAGTTGACTTTATTAGCGTCCTTAGACGGAAAATTGATTTTCAGGTATTGAATGCTGCTTTTACAAGGAAACTTGATTATGAAGAGGTGAGTATTTTATTCTCCCCAGGTGATCTCTTGTTTGGAATTCCTAAAATTATCAGTGAAAATCATGGTTCGTTCGAGGGAGTAAAATTCATCTATATTTTTGATGAATATGAAAAGCTCTTCGAATGGCAAAAACGCTTTATCAACACATTGGTATGGGATAAAAAAAATCCTGTCACCTTTTGGATTGGAGCTAGAAAATATGGTTTTACAACAAGAGAAACGAAATCAGGACAAGAAATGAAGTCTGGATCGGAATTTCAGGATGTGAACTTAGATACGTTAATAAGAAATAATGAAGACTTATACAAAGACTTCGCAGAAAAGCTTTGTACAGATAGGTTAGTCAAATATTATAAAAACAGGAAGTTAGAAGAGCCAACAATTGAAATTAGTAGAAAATTTCATGAAAAATTTGAAAAGTATGATGAAAATAAGATTTTAAACGAAATCAAAGAAAAAAATACAAAGAAGGAATATGAACATCTTCGTGAATTTAGAAAGAAATTAAATTCTGCTATTAAATCTAATTATGCTCTAGAGATACGTAATCCGAAACAAATTGAAGATATAGTGAATTCAATTACGGAAAGTACAGAAGATAATCCACTGTATCAAAAGTATAAGTTATTTTATTTCTATAAGCTTTGGAATAAGGCAAAGCCAGGAGACAGTATAAAGAAGTATTTGCAAGAGATCAATAAAGAGTTCATAAAATTTA
Organism: Sphingobacterium sp. UBA7038; assembly: GCF_002494055.1. Lineage (NCBI taxonomy): Bacteria > Pseudomonadati > Bacteroidota > Sphingobacteriia > Sphingobacteriales > Sphingobacteriaceae > Sphingobacterium > Sphingobacterium sp. UBA7038. The sequence goes on from NZ_DLAV01000011.1 coordinate 345,144, forward strand.
GAAGGAATAAGGAGAGCGCTTTCGATGAAATAAAAGATAAAAGAAAAAAGGATTTCATAGCACAACTTGCAAAGGAAAATAATATTAAAAACACAGAATATTCGGGTATTGATAAGTTTATAGAGCTTTCACAAGGCAACGTAAGACATTTTATTTTAATATTAAAAAAAGCAATCGAAAATTCCAGAATTCGTGGTGAAAGACCACTTGAAGACGGTGGAAGAATAAGTTTAGATGCTCAATACCTAGCGGTTTATGATACTGCAAAGTGGTTTTATGAAGATATAGAAGTAGTTGGCGAACAAGGTAAAGAAATGTACAGTTCTTTGAAGAATTTAACTGACTATTTTATACAGGAAAGATTTTGTGACAAGCCAGTTGAGACAACAGTTTCATGTTTCTACGTCAAGGCTGATGAATTATCTGGAAAAGCGTTAAAATGCCTTGACTTGCTGAAGATGCATTCAGTATTAATCGAAGATGAAGAAGGACGATATGACAGGAATACTGGACGAAAAGAACGACTATTTCAACTTAATAAAATATTAGCCCCGTTGTGGAATCTTCCTACTGTCGTTAGGGGGAGTATATCCCTAAACAACGAAATTGCGGAAGCAATACTTAATCATGATCAAAATAGTCGATTTCAAAAATTGTATAAGCTTCGTAAAAATCAATTAAACGCGCCTGAATTTTTAAAAATTAAATCTCAGGATACTCAAACTCTCTTTTAATCAAACGTATGGTAGATTATACGATATTTTATAAAACTAGTTATGAAAATGGCAATATCAATACTTTAGAAGAGTACGACTTCTTTTTTTCTGCTTATGATGACTGCGAAAGAACTAAAGTTCTATTTGACAAAGTTAAATCCCATAAAAAAGTATGGATTGATTTCCCTCATTACAAACATGGTACATTAAAGATAAATGATTTATACACTTGTGTATCTTTTAAAGAAGATGAGTGCTTTATTGATTTGTTTTCGCAATTAACACTTCTTGATAATTCTAAAATTTGTATTGATATTACTGGATTCATACGTCCACATTTGATATTTTTTATTACCTATTTGTATAGGCTTGGCATAAAGAAAATAGATTTTCTTTATTCTGAACCTCATCATTACAAAAATGCAGAAGAGACTACATTTTCTGGGTTTATTGATGAAGTAAAAATTATTGAAGGTTGTAGCGCAGCCGTAAATCATGCTAATATTGATAATGATTTACTTATAATTGCTGCTGGGTACGATGATAAATTGATTGCAAAAGTTTCTCAAGAGAAATCAAAGATTAAAAAGAAATATTATATTCTGGGATTTCCCTCTCTTCAACCGGATATGTATCAGGAGAGCATTCTTAAAATTCATCAGGCTAAGGAATCTATTGGACATCGTATTGATAAGTTCGCTCCAGCTTTCGATCCCTTCGTAACCGCTCAAACCATCAGTGAGATAATTAAGGAAAATCCAAATCATACAAATATTTATTTAAGCCCTCTTTCAACTAAGCCTCAAACTTTAGGTATTGCTCTATATTATTTATGGAATTTTAATAAAAAGTCTCTGAATATTATCTTTCCATATAGCAACACGTATTTACCTAAAACTGCAACAGGAATTAAAAAAACTTGGAAATACACATTTGAATTACCTTAATTTCAAATGTGTATTTTTAAATAAGCTTCCTATTCCAGAAACTTTTAAATTGAGCAAGCAGAATTTGGGCAGTGCCCTATTTTTATTGCCGCATTTGCTAGAAATGGGTTTAGAGTATGCTCCGGGGATACTCTTGAACCTTTAAAAATAATTAGCACCGATTTTTCGTATACGCTTTAGTATAATTCTCTCTATCTACTTTTTGCTATCACCCTATTCGGTAGTCAAGGGAATCTGATTTCATTACAATACTAGATTCGAATTCTAATCTTTTTTGACCCAATTTCGAGACTAAGTGTGACTACCTAGCAAAATAAAGCAAATTTTCTATGCAGGAGAGACGCTTTATCAGTTTCTTCGCTTCCAATTTTCATTGTGAAAGGTGAAGCTAGCTAATTAGCTTGGTGAATAAAAAATAGAGGGAAAGTCTTTCCAGTATTTACATACTACCTACCTCTTTTAATTTCTTCATTTTGTAAATCCAAATTGGCTTGAGTTACAATATTGTTTTTAGGTTGGGCATACTGGCCTTTTTTGAGACCAGATTCCAAAAGGAGTTTTTCAGGAATATTTGTATTTAAAATAATTTTATCGGACCCCAGCTTTGGAATAATTTTATCCCTTATCAAATTCTTGATATGTTCGATCCCTTTAATATTATTTAGGAATTTTTCCATCGAGTGATTGAAAGTAAAATAAGAATACGAATCATTCGGAATACCATAAGCGATTCCATTTTCGGTTATTTTTGCCAGTTTCTTATTGAATTTTTCTAGTTCCTTTTTCTGTAAATGATCGTAAAGTAGATCATCTATTTTCTCTTCTAAGGCCATATTGATAAAAGGATCATCTAGTTTCTTAAAAGACTTTGTATAGTCTTCCGCATCCCTTATGAGTTCTTTTCCTTTTGCATCTTTATGATAATAGTCAGTTGAACCACCATGTCCAGCATTTTTGGCATAACCAGCATGTTTAATATTTTTAAGTTCAATATTCATAAAATATAATTCTAAGGTGGATAAATCCACAAGTTCTAGACGGATAACAATCAACCTTATTGGCACTAAATACTATAAAGAAGTAAATAAATGATGGAAATTCAGGAATCCTCTAACCGGTTTATGAGTTCGGATGGCGAACCGTTTACCAGAAATCACCTCAAAGTAGTTTAGAGAAAACTTCTCAATAGGTAAAACAAGACTTTGCGAGCCAAATTCTATTTCTATCAGATCATCATTGATCCTAAATTTTGAGTCAATCCTACGGATCCAAAGAGCAATCTTGCAGTCAAAGATTTTCCCAATCAAACTATTTTCAGCTAATAGATGGATTTTGGAATTAGGGAACTCATAAATGAGCTCCCTAATATACTCTTTGCATGGAAGATAGCCTATCGAAGCAAAGGCAACAGACAACGAGTTATCAACATATTGTGGAAAAAAATGTGTAAAACATAAAATATCTCGACAAGCTGAAGCTATAAATAAATCAGTTACCGAAGGGGGAAAATGATTACAAGCCTTCCAGAGACCACTAGCTACCTCTTTAACACACACGTTGTTAGTCCAAACTTCCTTTTGCTGATCTGAAAAATATCTATAGCTGAACTCAAAACCGGCAGGAGATCTTTCAAAAAAGGGTTCAAAGAATCGGATCACATCCTGATCCAAATTATCTACATTCATTAGCGGGACGATGAGCGTCCATATCCTCTAGATTCTTGATTTGGGATATGCTTATTTATTAACTGCTGAATGGTAACATTAGAATCCGCTACATTTCCTTTTTGTTTCATATCAGCAATGGCCTGATTATATCCATTAGAATAACCTTCGGATTGGAATTTGGCAGCACGGTTTTTCAGGGTCTGAATCCCTCTATATACAAGGTACGAGATGCCGGCATCAAACAGGATCGAAAGTGCTAGTCTTTTATTATCCGATTTTAATCCCTGAGGGTTAAGCGCTGTATGCTGAAACCTGGTACCATCAGATAATTCCACAATCTGTCCATTTTTAAATTTTTTCTTTTGCTCTTCGGTAAGCGTCTCTGAGTTTACAGCTAATGGAACATTTACTTTTTCAGGATCATAGGAAATAAACTCTTTGGTCTGTTCATCGTATTCGATGATTATTTTCCTGACCTTACCCTTTTGTACTTCTTGCTCCTTGGCAATATTGTCAATCTCACCATTTTGAAGTTTCTGGCTTTCGTTTTCATCCAGAAGCTCATGTGCTTTAGCCACCTTATATATTGGATGCACATTCAGGCTCACACTTCCGTCGTCATTTTTCTTTAAAGATAGTTTCGCATCGAGTTCGGGAATAGAAAGCCCATCAAACTTAAGGTCCTTAAAATTTGTCATTTCGGTTCTTCTACCTGTAAGAAGTGCATTGATATTCTCCCTGGAGAGAAGTATCCGTCCCTGAATATAGAGTCCCAATTTTTCAAGTTCACCAAGGGGAAGTTCGTTGTCTTTAAATTGATTCATATTATTATCGAGTGATAGGATTAACGTTTTAAACCATAAGAAGCTTTTTGGACTTCTTCGTTACTATTAGAAATTGCTGGAGTCTTTTTATCATTGCCGTTTTTGATATCTAGCAACGATTGGTAGAGCCTGTCATTTTTTGAGAGTACAAATTTCTTTCCGGTGTCCTCTACTTCCATCTGAAATCTTCCTCTTTTCAGTTGACTGCTTACTTTATAAATCGAATCCTTGTACGGAATGATATCGCCAATAAAGAGATTGGCTTCATTTTTTCGGGAGCTTTTATTAGTGGTTTGCTGGTTAAGTTCACGTTTACGTTCAAATTCCAGTAGATAAGAAAATATCCTTTCCGCATCCGTTGCCGCTGCATGGATTTCATAAGGATTATTTTTTAACATTTCGATCCACCCTTTTACATAAGCAGCATGCTGGCCTGGATCATGACCGATCTTAAACTCATCACCGATCAGCATAGAGGCAATCTCCGCCCTTAATTCTTCCCTTGCATAGCCTTCACTTCCAAACCTGTTAATTAGGGACCTGTTGAGCCTGTCCTGATGTCCAGTCCAGTGCCCAAGCTCATGAAGAAGGGTAGCATAATAGCGGTCAGGAGTGGCAAATTGTTCTTTTAACGGCATCGTTATACTATCAGACCGGAGACTATAATACGCCTCATCACCTTTTCTGTGATTGACAACCGCACCGGAAAGGAGAACCAGATCTTCCGCACGGACTATTGGGTCCCAATCAGATTTCAATTGGGGTTTTAATGCTAATTTCGGAATTCCACTGACCTGTTCAGCGTTAAAGACCCAAGCCGCTGTGACAATGGCACGTTCCAAAGGCGTCCGTACTTTTATGTTTTTACCATTTTCATCAAGGACTTTTTTCCCGTTTTCATCTAATTTTGGGATAAGATCATGGGTTTTGACAAATTGAACCAGCGTTCCCTTTTCACCCTTGTTTATTTGCCAGCCTTTGGAATCCGCTTGCTTGAAAGTCAGCCATCGGGGGTCTTCCCTGCCTGAATTCAGCAGTGAAAAGATATTGATTCCTTTATATCTATTTCCGGTAATTGCGTTATAAGGCAGATTAAAATCGGTTGACGCAGAATTCCAAGGTTTCTGCCAGGGAGCTGTTCCTTTCTCTAATTTTTCGATAAGGGCGGCGGCAACCTGTTCGTGCAGTGATTTTACCTTATTGTTCATCCTCCTCTCCTTCCTCGTTATTTTCCTCCTCGAAAGGAAATTCGTCACCATAAGATATACCGTATATCACTGCCTCTTCGGGCGTTAACCCAATATCCTCGCCTTCTTTCAGAATTCTAAGTTTCTCATTAAGGCTTTCAAAAGATTTATTCATTTTTTTGTTCGTTTAAAGGATTTAAGCTGAACTCATTGAGTTTTTTAAGAAAAAGAATGGGGTCAATAAATTGACCCCGGATTTTGACTGAGAGATGGAGATGCTCTCCGGTCGCCAGACCTGTTCTACCGCTTACACCAAGTAGATGTCCAGGCGGTAAACATTCGCCTTTTTGGACCAATAGTCGAGATAGATGTCCGTATATAACCTGAATTTCATCACCTGATTCTATTACCAGAAATTTACCCAGCGTAGGACTTTCCCCGGCATTCACCACATTCCCTAAAATTATATTAAAGATGGGTGAATCCCTGGCGGCAAGATCTACACCGTTGTGATGAATAGGTTTTAATTTTATCGGATGTACCCTATAACCGTAAGGAGACGTTACCCGCATTTTTTCAAGAGGGAGACTAAAATCTAGGGATTGCCCAACGGTATTTAAGGAAATAAAAAGCAATAGAAATACCCAGATTATTGGACTACAATAAACAGGATAAACGGGGCAACGAATATTATACATAATGAAATTAAATCAGTGTTCTGAAAATTATTCCGATGAATTTTTGGACTTATCCGCTAAGGATTCTTTTTCGGTAGGCTCGGTATAACGAAATCCGGTAACTGCTTCAACAACTGAATTAACTTCCTCTTTGATCTTTTTGAAATTTGCCAGCAGTATCTGTTCTTTTTTCTCTCCAAAATCATAGAATATGGGCAATTCTCTATAATGCTGCTCTTCCTGTTTTATCGCTCCAACATCAATATTTATCCGGCAGTTAACGGCTGAGGTCCTGAATTTTCCGGTAAATTTCTCTACGGCATCAGAAGCGATAAGTCCTACCATCTGACCAGCAGGCAGTGCTGCGATTTTACCTGCGGGGATAAGGGGTTCGAGTTTTTCTGACAGGGAGATAGAAGTTTTATTCCTGTCGATACTAAGGCTTTCGCTCTGCTGTTTTACTTTTCCAAAGATCCTTTCCAACCACTCAAGCGTATCTTTGTTCTGTACGCTTCCTGATAGAACATTTCCCACTACCGAAGTAATCGTTGCGGAAGTTTCTTTACCATACTGTTGCTGAAATTGCTGTAAACTCTGGATACCCAAAACCGTCGCAACAAGATTACTTCGAGCCTGACTAAGGACCTGTTCTATACGGTATAAATATAAACTCGGAGCCTCATCAACGACTATTCCAACAGGAAGGTTTCCTTTGGAATTTACCAGCTTTGTTACACGGTTGACGACAACCGATAAACATGCGGAATTGATGCTCTGGGTAGCGGGATCATTAGCCAAGATCAGTATTCCGGGATGTTTGGGATTACTGACCTGAAGTTCAAAGTCATCTCCGCCAAAAATCCAGAACGTTTCTTTTGTCGCCAGCCTGCTGATAAAGATCTTTAATGTGCCAACCTGCCCCTCCAGCTGTTCAAATGCACGTGCTTTATAAGCTGTCTGAAATGGAGAAAGAAGCGAATTAAGCTCTTCATTGCTAAAAAGTGAGTCAAAAATATCTTCATAGGATAGGTTTAGAAATGCCAGAACATGCGGCAAAGTGGAATAACGTCCATTTTCATACTTGCTAAAGAAGTAGATACAAGCTGTTAAAAAATTAACGGCAGATTGGGTAAAAAACTGGTCGCTTCCTCCACTCTTATCACCCTTTTTTAGAGCCTCTACCAATGCTTCGGCAGTTTCGTTTGCATCAGCGAGGGTCTGCAAATATTCCGGTTTAAATGGATTTGCCCGGCGGCTTCTGGATGGGTCATTCAGGTTAATGACATGGAATTCATAATCCAGCATTTTTCTTTCCTGTTTTGCCAGCAGGTAATGATAGTAAGCAATCTTTCCAAGATCAGGGTACTTTAGATCATATATACACATGGTAAAAGAATTCGCTATCATTTGACGCAGAATAGGCATAATGACCCCAAAGCTTTTTCCGCTTCCCGGAACTCCGCAGACCAAACAGCCCCTAAATAAGTTTTCCAGTGGAATATAGCCTTGATTAACCCTTCCCTTATAATAAAACAACATAGGGATATTGACAGAATAAGGCGTAATTTTCGCCTGGGTGGGCTGCATAAAGGATTCTTCCTCGATATTCCATTTATCTTTCCCTAATCTAGAGCTGATAATCTTTGAAATGTTGTCTAATGCAACATGGATCAGGACAATCCCCAGAAAAGAACTAAATACATAACCAAGATCATAATAATTCAGCCCGTATAGAACCGGTTTCCCTTTTTGACCGTGCAGCCATACCGCGAGCGCAATTATTAAAAATCCAAGCGTGAGGGGATAAACAATATGGTTCTTGGGATTTAGATCTTTCTTCTTTTTACTCAGGGTACCGATAGAAACCAGTATGACCAAAAAAACAGTAAATAGCTTACTGTCCAGCAGTCCCGAATAAAAAGGCATCCTTGCCAGCTTGGTTGCAAAAAGTAAATTTGTTTTGTTTAGAATCCCATATTCAAGGGATTTCTCAACATAAAGAAAGAGATAGAACTCCAGAAAAATGGAAAGATAAATGGCGAACTGGAAGAATCTATAAAGGCCCTGTTGCTCTTTTGTTTCTTCCATTTTTTTATTGATTATAGAGAATCTGCATTCAGGATATCCTGGTATTTGATTTTCAGGTCAATTGCCCTGCCCGACAACTGTTTTTCAGTGAGACTTACCCGCAATATTTTACTGCCCGGAAATGTTACTTTTTTAAGTACATATATATTTCGGTTCTTTTTCTTCAAAAGATCGAATGGTTGAAATTGCCAGATTGGCTCTATCTCAACAGACTGAACATTTGTCGCCTTGGTGATTCTTTTGTCTTCCACAAAAAAACGTAGCTGATCTGGCCTAAATGAAAGGTTCGTTTTATTGACAAATGAAAGATCCAGAAAAATGAAATCACCGATCGTTCTGATACCATTCAGATAGATCCCTATTCCAAACTTCTCTTCCTTCCTCTTTGGGCGGTTACCGGATTGAGTTATAAGAGTATAGGACAACGATCTCATCTGGCTCCTGCTTAGGTTGTTTTCCGAAGGCTCAAGCGGGACAGTAGATAAAGGATTTATTTCATAAAGAACGGGCGACTGTGCTTCAATATCCTGACCAGTTTTCAAGGCCCGGAACTGTGTCATGAAATTTTCTCCGACCACTGTAATGCTGCCGAGTTCTGTCCCTGAATCATCTAGATTCATGCTGTCTGGAACAATCTTGAGCCGGAGCAAATTATCTATAGGCAAATCTGCCACTACTCTTTTGGAAGATATATCCACATATTTGATCGGTTCCGGTGAAAGGATGTGAACTGTATTTCCCTTGGAAATCCTGATAGATTTAAGGTCGCTAAGTAAATGGTCTCCACCTGACTGTGCCATTGTCGGGGTTGCGGCGAGCAGAAATATCGCCGATAAAAACAGAAATAGATTTCTCATAATTGAAAATGATGAATGATTATTTGTATTGTTTTTGATTTTCACGAAGTGCTTGTGGGTCTATCAGATAGACCAGCGTATTATATTTGATTTTCGCCCTGTTTTTTCTGATATACCTGGAAACTGCTGTAGTAGTCGACTGAAACATCCTTTGAATCACGCCCATAATGACCTGGTTCTGGTTTTCTCCCCCCTGTATTGAAATTCCCTGAGAAGAATTTGCGCCAAGCTCTTTGCTGAATTCCCTGAAAGCGGATGCGGGCACATAAAGGCCCTGGAGACCATCATTATCATACAGATCAAGTTTTACGGGCAGGATCTTACCTCCCTGCATAATTGAAGTAATGCTCAAAAGGACACGTTGGCCGGTAAATCCACTTATTTTTGCGTATAAATAGGTGCCTTTGTGGATCAGATTGCTTCCTACCAATAAATCATCCATGAGCCTGATCCGCAACCTGGAATCCACATATCCGGTGATATTTTCATCAATCATGGCCTGAATAAAAGAATCGTTCGGATTGTCTCTTACCGTATTGAAAACGGACTGTGTATCGTCGGCCTTTCTGACTTTCAGCAATGGCATTTCCGCTTCTGCTTTTTTCGCCATTTCAATCCGCTGTCTCTCCGCTCTAGCTGCTCTTTCTTCCGGATCATTCACCTTTGCTAGACTATCGGCAAATTCCATCTGCCGGCGGAACAGGAGCATCGGATCTTCTTCTTTCCTTTTTGGTTCTTTTCTGGATTCTGGATTGGATTTAGGGACAAGGGAACCCAGTACACGATCAAGGTCTTCATTTCCATGCACAGCCTTTGGTGCATCAACTGAAATTAGTGATTCCTGTTTTAGCTTATCCCTAATGGAATCTAACTTGCGTTTTTCCTTATCATTGTACATTTCATCAAAACGGAATCCATCTACTTTGTCTTCCTGCAATTGATTCACCGCGGTATAGCCGTCCCCTCGACGGTACATTTCCCGGTAAGCATTAAGCTTATCGGTTAAAGCTTTATTTTTCACCTCTGGGGAGACTTCCGAAATATGTTCTTTTAGCTGAGGCCCATTATCTTTTACAGCACTCTCTTTTGAAAATGTGGATTGGTAAACGTAAAAGAAAATACAGATAAAAGGCAGGGCGATAATCGGTATGATATATTTGGGCCTTTTTAGGTCTAATTTCATAATATAAATTGATTTAGAATTGAGAAATACTAAGCGGGTTTAGGAAATAAAATGCTGGATCAATCTTTGGATATCGAATCCTTCGCATTATGGTTTTCCAGCGACAAAAGACTATCCTTTATCTGGATAAGGATCATACTATCCTGTTTATCCAGGTTTTCCTTTTTTGAAAGCCCTTCTAGGACAGCCTGAAGTTCAAGTACTTCTTTTAGATCGGAGATTGAACCAAATATATTTCCTACTCCATCCGCGATAGGCGCCGATAGTTTCGGATTTTTCACCATTTTTACTTCCTTTTGCCTTGGCAACATAAAAAAACAGCAGATTGAAATCAGGATACATGACACCATGAACATGAAAACCTGTTTGGGATATGTGCTCAATTTTGACCTTACACATCTTCTAAGATGGACTGTATACCTGGAAAATTCATTGCCGATCTCTTTCCAGACACTACTTTCGGATTTATTAGAGGTTATTTTTCTGAACATAACTGAGGTCTTTATTTTCCAATGTTTTCCATCTTGTTATCAGAACAGCATGCGCGTTGTTGTCTGTCCTTATTTTAAGATCCCTTAAATATCCTTCTGTAATGAGGCTACGAACGACGGTTGAGCTCCGTCGGTCTATGGTCTGTTTACCATAAAAGCGAAAATAGTTTCCTTCAAGGTGGATTGAATCCGTCTGGACCGTAAGTACCGCACTGGAAGACAAGATGGAATTAAAAAATCCTTTCTCACGGAGGTTATTGTATTGTAAAGCACCTGATTCATCAATCAGATACATCGCCCGCTTCATCTGGTATTCGATAAACTTCTCGTCCGGTGTCAGCGTAAAAAAAAGACTATGGAATAAATTTATATGCGTTCGGTACTCGGCTGAACGGTTCATTTCAACACTGGTCTGCTGCGCGGCCAATGGCACATTATTTATATCCAGTACATATACTGACTTTCTCGCACTTTCCACCTGTTTAAAGGCAAAGAAAGAAACTATGGACACCAGCAGTAAGGCCGTTATAAAACTCCCGACAGCAATAAGGGTTGCCAGACGAATCTTTGATTCTATATTTTTAATAATCATAGACTTTGTTTAAGGTTAGAATTTAGCGATAACTCTCCGAGCTGTTCTTGCCATACCGGATGCTCCACGGCCCATTGTACCTGCGGCAGACGTAATTCCAGAAGTGGAGACGATCCAAGTACTGATACTTGGAACCGTGAGCATGGTAAGCCCGCCGATCAGGAAGGTTACTATGACGATCCCAAATGACATTATTCCATTTCCGGCAAGCCAGCCAAGTTTTTCGAGCCTATCGCCGGAAGTCGATAATAACTCCTGATAACGGGTGATTTCGGCTTCCAAGGCATACTGCTGAAAAAGACTAGCTATATGCATTACCAGATAAGCAATCCCAGAGTAGAGATTGACCGACACGAACCGCGCGATCCAGGTTCCGAAGGAATCCCTGAAAGCGGGAAGAATACTTACCGCGACGGAGAATGGGCCTAAAATGATCAGAATGGTCGAATAGAGTATCTGGATCATGAATATGATATAAACACAGATCCGAAGTACCCAGACTGCCAAGGTTTCCAGTGTATAGGTCATCCATAGCTGCAAATTGATCTGCATCCTGTTTCTTAGCTCCACGACATTGTTCCAGACGGAAGTAAACCCATCTTTCACGGTTGAGGTGACCGCATCCCACGCTTTTCCGTACCAGGTATCCGCCTCATTTTTTGCAACTTCGGTTTCCGCCTGGATCTGGGTCAGGGAATTGGCTATGTCATACATGAGTTTTGCACGTTGTAGCCGAAGGCTATTGACTTCGGTCTGTCCGCTATCAAAGAGGCTTTCCGTTTTGGCAGCGACAATATCCGTAGGATAAGCGATCACCCTTGTGAAAGCTCCCCACCAGATAATGACCATAACCAGTCCAAATGGCCTGAGCAGGGGCATAATCTCCATTTTTTTATCGCCGGACATCATTTCATAGCTCTTAATGGCAAAAAATATGAGCATAAAAATTGCAGCTAGCGCCTGTGCGTCCGTAATAAAAGTATCGTAATGGGTCCATATCGTATCTTTCATCCCTTTCAGGAAGTGCATTACCCCTTCCTCGTATACCCCATTTCCCTGCAGGAAAGTGAAAGTATCCTTAAATGAATCAGGCACCCCCACTGGAGATGCCTGTAAAAAAAATGTGTATGTCATAAAAAATTAATTTATCATCTGCTCTTATTTAGGATTTTGTCCGCAATTTCAATATCAGATTTTCCAGTATGTGGGAACGGCATGACCGGATCTATCTCCTTAATGGAAGACAGGTCACTTGATAGGGATAGAAATTTCAGGGCATTGCTTTTCTTGGATTCCCACCCCGATTCAAGAACCCTATATTCCGACAATAGGCGATGATAGCCCATAATCCTGCTGCCCCTTTCAAGATCTGTTGTTTTAAGGATTTCCAGACGTTCTATGAGGCCCGATTTTTCACTGGTATACCATTCATAAGTACCTTTATTTATCAGATATTCTTTTACCTCTGAACTGAGCCCTTGAAGGATTAGGGATTCATCCTTTTCTAGGGGGGCGAACTCATGTTTATAGTATAGCATCCATAGTGGATCTGCGGAACTCAAAAGCCCTGAATAGTGGGTGAGTTCCCTTATAGCTATATTTCGGAGGGTATCGGACTGCTTTTTATAGGAATCATTGGTCTGCTGCATGGCAATCACCAGCCCCATCCGCATGGTCTGCGGCCCGGAACCTGAGAGGGGACGCCTGTCCAGCTTGGGATAATTGGGATGAAGGCCCCATGTGAGCCAATACTGATAATTCAGTCCAAGAAAGCCAGAGGTCGGGGTAAATTTCTTTCGGTCCCATTGTTTATGTACCATACGCTCCTGCTGATTGATAATATGTTTATCGGTTTGGCGCTTGATCCGCTGGCCAATGACAGGTTTAGATCCAAGCAGTATAATAACGACAGTTAATATTCTCCACATAATTCAATGCTTTACAGCTTCATAATTCCTTAATATCTCGTTTGCTTTTTGGATGTCCTTATTGACAAAATTTTTAAAAGGATTCACCGTTTTTAATAATCCATTTATTTTTGCCCAATAAACCGAACGTTCCATACTGAAAAGAAGCCCGCGCATCACCTTTAGTTCGATGATGATCTTCCGCAAAAGAAAATCCCGTTTTTCATAATCCATTAAGACATTCTTGCCTTCCTTGAGAACAAAATCAGAAACTTTCGTAGCAAGATTTATCCCCCTTTCTTTTAGTTGCCTAGCTGTTCCTTCCGCTACTAAAAACAGCCAGGGTTCTTCTTTTGAAATCTCGATAAGGCTATTGGACTGTTTAATAATTTCAGCGATCAAAGAAGAAACCTGTAACACGGATTTACCGGACTTCAAAGCATTGTTTACCTCCGATAGGGACCTATGGATCACCTGCTGAACGATTACCAAGGAAGACAGATTGAGATTGATGTCTTCAACATTTTGATTGATCTGCTTTAGCATACTGTTATGCGCCGATTCGGAAGCCAGCCTGACCGCACCGTTTTCATTTACGATTGCCAGATGTTTGGTATCTGAAATTATTGTCACATAACTTTGCCCATACAAAAAATCAAAACAGAAAATAATCAGTGTTATGAGATAATACTTCATGGTTTCTTTTCTAATTGTCTTAATATATTTTCTACAATTCTTCTGTCGGTGTTTATATAATCGCTAAAGGGATTTAGACCATCCAGTATTTTCATCTTTGTGGAGTAATAAAGGGCAGATGCCAGTGCCCTGGATACTCCTTCTATCTGTCGAAGTTCAGTCAGTATATGCGCATAAAGCAAACGGCGATCACTGGCTTTCATCTGGTTGAGTTCCCCAATTGTCAAAAACAGGCCGGTAATATATCTTCCCAATTGAACTGACCTATCTACGATTTCCTTTTCGCTATTTAAGGCCAGTGGAATAAATTCTGGATGGTCAGATGCGATACTTATTATTCTGTCCTGATGGGCAATAATCCGTTCAATGATCGGTCTGGATTCAATTCCCATACTCAGTCCCTGTAATGCCGTATGCAGGATACTGAACCTGTTCTGGATCTCCCGATACCGCTTTTTGAGCTTTGTCGTGCCTGAAGTATTTACCTGCTCATTTGCCGTGTTTACGCCCTGACGGTCACGTGCCCCTTTCTGCCGTTCAAACTCATCCTTGCTGTGATCTACCAGCTGGTGCAAAAGCTGTACATTCAGCTGGCAACTTGCAGTTTTGGATAAGCAAAGAATACAGAAACAAAAGATAATTCTCCATTTCATTGCATTATTTCTTTACAAGTCTAGAATTTCTGATAACATCATCCGCGATCTGTTTATCTATATTGATAAACCTTGCATAGGGATTTAAGGAATTGAGAATTCCTCGTTGTTTTGCCCAATACATATTGCGGTGCATTCCATAAGCTACACCTCTGAGAATGGTCATTTCCGTCTGTATCCGGTTGAGTAATTTTGCCCGTTCACCGGAATCCATCAGATTATCCTTCCCATCTTTGAGTACAAAAGCCCCTACCTCCGTGGCAAGGTTTGTCGCCCTGTTCTTAAATTCCCTTGCACCGGATTCGGCAAAAAGTAAAAGCACAGGATTCCCCTTTGCAAGTACCATTGCTTTTTCGACATCCTCAATAATATCGACGGTAATTCCAGCAATCTCTTTTATGCTCAGCAGCGATCTGACCACAGAAGAGACCTCGGAGAGTCCTTTATAAATTTTATCCTGTAGATCATTGACGATCTGCAACTGCCCGGTAACAGCAAGCTGACCCCGCTGGATCAGTGTCAGGTTATCGTTGACATGATCCAATTGCCTATTCATCACCGAGGCATGCGCTCCCGTTGCCGCTGCTACTGCCGGATCGGTATATATCTGTGCTTTCACCGACAAGCTTGGCAATAAGATCAGCAAAATCATAATTAGTCTATTCATTGGCCATAAGATTTAAAGTTTGAATTCCCTTTCTGTTAACTTCCCCAACAAAATTGTTCAGGGCTTTGCCAGAATATTCCAGATCTTTGACGAATGCGGTAAGGCCATCTTTGTAATTTCCAAAATGGTCCGCATAGATTTTTACGGCACTTTTTTCTGGTTTTTCGGTGGTAAATGCGAGATACTGAAATAAGGATACTTCCACGCCATATACTTCGCCCACCGTCCCCCTTCGGATGTAGACTTCCTTAAAACGGGACCTGTCTTCTTTATTCTGTAATTTATTTATGGTAAAGATCTTGCGTCTTTCTACATCGGTAATGGATAGCAGTTTTGCTATTTCATCATAATTTGACTGAAATTTAGACTGGTCAAGTAAACATATTGTATCCGAATTTGCCAGAATGCTGTCCTTGACTATTGGATTGCCCAAAATATCGCCTAGTTCTTGCGTAACGACCACGATTTCACCATAAAATTTTCTTACCGTTTTATACAGGTAAACTATGTAACCAGCCATTAAGGGGCTTGCAATGGCCTTCCATGCTTCTTCGATTACCAAGGCTTTACGCTGGAAAGTCCGGTGTCTCATTTTCTGTAGGAATAGATCCATAATGACCAGCGTAACAATAGGAAAAAGAGTCTTGTTCTCTTTCAGATTGTCGATTTCGAACACCACAAACCTCTCTTCAAATAGAGAGGAATCAGCGCTTTTGTTGAGAACGGTACCAAATTCCTGTCCAGTAAAGAATTTCTTCAATACATACCTGTATTCATCCAGATCAAACTTTAAGGATTCTTCGTCCATTATATCCCTGATCCTGTCAACAGAATACACATAAAAAGAGTCGAAATTTAATTCGTCAGGACGCCCAGGGTTTTGCGGACCGGGATCGAGGTAAAAATATTCATAATAATATGAGGATATAACGTTTGATAAAAGCGTATCCTCTACCTGCGACAGTTTTCCGTCAGCTCCCTTCCAGAGCAGCGCTACCAAGGTTTTTAAAAAATCCTTTTTCTCTAGGTTAAACTCTTCCTGAGTCAGGGCAAAAGGATTCATGGATATTGGGTTTTCCTCAGTATAGGTCAGGTAAGTTCCGCCTAGAAAAGTACAGAGCCCCTGATAGGAATCGCCGGTATCGACGATGACAATATCCATGTTATACCTATAATACTGTTCCAGAAGCGCATTCATGAAGAAAGATTTTCCTGTACCGCTAGGCCCCAGCGCAAATTTCGAACGGTTCGAAATACGGTTGGTACTCAGGTCAGCAGGATCAAATGCCAAAGGTATCCCCTGCCGGTCTGTAAACCGGATCAGAAAATCCGTTTTTTCATCGCAGGGCAGTGACTCCTTAAAGAAATAACAGAGTGACGCATCGGCAGGTGTCAAAAACCAGTCATAAACCTGTAGTTCTACGGCATTGCCGGGTAATGAAGAGCTGAATAATTCGAACTGGTTGTAAGCATTTCTGCTGGGAATAATCCCCTGCTGAAATAGGGAGGATTCAATAAAATTCGATGCTCTTTCCAGCAGGTCGGAATCGCAGCCGACCAAAATAGAAAAATGTGCATTTACGAGCAACTGATTATCTTTTGCAACATCGGCCAATAAATTATCAATATCTTCAACATAGAGCTGATTGGCCGGATCGGGCATATTTGAATGTCTTTTCCTTTTAAGTTCCAATTTATTCATCGTAAACTGCTGAGCAGGAATTTCAATCACCTGATTATAGATCATGACCTTATAATCCTGCACCTTGTGCAGAAAAAATAAATTGTCAACGGGAAAATTCATAAAGCCGTTTGTTTCATTCCGTATTGCATACGCACTGATAGTGTCCGGCAGTTCAACAATATCCGTATCTATAAGACTAATGCATCTGATGGATTTCTTCCCCAGATTTATCTGATTGTCATGGCACTGATAATTATCCAATACTGAATCCGTCCCTTCAAAATCAAATGAAAGTATCCTATAAAAAAGTCGATTGATCTCAGCTTTTCCTAGAACCCTTGGATGAAGCCCCGCAGCATTCAATACCTCCATTACTTTACCAAGATCTCTTATAAACTTATAAAGCATCTTCTCATCGTAAGTATAGAATGCACCTTTCTTGACCTGTTTGGTAAAGGTGATGTAGCTTCTGATTTCGGTAAATTCCCGACCGTTAAAATGTTCCTGATATTTTTGTTCCAAAAACACTTCCGATTTAACTGGCCTATAATTTTTACGGATAAATACATCCTGTTTTTGGATTATATGTCCTTCTCCCAAAAGTTTGACCACACTGGAGAGTGCATGGTGATAGGCAGAATACTTGGTTTCATCGGCATCATATTGGATGACCGGATTGGTAATACCAAGGATAATTGAATAGTCTCCCTTATCCCCAAAGAGGATCGGGAAGCCCATAAATTCATCAATGCCCGCAAAAGGTAGATTAAAGGCATGCTTACTTTGCTTTTTCATTTCTGAACAGTGTTTTGGAAGGATGGATAATAATCCCGTTGTGACGGGTTTTGTCGAATAGCCCCTTTTTCTGCTTACTGATCGTATACACCATTCCCAGGGTCATGAATACGAGGATGCCCAAGCAGCCAAGTATCATGTTGGTAAATGCGCCAATAAGACCTCCGCAGAGCATGCCGCCCATGATGGATATGACGGCGTAATAGATAAATTTCCCTTTAAAACCTCGGTAAATAAGGGGCTTTTGGAGCCCCTTATAAAATTGATAGTTTTTCTGTATCATACGCCAAAAAATGCCTTGATGACCACACTGACCAGAATGAGAAATAGACAGGAACCACCCCACGACATCAGTTCTTTCGAGATATCCTGGTCTCCGCTGTTCCATTTGATATAGACCCTGATTCCTCCTATCAATCCGACGACAGCCCCGATACTCAGTATTAATGTCGATATGGGATCGACATAGGTATTTAACGACGATGTGGCGGCGTCAATACCAACTGTTCCTCCTTGGGCGAAGGAACGTTCCGCAAAAAGGCAGATTGCGGACAAAACAAGTAACTTGCTTGCTTTTACTTTCATAAGAAATAGGAATTAAAAAAGTGAATGGAAAAAAAGATTGGCGTTTTAGCTGATTCCATAGAGTGCTTTTAGAGATGCACTCAATAGGGAAAGAAACAGACAGGAAAAGAACCAGGCCATGACCTGCGCATCAATATGATGGTCTTTTCCGCTCTGCCAGTTGTAGAAGATCCGAATCCCTCCTATCAGGCCACAGATAGCCCCAAGGACCAGGGCGAAGTCGGAAAAATTAAAATACCAGCCCCTGATCTCGGAGCTGACCTGCCTGAATTCGGACAGGCCGGGCTGGGCGATAAGGTTGTGGACAAAAAAAAAGGCGGAAATTGCCGTCCATATCGTTTTCTTTTTGTTCATTATTGATTAATAAGCAATTGCCTTTGTGAATTCGATCAGGTCATTTTGTGCAATGGAGAACAATTCTTTTATGGATACTCCACCTGAACTTTCTATTGGGCCACTTGTGATCGCACCGTCATTTTCGAAATTGTCATTCGGAATTCCTTCATCTGGCAGCTCCACCTTCGTAGAAGAATGAATTTCGGGAAATGAGATTTCACCATTTCTGACGTTTTTTGGTTCATTACCCGGCTTATTATTGCGATAAAAATCATACATGAGGTTCAGTCCATAGTATCCAAGATAAAGCGTAGAGAGATAGAGTGTAAATTGAATCCAGTTCATAGTTCGAGATTTTTTAGGGTTTCTTTGATATGATTTGAAATTTGGGGATGTTTTTGGAGGAAGTATTGAAGGGAATAGGAAATGATCTTGTTCATGTCAATTCCTTGGGTAACCTTGAGCTGTTTGAGAAGAAATATGGTTTTATCGTCGAGCCTGATCAGTAACTTTTCTTTTCCGATCAGCCTGTGGGCACGTATTTCCTCGACGATAGGATCTAATGCGTTTTTTGGGACAGGTTTCTTTTTAGGGACTGTTTTGCCTGTCCCTTCATTATTATCTTTCCGAATGGTTTCCCTCAGTTCATCTGCTAGTGTTTTAATATTCATTGGCATCAATCACTTTTAAGAAAATGGTCATATATATGGGAAAGCACCGGATAAGATACTGGACGGATCATCTCGGGGGTATGTACTGTTGAGACCCTTTGAAAATCTATCCTGTCCGAAATCTCCGAAAGGACTGTTCCAAAATTCTGCAGGACCTTCTGAACCTGATCCTTGGTTTCGTATTTTACATTTGTCTTGACCCTGTTGGGGATAAAAAGAACCTTTGCCCGTCTGTTCAGCTTTTTGACAACCATTGAAAAGAGCACTGTTGAATCAACTGAAAATTCGTCATACGCAAATGGGCATAGAATAAGATCGGCGGAAGTAAAGACCGGAAGAAGTCCGTCATCATCCATTTTCCCAGGAAGGTCAATTAAAATAATGTCCTTTGGAGATTTTAGCAGTCTCTTCTTCATTAATGGGAAATCTTCAAGTGCAGCGGGAACAATTTCATAAAAAGGATCATTTTCCAGTATTTTAGCTTTTTGCGATTTTGCAAAGAGTGACTGTTGATAATCCATATCAAGAATGGTCAGGGTCTGACGTTTCTCTATTGCCAAAAAATTGGCGAGCAGTAGTACAAGCGTACTTTTACCGCAGCCTCCTTTCTGGTTTCCAATAAGTACAAGCATAATGTTCGAGTTTGGTCAATAATGTTTTTGCTAACGTGTATTGGTACGGGATTTTCTTTTACGTCTTCGATTTCTACCATGAATGGCCTCATCATCAATGTCATCCCGAATGTCGATCTGGAAATCAGGTAACATAAAACTGTCATTTTCCGGTATGCCATTTAGGACAATTGAATTTTCAACGCTAAATGATTTATTAGCCGGCGAGGTAAAACAATCTCCTTCGGAATCTTCCGACCTGACAGGTTTTAGCGTTTTATCACTATTATTTGCAGAGATAAATTCTGAAAGTGGCATCAAGTCACCACCTTTATAAATGCTCTTGCCCGCATGGTCAATTATCGTATAACCATAAGGAGGTTTTCCGGGTTTTCCATGAAAAAGGAACTGAATGCCGAATTTTGATTTAAACAGTTCTGCCAGATCAGACCTGTAACCAACTGCAATAGTACTTTCCCCACCGGGATTTTCCTGATACAAAGTTCTCACTGTCGGATCATGATCTAATTTATAGCGGTGAAAAATTGCACGGATCTGAGATAATCTATCAAGGTCTTTCTGAAACAACCCAATTTTATTGTCAATGACATCAAGGGATACTTCACCAAGATTTTTACCAAATTTGGAAATCTGGTACTTTCCAGCGTCAAGCGTAATACTGTAGCCCCGATTTTCCAAAATCATCATAAACTGTGCCCGCGTGGAAAAGCAGTATTTGAGAGCCTTTTGTATGGATTTCGAAGCTTCTATTTTTTCGTCGTTTCCCATCACCCGGTTAAGGACTTCATAGGAACGAAGTTTCTCATAGCTATCGCTGATTTTTTTCCCGTCCCTGCCGACACGTGTTGAGACGATGTGTATATGATTATTTTTAGTATCCTTGTGAAATATCAGCAAATAGGGCTGTTTTTCATATCCCATTCCTTTTAACCACTTCTCCGCAATTTCTGTTAATTCTTCTTTACTATGGCTACGGCCTTTA
The DNA here is from genome assembly GCF_002494055.1 of Sphingobacterium sp. UBA7038. Lineage (NCBI taxonomy): Bacteria > Pseudomonadati > Bacteroidota > Sphingobacteriia > Sphingobacteriales > Sphingobacteriaceae > Sphingobacterium > Sphingobacterium sp. UBA7038. The sequence continues at coordinate 365,981 of NZ_DLAV01000011.1, forward strand.
CATGAAATAGCGACATGAAATTGTGGGTTCTTTATTTTTTTGCTCGCACTGGTCTGTAGTTCCAAATAGTTGATATAATCAGATGGACGCAAGTTGGACATGGCTCCAAGCGCACCGAAATTAGTTGCTTTTACCAGTTCACCTTTATCCTGCTGGATCTTGTCCGTATTATAGCGGACACCGCCAAAATTTTTAGCGGAGGATAATATTTTAACAATCATCGCTGCCCTTTGATTAAACGCATTAGATTTCTGAATTCCTGTTCAATCTGCCGCTGATATTTAATATAATCCGCTATGAGGGATGGGAATCGGGATAGCTCGCCGGGTTCCAGTTTACCCTGCAGCTTCAATATATTAATGTGCCGGGCGAGCTGGTTGATATTATTTCCAGATCTTCCCAGCTCCGATCCCAGCGTATCGAGCATCTGGAGTATGGTTTTAGAATCGACCAATGTCCTGGATGGATGAGATAAAACCCTATTCCTTACAATTTCTGACCGGTTTATACCAAGCGATTTTTCAAGGGCTAGGAACTGTGCCTTCTCGTTTTCCGTCAGGCGCAGTTCAAACCGGCATACCCTATTATTTTTTAGACTTTTAGTTCTGAAAGATTTGTTTCTTCCCATATATCGATTGTTTTAGGTACCACTGGCTAAACGGCTGGCATGAAAACCCTCCGGTGAGAATATCGAGTTTTCCCATCCCATCCAGGAAGCAGCCAGATCAAAGCCACCTATTCCCGTGAATAGGCTGCGGTGTTTTTTTAACATAGTTTTAGGATTAGATTTAGGAAAAATGCACCAGAACAAGGGGCAAAGATTTAGAAAGTAGAAAAATGGAGTTGCGACATTTTTCCTTCCCTGATACTTGTCAACCTAAAAGGCTGATAAGTTTCAGGGCAAGTTCGTTTTTGTTGGTACAAGATCAGCAAAGCGCAATCTGTACGTACAAAGACACAACTTGCCCAATACAAAACAAGAAAAGATGTAGCTGGCTTGTCGAAGGCGAAAGCCTTTCAGAGGATTAAGCGGATCAAATTTTAATTAGGGTTTTAGAAATATGATCGGAATAAGTGCCGAACTTGGCAGCCCCCTATTACTCGTGAAATTCCGTTATACTATAATCCGATTTCTGTCGTATACATAGATCCATTTATGAATAGCCAGATAAGGAAAAATCCAGCTATTTGTATATATCGCCATATACATATCGAGTAATAAATATAATCTATTCCAATATATCCATCTATTAATTTATCTAATGGAATAGATTATCCTATATTGATATGTCCACATAGTTATTTAAACTGAATACGGTATAGCTGTATAGATAGACATCTAGATAATTGGATAAATAGAAATCTGAATATTTATAAATACCGATAGTTATCTATTTTTATGGATATGTATATTCTTCAATGAGTCCATTAACATTTCGTTGTAATCCTTATAACCGGAATAAACATTTGCTCGGTCATTCGCGTAAGGGTAATAGTCTTTTATCGTTGAAGTACATTGTTTCCCAACTTCATCATTATCCAGATAAAGATCTATCTTATTGAATTCACACATACGCTCCATAGCACGTTTGACTAAAGAAACCGAGTTAAGTACGATAACCGTAGGTGAAAACTCAGTTTTAGCTAATCTCAGCCAGCTTAAATAATCAAAAAAACCTTCAAATACGGAAAGATGATCCACCTGGCCCTGTATAATTGAAATATCTTTATTTCCGATACAAGCTTTAAATCCCTTTGGACTAGAAATTTCCCAGTTGTCTTTTTCATTTTTCCACCCTATCGCATAAAATAACTTCGTAGGATCGGAATAGAGTTTATTATTGTAATAAACTTCCCATAAGAGTCCGTTGGCTACAGAATCTACTCCCCGTTCCTGCAGGTACCTGGTAAGAACATAATTTCTACCCAATTTCTGACTGTGTGAAAATTCCAGGATATTGTCTGCCCCCATATCGAAAACCTTATTGGATTCAAAAACTGGAATTTCGACCTTTTCAAATTTGTCAAAAGTATATTGGATCTTTTGTAAAACTTCAAAATAAGAATGTTTCGGCCAAAAAGCCATCGCAAGCTGGACAATCCCGCCACCATGAATTCCAGTATGATTGGCGCCACCATGATCCATCCATTTCCCTCCTTCGTCCCATACCGTTAGGGAGGGCGTGTTTTTACCGGTTTCCCGGAGCATACTATGGTAAAAAAACTCCCTGCCAGATTTTTTGACAGGGAAGTATCCCAACCGTCCGAGAAAATCCACAATGGACAACCCTTCGACACTTTTTCTGTCGATATAATTTGTCATTAAAAAGATTGATTTAAAGCGGAAGAAAAATACAATTAGGCAAGCTGCCTTGTACCTCTTTTTTCGTCTCTTTATAACCTTCCCGTTTCCCATCAAAATAAAATTTGACGTTATCATATTTGCTAGCCCTTTTAATGGCGGCAGAAACAAATTGAGAAGAGTTAAGTACTAAAATCGAAGAGTAAAGTGAATACAATTGATCTCTATGTTTTAGGTAGTCGGTAAACTCCTGAAAGATGGCAATATTTAGCTTAGAAGCTTCAAAAAATGTCATTCCCTTAGGTCCGATACACGACTTGAAATTTTTGGCGTATACTTCCCAACCTCCATTCTCATTCGGCCATCCCGCTGCACAAAAATCTCTGCGTTTACCTTTTTCGTCCTTAACATAATAATGAACTTCGACCAAATTTGAATCTGCAATTTCCCATAATCCGGCATCCTGAAGAAATGTGGACACTTCATTAGTCAAACCAAGCTTCCGTATACCTGCCACCTGGTAATAAGGCAATTTAATCGGCTTTCTTTTCCTCTTTTTCTTATCATTTATTGGGAACATGAAATGATATTCTTTGCTAGTTGAAAACGAATTTAATTTTTCTCGTACTTCATCGAGGTTGAGATTAGGCCAGTAATGTTTACCAAAATCAATAATACCTCCTCCCTTTCCTATTGATTTATCAAACCAAACATCTAATGTATGGTCTAACCTAAAACTGTTTGGTTTTAAATTATTTGAAGTAAAAATATTTGGGTAGAAACTCTCCTTCTCATTTGAAACAATTGGTTTAAATCCCAGATGGTTCAATAATGATTTGATGGAGATAAATTCTTCCTTTGAAGATGATTCATCAGATAGTATTCTATTTGTTGTCATAATATGTTTATATTTTAAAAGAAACTCATCGCGGATTTAGCCTTGTAGATGATTTCTATTTCAATTCTGTCTATTCGCCAGGCCGCTGAGTGATTTCCATCTTTTCGTGGAGTAATCAATCCCTGACTGATCCATTGTTCTACTTTCGTGCGTCCAAAACGCCGAAAAGCTTCTGATTTTTTCAGGTATGGTTTAATCGTCCCAACTTTTGCTAATGCTTTGAGAGCGCCAAGTTCCGAAGCATCAGATAGTAGTTTCTGTAATTGATAAGATGTAAGAGTAATATTCATTTAGGTAATGAATAGTGTAATAAAAATTGTTAATACATAAAGTATTTATCCAATCAAAATTTAGGTTTTAAATGGTCGGGACTACTCACGTCAATCTGTACAGATCGGGCCATTGCCTGCCTATGTGCTCTCGAGAGACTTTTTCCAAATGAAAAAACTCTCTCTTCACATAATTTCCTTTTTTATCAGGATAATGCTTCATCCCCAAATGTCAAAGAACAAGAATTCCTGCCTCACGGCAAGCTGGGTTATCTTTCTGCTACTTGCAGATAGGTAATGCGGTTGCTTGAATCAGAAATAGATTCCAATTCTTCTGGGTCAAATAAAATTTGGGAAGATTGATGCGATAAGGGGACTAGGATACCTTCAAGGATCCATCTATCAATGTTGCTACGGCCGTACTGCCTATAAGCTTGAGATTTGTTAATTGATTTAGGCATAGAGCCAGTAATTGATAATGCTCTAGATACACCTTCCTCTGTTGCTTGCCTCATTAAAAAAAACAGTTCCCTTGTTTTCATAATTCCCATGGGTTTATTGTCCCATTGGTTGCAAAGCAAGAAAAATGATGTAGGCATAACCAGTGAAAGGGGGTGAAAAGAACCCGTTCACCCCCTTTCAAAAAGAATGCTTGAGTGGCATTAAATGCATATTTTCATAAATTTCATTAATCAGATATTCATATGAAAAATATGAGAATGAGGAAATTTAATCAATAATGAATAGCGATATACATAGATTTTTTATATTTATGATGGATATCAATATTAGTTAGCAATGGCTAATTTTGCTTTAATTTAGAACTATGAATACGCCACAAATTGACCTATCTTCTCTAAATATTGAACAGGATTTTCTCGACCGATCAAATATTTTAGGTATGAATACCTTAGAAGATATCATGAATGTTAATCTAGCAGAATTACGAAAAGACAAGAACTTCAATTACATATGGTATTCTGATCTTCTTTTGCTATTGGAAAAAACAGGCCTATTGGATGAATTTGAAAAAAAGCGATTATGAATCTTTGTAATTGGAAGTATTATAATGCTCGTTCAACCAGTTAACCATACTGATTAACTGACTTTTCATTTTTTTCGCCGTTGCAAATTCTACATCTGTCGACTTTTTTTGTAGGCTTTCAGCAGAAATAAAACTAGCGTGAGGAGTCCTGAAATGTTTAGCATAATAACTAAAAGTCTTTCCGACATCTTCTCTAGGAATAATACCTTGCTCCATAAACAGTCGTATTATAAGCCCCATTTGTGGAACTGAAAGGTTTATCATAGCTTTCTCATTATCCTGCCACAACTTTGAATCTAATATTTCATTTCTCCTCAATTCCAGTCGCTCTTTCAGGCTTTCCTTTTTTTCTTTATAAAAATTCTTTAATTGTCGACGAATAGACTCATCCTCCATTGTAAGCTTCAAAAAACGCTTTTGAGGAATAATATTCAATCGTTCTTCCAAAGAGATCAGTACCTCCATCTGCGTATGTAGACTTATGTTTTCGGTTGCCTGAAGAAGGCAATTCTTAGCGCAGTAATTAAAAAACTTCGGTGAATTAAAATCATATTGGATAAGAATATTTTCAATTTTTTCTGTCTCAAGGTTCTCCAAATTTAAAAGTTCCTGTAAGATCAGCATTGCATATTTGAGTTCTCCTCTCTTTATTTCCTTCTTTTCTATTACATTTCGAAGTGTTCCTAAAACAAGTTTGGAAAGATCATGATTGATACATGAGCTATGTATTTTGGATTTCAATATTGCGAGGTCCTTTTTAAACAGATCCTTTCCTACAAAGGAAGAGTATTTAGTTAAGGGTAGCTCTCTAAGCAATTTTTCATTTAAGCGCTCACAGTCATTTAATAATGAATCTATAATTGACAGCATTTCGATATAAATCTTTCTTATATAACTATATCTTTCTATAGGGACATTCGTTTTGGTAATATTTTTTAGATTTCCATATATCTTATTTGCGGTTAAAATTAACTGTGAAAGGGCTATCTTTGCCTTTTTAGCGGAATCCCCAATTATTTCTGTAAAGCTGGAAAGAAAATAAACCATATTGGCTTTTAGAAACCCTAAAAACTCTGTCAAAGTTATACTTAAATGATTTGAAATTTGCGTTGTACAAAATACCTCTTCAATTTTGTACAACCATTTACTTGTGGACCAATTAGAATACACTGTCTTGTTCAAAACAACTCACTTAAAAAAAGTCTCAATCAATTATAAAATTTCTTAATCACTAACGTGATGATTTCTGGCTTTCAGTCGTATTTCCCCAGATTTATTTAGTATGCCCGTTATAATATTGTCTTCGATCCATTTATCAAAATATTTGTACTTACCTTTTTCCCCTCTATTAAGTTCAATTTCAGATAAATACACATGTGTTGATGTAATACCAGTTACTTGGTCAAGAGAGACAGCGAAACTGCGATGAATTTGCGCAAACTTTGATTTTGGTAATCGTGTAAGAATATCTCCAAAAGATTCATTAACCTCAATAAAGGTTTTGTCATCTAACCATATCCAACTCTGCTCATTTTTAGCTTCAATACAAAGTATATCGTCATATTCTAACCGCCGCCTTTCTTTTCCACGTCTGCCGTAAAAAAAACAATTATTTTTTTCATCAAGATCATTTAACCCTAATCCCATAAGTTTCGTTTTCACATTTTTAATAGCTTTCCAATAACGATCCCTTTCAAAAGGTTTTAAAAAGTAATCAGTTACTCCATAGAGGAACATTTTATCACCTACAGCCTCATTGGTACTGCATACTACAACCTGCATATTAGCAATTCCAGGATTACTCACCTTTAGATCCTCAAGCTGAGGTAAAATATCCAAGCCTCCGATTACAGGCATTTCTATATCTAAAAACAACACGTCAAGTTTGAGCGTTCTTAGTGCCAATAATGTTTCTTTTGGATTAGTCGATGAAAATACGCATTCAAAATTGACTGTAAGATCAACACATTCTTTCAGTTCTTCTACCATCTCAGGATCATCATCCAAAATTCCGACTCTTATTTTTTTACGTCTATTCTCCTGCTTTAACACCCTCTTTATCGTTTTCATAATTAAAATCTATCTTAATATTTAGATAATACATTCCCTCGTTTATTTTTTCCAACAAAGTAAAGGCCTTACCATATTCGAGACGTAGCAACGTTTGAAGTTGCTTCAATCCCGTGCCCCCTTCGCCATAAATCCATGCAGACTTTTCCGAAATTTTATTTTTACATTTAATTTCAAGTTTATCCTCAAAGGTTGACACTGAAATAATGGCTAGTATATTACTTTGGCTAAAATCTCCATGCTTTACCATATTTTTATATAAGCTCATCAACATCATCGGAATTATACGTCTGTTAATATTCTCAATATCTAATTGTAGTTTAATATTTTTTTCATCATATAAAACCATCAGCAACCTTAGATATTTTATTTCATCTTGCAAATTTCCCAAGATGTCATTCCGAAAATTCAACTGTCGCAAAGCATAACCTTCGATTTTAAGCAAAGAGTCTACATGTGTAAAGTTTGACGGATTCTTTCTAACCGATCGCGCAAAACTCTGTGTCAAATTACCCATGAAATGTGTAATCCAATTACGAAAGACCTTTACTTTTGTGGCTTCCCTAAAGTTTGAACGAACCAACCCTAAATAAATGAATATGCTAACCGTAACATTATATAAAATTTCCATGATCAATATTAATCCACCTTTTAGCGCAAAGGTTAAATAAAACGTTATGATATCTATAGCAAAATCTGCAAGCTTGAAAAATTGAGGATTTTTTAAAATCTTTCTACTGAGCTCTGTTGGGAACTCATATAATGCCAGATAAACACAAAAAGCAGTGACTAAAAAATAACTTAACAATTTACTTACTTGTAGAACTTCAATTTTTCTAAACAGTAACTGACGCAGCCACCCTCTGTTTAAATAACTGATTGACAACATTATAGGACACAAAACAAATAAAACATACGTATGCCCCCAACCATATTTGTAAATATTTACTGCGGAGATCCAAATGAAATAAATTGTCCAAAATGCGAAATGAACACGTCTTGATAATGGTTTAAGAAGACTTTGTTTTATCATTATAAGTTTAGGTGTGTAGAACAAATATTAATCTCAACAACTATAAAATTAGTAAAAAAAATATTTTACAGTTTAAAGAAAATACTACTTGTTTCTTATAAAAGAGAGTTAATTACTTAAAAAATGCCCTAAACTTACCAGATATGATCTTAAATTCATTTTGAGCAACCCACACTGAGCGACCAGTTGTAATATCAAAAAGCATTTCTTTATTTTGCATATACAATGGTAACCATAAACTAGATCTGATATTTTTATATCCGTCTTGTATGGTAGTATGATCAAATATAATTGGCAAAAATTCCCACTGAATAAGCTCTTCAATTTTAAGGTGATGGATAGGTTTGAAAATACTTTGAAGAACGTTATGATAATCTAATTTATTTTTAACAGCGATATCTTGAACATACCGCAATTTGATTTTCTCATCAACTATTGTTAAAAATAGACTCGTAATCGGAATCTGGGTCCAGTAACTCAATCCTAGAATACCTTCCCTTAGATTTATATCTGAATTATAAAGATTTACTTTAGCCCAACCCTTTCCATGCTCATTTTTACTAAGCTGTCCGTCGATAAATATAACCACTTGAAACCCCTTACTAATGGCATCCTTTAACCTTAATAAAGGATTTCCAACGTCCGATCTTATAAATAATAAATCACTTTCTGTAGCATCCTTTCCAAATGAAAGTTTAAATTGTTTTCTATATATAGCTACTTGCTCCTCATAGACATCTGAGCGAAGCAACACAGCCACTTTGAACCCAAGTACAATTAGGACCCTAGCAATCATTCCATATGGTCCGATATGCATACAGCTCCATATTCGAATGGTTCTATCAGTAAATGGCCAAATATCAATAAGATGTTTTAATAACAAATCATTAACCTGATGACGTTCCTGACTAGACCAATGCTGATACATTTTTAATAAATTGAAAACTGATTCGTAGCTTTTAACAAGCTCCCAATGATAAAAAAGAGAGGCGCATTTTAGCCCTCTAATCCATCTTTCAGAACTAAAAAATAGCTTGTTATGTGTTGACGAAGGGTTTTGATTATTATTTTGGTTAATGAAATTCATGTTCTATCTGTTTAAATTGCTAAAAAATAAGGTGTCCGGATCACCAATTAGATTTTATAAGTAGTATAGACTACATTTTTCTTCTGCAGATTCGATCATGAACTTTATTGTTTCCAAATTGGAAAATGTATAAAGTGCTTGATCAGCTAATTGTTGCATTTCATTAAAAAGCTGTTCCATTATCTTTATCATCTTTTGTTTTCGCTCAGTACCAAACTTGCCCAGTTTGGTCACTTTGCTTTCAGGCCATGAAAGCGTTGTGATCACAAGGCCTAATTTGGTAGAAAAACAAGACAAAAGATTCATTTTTGAACACACAGGTTCTGTGAGCCTGTGAATCAAAAATTTCCATATACATAAAAATTCACAGTATCTAAACATCTCTTCACAGGCTCCCAAAACCTTTCTACATTTATCTTTGGTCACTCATTAAAATTTTAGTAAAATAACATCTTAACTATTAAATAACGGTTAATCAAGCTATTAAACCTATTCCAACATTAACAGAGAGGAGTTTATGGAAAGAAGTTATGATTTCACCTTATCACAAGAATATCGAGCTGTTGATCAGCCAAGACAATCTGTTACCTATCCAATTCGTAATGCGCATGAACGACATTGGACGAATCAGAAGAACAGCATAAGTGAGCTTACCTTCGATGGGCGATATGGATATCTTTATTACTACGAATTCTGGATAGAACGCGAAGAAAATATCCCAGTGTGTACCTCTATGGGTGATCTTCATCTTGTCTATCCTTTATTGAGCAATTCCCCACTAAGGCAAATTCATAGCACTCAAGATTTCATGATGGATTTTGAAGAAGGACGAGGTGCTTATCTTTATCTGGCTAAAGGAGAGTATAAATTGAAAATACCCAAAGGGCATCATATTATGGTCGGCTTTATTTTAGATGCCGGACTATTCCGACCACCTGCCAACCGGCACTTCAGCTTTTTGCAAGATTTGATAAATGCAAAAAAGGGGCAATCAAAGCGGTCGATTACTAGTGTTACTTTTCGGGTCGGTGAAATCACTAAAGGTCAATTAAAATTGCTATTTAGCAAGATTAACCCCAATATACTGGACAATGAGCATTTCATCTTAAAAAATATCATCTTTCTAATTCAACTAAGTCGATTTAAATTACGTGATGATGAACATGAGATGCTGATTGACCGAGCTCGCAATTTACTACAACTTATGATTCTGCATCAGGGGGCAAAGGCTAGATTATGTGATATTGCTGAGGTTCTTTTAGTAACTAGGCATCATCTCAATGACGAGCACAAAAAACACTACGGATGTAAATTTATAAGTTACCGTCATCAGGTTTTATTAGACCATATTGCGTCTATAATTGTCAGTGAAGATAAACTTTTAGCCACTGCAGAAGAATGCGGTTTTAGTAGTACAACGGAACTGAATGCTTTTATTAAAAACCAAACGGGGTTAACTTCCTTAAACTTTAAGCAGTTTCATAAAAAAAAAATCACCAATGACTAAAGTTTTATATCCAATCAAATAGACTGAGATATCAAATATACTTTTCTACCTTCTTGCACATCCCTTTCTACCTAACGGTCTAGTTCATATTACTGTAATTTAGCATTATCAAACTTAATAAAGGATAAAAACAGATGATGGAGCAACGCGGAAAATATATTCAGAATAGTGGAACTGCAACTTCAGAAGAAGTTCAAATAATGAATACACCTAGTTGGTTAAGACGTAAATTCATTTATTTGGCTTCATACATCAAAGAGCATCCACAGGAATTTGTCTTGCAGGTATTGACTTTTGCCCTGCTCAGCCTGTGGATTTATGTCGGCTCGAAAAAGGTATTTACCTACGTCGAATTCCGTGCTTCGATGATCAGACAACCCTTTGAAGATCAGTATGGCATTATGCTGTCGTATATCCTACCAGCCGTGGAATTGGCCACCGGTATCCTCTTTATTTTTGAAGCGACAAAAAGATTCGGTTTTTGGCTGACACTCCTGTTGATGCTTGTTTTTTCAGGCTACGTCCTCCTTGCCTTGCGTGATACTTGGGGAAGTCTTCCCTGTGATTGCATCCTTGAATTTCCCATTAGCTGGAAAGCCCATCTCTGGGTCAATGGCCTGATCACGATTACATGTATTACAGGTTTATTGCTTGATAGAAAGATAAAGCTTCGCATCAGAGGAAATTGATGATGAGGTTAGGTTCATAAAAAATTAGCAACAGCTACAACATCGGAAGCTGAGCCCAAGGCTGGCTCGGCAGAAGGGCTCGTCTGCCAAAAGACCAAAGGTTTCTCGTCCTTGATCAGTGTTAATGATGGGTCAGAAAGAGAAAACTAATACATTTTATTAAACCAAAAAATCGATATGCTATGCATATGAGAAAATTCAAAATTAATGCAAAAGCCGCAGTAGCTGTGGCCGTTGCAATGGCATCCTTTGTCGGCTTTAACAGCTTTAAAAAAGCCGATAATCTGTATTGGTATCATCGAGATGCTGCAGGAAGTTACAGCTTTATCGGTCAAAGTCCGACGCAGCCATCGAGCCCAGATTGTCAAGCTCCAGTTACAGACACTGAAATCTGTATGAAAGGACTTAATACCAATCCAAGTGCTTCTACTGTTAATGATGGTACGTCAGCAGTTCAGACTATTGAACGCGAACCGCTGAACAATTAATTAACAAGCGGTACAAAACAGAAGGCTCCAATCTTTATTTTGGAGCCTTTTGCATTTATCTATCTTGGATTTTGAGCCATATCGGGATTATAGCCTATGATCAGACTTGGTATGAGAAAAGCATATCTTTTATCATTAGGATTGAGTGTGTACCTTTCATCTCCCAAAACACGATGGATGGTCAACGACTCTCCTTCCATGTTATATCTCCTGAGATCCGTCCACCTCAAACCTCTAAAAATCAACTCCCGTCTGCGTTCATCGCGCACAAATTTCAGCAATGATTGCTGATCTAAGGCAATAGACGCAGGTACTTTATACAGATCTGAATTCGCCGCGAATCGATTTTTTCTTAGTTTCTCAATCGTCTCAACAGCATCTTGCGTCCTTCCGAGTTTTGCCTGACATTCGGCTTTTATCAGATAAACCTCATCTGTGGCCAGTCCTACAAAAAAAGCTGTGCTGGCATAAAAACTTCCTTTGTACCGAAAACCACTAGGCGTTGCCGTTCTAAAAAATACCCCTTTCCGCAGATCTTCCTTCACATAGCTTTGATATAAGTTGGAATCAATTTTGGCAATGAAAATACTCAGCGGACTTGTGATTCCAGATCGGGTCACGAAGGTACTTTTAAACAGCACTTCCGTATCCATAATAGCTGATCCCTGAAAAGGATAGTTGGCCGAGGCCGAGAGCTTATTGTAATCCAATAGCCCATCCACGATATTCAGGCTGGCATCTGCCGCAGCCAAAGCCTTATCATAATCGCGCATAGAAAGATACACTCTCGCCAACAGTGCATAGCAAGCAGTCTTTGACGGCCTTTCTTTGTAAGAAGAAGTTGGCGGCAGCGACTCAACAGCATCCTCCAGATCTTTGGTAATCTGCGCATAAGTTTCGGGTACTGTGCTACGTTTTATCTTTTCGGAGACATCGGCATTCAACCGAAGCGGAATACCGTATGGCTCCATATCAGCCAAACCAAAAGGATAAGCAAAAACCTGCGCAAGCTGAAAAAAGGCATGCGCGCGGTAGAATAATGCCGCAGCCCGTATCTCCTTCCACCGGGCCAAATCATAGTTCCCAGCTTTCATCTGTGATAGACCGTCCAACACAATATTGGCCATAAAAACACAATTGTAGCCTCTATCCCAATCGTTGAGGTTATCGCCCGAATTCGCATCTTTTGACCAGGTATAAAAGTCGCGATAGAGACTTGTCAGGCGATTTTGATACAGGTCGGTTGTCAGATAGTAATCATCCGATCCAATCTCCCCGAGTTCGGGCACCAAACCCAATCCATTCGGCACACCGTTCATATCAAAATCATTATCCAGTATAGCCTGAAAATCTTCCAGTGAAGATGGCACCACCAAGCTCTGATCAGGCTTCGCATCCAAAAATTCTGTTTTGGAACAGCCATAAAACAGCCCCATAAACAATAAAAAAATAAGTATTAAATTTTTCATAATCACTGCAACTTAAAATGTAAAACTTATACCGAAAACATAAGTAGGCCGAGACTTTGGCATATTATTGAAATAGGGATCAATACCCATATTATTGCCTATCCAGGCCCAATTAGGACTCTGCACCTGCGCAAAAAAACGAGCATTTTGAATACCCCATCCGCGCGTAGTTTCAGGCAGCAAAGAATAATAGAGTAATATATCTTCAACCCGAATATTGTCCGATTTTTGGACCAATACCGAAGAATATTTATAAAACTGATCGCGATCTGAGTTTCCTGTTAAATCAAGCGATGGGACATTCGTATTTTGTTCGTCCCCTGCCACTTGCCATCTTTTCGCATAATCTCCATGTGCATTAAATCCAGCCAATAAAGCTGAACTAAAAAAAGAAGAAGTACGAAAATAACCGCCAAATTTGAAACTGAGATTGACCGAAAGACCTACATTTTTATAAGTCCATTCATTACGCAAAGAGCCGTACCAAGGTGATTGCATCGGACCATTATAGACCATATCCTCTATGCGCGTATTGTTCAATATAGTTTTATAATCTTCCGAAATTTCACCACTGATTATCCCCTGCGGATTGCCATTATTGGGATCGAGCCCTTTCCAAGGATAGCTGAAAACAGCATATAGCGGTTTCCCTTCCAGTGGACTGATTCCTGAGCTGCCTAGATATGGTAAGGGTGATGCACTTTTGGGCATCAGATACTTTTTCACCTTACTGTTTGTATAACTCAGATTGAGGAATGTATTCCATGTCACAGCAGATTCCATATTTCGCGACTGAAGCGTTAAATCCCATCCGTGACCATCCATTGAAGCGACATTTCCGAAGAAAGAAGTTATTCCCAATGTAGGGTCCATAGGAGACTGTGAGAGCAGGTCACGGCCATTTTTTAGGTAGTAATCCAATGAGCCCGATAAGCGGTTTTTAAAAACCGAGAAGTCGGCACCAAAATTAGCTGTATTGATCTTTTCCCAGCGCAGGCTTTTGTTTGGCGGTGAGTTGAGCCTGGCAGCAGGTAGTCCCGAAATCGTATAGGAAATATATTGTATGGTCGTCATTGCGGTAGCCATTCGCGATATATTCCCATTGACACCATAAGAAGCCCTTAGCGCCAACCGATCCAACAGTCCCGTCTCATAGCGCAGTCCTGCAGACCAGAAAGGTGTCCCCTTGGCATTCGTCTCCACACCAAATAGATTTGCCTCGTCTTTGCGCACACTACCCGAAATAAAAATCTGATCCTTATAAGAGACTACTGCATTTCCAAACCAAGACAAGAAGTTATCTGTCCGCTTATTTACCCCCGATACAGCGGGAACTTTAGCTAATGCCCCATTGCTCAGCAAAGTGAAATTCGTTATATAATCCACGTCCCTCACTACAGACATACGGTCATCGACATAGCCATAGTAGCGACCATATTTGCCCTGTTCGATTTTCGCCCGGATTTCGTATCCGGTAATAGCATCCAGGCGCATATCCGCATTGATTCTTTTGTTGTAATCAAGCTGTAAACGTCCCTGATGCGACTGTAGCGTACTTTCATTGAAGTCCAATATCCCGCCTTTGGGAATAGCACTCGTCCAGTTTCCATTCTTTTTGTAGGCATACTGATTGGAAAGTCTTCTGACAAGGTATGAATCGCTTTTGTAGTGATTGTCGTTACCATCAGAGCCGATCTGATATTGATACCGCAGGCTGACCGATAGATTCGCGATTGGCTTGATGGCAAGTGCAATATTATTTGTCAGATTATAACCAGCGACCTTGTTATCTACAGTATTGAGGTCGCGTACCGGATTAAAAGACCAATCCTTTAAATGCCCTGCTCCCACTGTATCCAAGTAAGCTTTGGGGTGGTTCAGATAAACATTTTTTGGGCTACCATCCGCACCGACAAGTGAGGCATACGGATAGATTTCACGATTGTCCATGATCAGATAGCCCGGATTCGCATTAGCCTGTTGTCTTGCATGCGTATACTGCAGATTGTGCGAAAGCTCGATTATGGGTGAAAGTCGAAATGTATTGTTGGTCCTTATCGTCAGCCTATCATCCGCTGTACCACGAAAATTGGAAAGTTCCTTAAAATAACCCACCGAAGTCATATGAGAAACCTGCTTCGTCCTGCCTGAAATCGCCACATGATATTGCTGCCGAAAGCGTGGTCGGTATAGATACTGCGCCATGTCCTTCCGCACATCATTACTTTTCATTTGTTCAATCTGGGCATCTATCGTCGCGTCATTGGGATTATTCCTTTTTTGAAATAACAGCTCTACCACAGGTGTGATCGGCGTGAGGTAGTAAGGTCCATTCAATAAGTTGTCGTAGGCACCTTGCGCAAACCGCAGCTTTTCAAACTCGATCATATCCGCTGACCTAATCCAGTTTAAATTGTTCAGATCAGGCCTATTCTGCAGGGCAAAGTCAGACTTGAAATCAATCTTCAATTTATAGCTCAGTCCCTGTTTGGTTTTGATGACGATCACACCATTTCCTGCCCGAGCGCCCCAGATACTTGCCGACGCTGCATCCTTCAAAATAGACACCGAGGCCACGTCACTGGGATTGATCTGACTGATATCCCCCTCGTAGGGAAAATCATCTACCACAATGAGCGGTTTAGCCTCTGCTGAAATCGTACTGCGTCCCCGGATCAAAAATGCATCAGTCTCGGCAGCATCTCCTTTATTGAATTGAATACCTGGCGAAAGCCCCTCAATACGCGACAGAATATTTGTTCCAGTCGTCCTATTGAGCATCTTTTCAGAGATCACATCCACTGATCCCGTGATCTGATCCTTGCGTAGGCGCTGAAACCCCGTATGTACCACCTCCACATCTTCGAGCATGACGATCTTGCTCGCCAAGCGGATTATTCCGTCCGCAGGCCAATC
This sequence comes from Sphingobacterium sp. UBA7038, assembly GCF_002494055.1. Classification (NCBI taxonomy): domain Bacteria; kingdom Pseudomonadati; phylum Bacteroidota; class Sphingobacteriia; order Sphingobacteriales; family Sphingobacteriaceae; genus Sphingobacterium; species Sphingobacterium sp. UBA7038. The sequence goes on from NZ_DLAV01000011.1 coordinate 381,754, forward strand.
CTTTGTAGCCATTGTTTGAGGTTCATAGCCCAAGATCATGATACGAATAGAGTCTTTCGGATTTGCTTCGATGGAAAACTTTCCATCACTATCTGTAGACGTCGCGCTATTGGAAGTTAGATTTCTGACCGTCGTGTGGAGCAGAGCTTGCCCCTTAATATTGGTCACACGTCCATTTAAGATTTTCTGCGCATAGACCTGGGAAACCAGACCAAGCATTGCGATTATAATGTAAACTAATATTTTCATCGTGCAGGTTCATTTTTAGGATCAACAACAATTATTTCCAAAGATTCAACGGTATGACTCAGTATCAGGCCATTCAGCTTTAAGAATTCAGCCAATAGCGCTTCATCCTTGGCGAGCGTAGGAATGGGTTCATTGGTATATAAGACCGTTTCTAAGGACAGATCTGTTGTATAGATCGGCAGATCTACTTTCCATTTGAAGTTGGTATTTAACAACGCGAGTAAGGATCGCAGATCTGTATGGTGCTTTAATTTTTCAAGCTTCTGTACTGCGCAATTTTCTTTCTTCAGGATCTTCATCACCATCATATTCCGCCATTGCTTACCCACATCACAGTTAAAGGAAGCTTTTAAATCCGCTAGAAACCAAGCTTTCATCTGATCATCGGGTGTTGCTTCAGGAGCAATCAGCTGGTAGCAGCCCTGCTGGCTTATGAAATTGGTATTAGACCGTTTTACCGTGTCTATCCATATTCTATTGAGCGGCATACCAGTCGAGTATGCTAGCATACTCAATACCCATGCGTTATTATAATACAACAGCTTCTGACCATTGGCCTGCATTATCCCATTATTACCGCCTATACCCTTTATATAACCCGTCATCACAGATTTCTTATAGATAGGAGTATTAATAAGCTTGGCAAATTCATCCAATGGTTTCGTCAGGCTAAAGTCCATAAATTCGGCTTTGACTTCCATTTGAGGAAGATGCCCATCGAGTGCAAGTGCAATATTTTTTTCATTTGCATCTACAGCTGCGCCGATATGGACAACCTTATTGTCCATGATCCATACCTGATGCGGAATACTTCGATGTGGAAAATACTGGAGCAATTGCGGATCCGAATACACGCTAAACGGATGAAAGCTGAGCTTTGCCATTTGTCGCTGTAGCAGATCAAGCTTCTCATAGGTAACCGGTATAAGGGCAAACCTGTCGGCATACTTCTTTTCAATAATTTGAAGTTTTTTGATTGACGCAATACAAGGTGCACACCAAGTCGCCCAAAAGTCAATGATCATGAGTTTTTTTGACTGAAAATCTTTGAGCTGTATATGCTCCTTTTGCTGCGGATCATGCATAACTGGCAATACCGTATTCCAAAGTTTATCAGGAATAGGATCGCCTATATTTAACGGATGAATGCTCGTATCTTTCTTGACATCAATTGACAGCGACAAAGATTGACTGGATACCTTTACAGTGCCTAATAAAGCATATAAAACCACAATCATCATGATCTTAAGCATTTGGATATGTAGCAGTAGGCTAAGATTAGTTTTTTTCATAATTCTAGGAATTGGGATTAGAAGGGGTTACACGTTGGAAGAAATCATAGATCCTTTTAAATATCTCCAACTCTTCCTTATTTGTATCTACTGAAATTGAGACTTTACTCAAATCCATTTCAGATATATGGATCATAAGATATGCTATCAAGACCCGGAGTAGATGGATAGAAAATTCAGTCAACAGTGGATTATATTTCATCTTTGCCTCATTACGAATGTCAGATTGTAATGCTGCAATACTTTCGTAAACTTTACTTAAGGAATACTGCTCCCAAAAGCTTTTCACGTTCTCAATTGGATTATATCCTTTTCGGTAAATATCATAGAGTTCCAAATCAAATTGGATCAAATAGTTATATTTAGGCATCATTTCTCAGATAATTAACCGCATGTTTGGGGCATAGCTATGCCATTCTGAATGCATCAGTTATTTTTTAAGCCAAACCTGCATTTAATAAAATTTATTGATTTGAAAGCTAGAGGGCGTTGAAGTGGAATTCATAAGGTGTTTATTATTGGTAATTTGCACCCAATAGCTATTAAGCCAAACATTGCCGGCTACTCGGAAAGATTATTCAGGAGATCTTATAATATTCTTAAATAATTGTTTTTTCATTTGCTCACTAGTTTAGTGAGCCTCTTAAACAAAATTATTCTTGCTACAAAAAACAATAGGGCCGGTCCTACAAAGTCTAATGCAACTGGCTCTGACAAAGCCAACCCTTCCAAGGAAGGGCTCCCCATTAGAACATAAGCAGGTACCGACCCTATTGAAATATAGGGTCAGGTAACACTACTCACACTCGCTGGGAAATTTGTCAGATTTGTTGTGCGAGGCTCGTATAAGCACCTATTATTTTATAATTAAGTGCTTAAATTTAGTCTATTTTTCTATAATATTCCATTTTTCCGTTAGGAATATTGATCAAAGATAATTAAAGAGTTAATAATTAGTAGGGTTAACGAAGATGTAAAATACACCTTACAAGATAAAATAATGAATTATGTTATCTTAAATTTTTAGTATATTCGTAATACAATTTTTCCTTTGTTATGTACAATATTGCTAAAAAACATATAGGTCAAAATATCCGAAAAATTCGTTTATTGAGAGGAATGAAACAGGAAACTTTTGCTAAGGAATTAGGAATTGCCCAACAAAATGTATCTAAAATGGAGAATAAAAAAGAAATAAGTGAGGAACAATTAAAGAAAGTTTCTGAAGTATTGCAAGCCAGTGTTGAAGCCATTAAAGGTTTTGATGAAAATGCAATTATTAACAACAATATACTGAATGATCAAGTTAATAACTATAATATTCATCCCGTTGAAGAAATTGTCAATGTTTTTAAGGGTATTCTCTCGTCAAAAGACGACGAAATTGCTAAGCTTCGCGCTGAACTTTTAAATCTTAAATCATCTTCGAATGAAGACAGTGAAAATTCAAATGTGAGAAGCATTAAAGAAGCCTAAATTTTTACAGATTTATATAGGATTTTTATCAAAAAAATAAATAAAAACTTGAGAACCTGGTCTCTGTACGAAAGTGCAGGGGCCTTTTCTTTGATTGAAAAGGGAGAATTATAAAATACTATAATTCTCACTTTTTTAAATGCCTAGAATTCTGTAAAAATTGCCTTTGGCTGAATAATGGAAAGATCTTCACGAACGACGTTGAATAGATCTTTGATTTGCTTATCGCTAAGTTTATTTAGAAGTATAGTATGTCGATACTCGTCATGTATATACAATTCACCACCAGGGAAATGTGCTGTTGCTATCCTGCAGCAACTTTTCCCACTTCTAATACACAGATAAATATCCAAATACGGGCCTATTTCATTCGCTATTAACAAAGTCTCATCTGTAGGTACGCCATTTGGAAGGGCTTTATTTATTTGGGGGTTTGAGAATTTTACTATAGCCATTCTGTTAAAAGACATAATACCTTCATGTGATGCTAAGCGATTTGAAAATTGAACCAACTCTATTGGGCCTTTGATATTTTCAATCCCAAATAGAACACTTTCTATTGAAAAATTTTGACTACTCATGATTTTCTTATTTATAAATTTGTTTTTAGGATCTTTTGCAGTTAGTCTCGATCAATGAATTTTTCTATGATCGCCGCAATATTTCTATTCGTAAATCCAGCAAAATCTACGGCTGATTTCTTCGTTTTAAATACCCTATGGTTCACTTTCCATTTTATCTTTTTACCATAGATATACATGGGCGTACGATATGCATTGAAATTTGTCCACTTAATCTCTTCATCACGGTATACCTTCGCTGAGTGAATAATCACTACATTCGATGCGTCATCACATGGATTTGTTGTAAGTAGTAAGTTTTTGTTTTTGTCGAAAATCTCGAACCGAATAAAGTCTTTATCATGAAGGATTATTTTGAATAGCTGTTTAATATCGAAACTGGAATTCGACAGAACATTCTCATCGAATTTTTTATATGTTAGTACGCCTATATTATTTTTATTCGTTGTTTTCATCTTTTTGAATTATTTAGGCGACCCAAGATCGGATCGCCTGGTTGAAAAATTTAGTTATGATTTACGGAAGACAAAGCCATCGTCGAACCAGTAGTCAGTCATGAAAAGATCCCTTGCAAATGCCTCGTAGTCAAAATATTGTTTGGCAATTGAGGGGAGGTCATACAGCTCTCCCACTATCTCCCTTGCAAAATCCTCCTCATCATCATATTCACCTTGATAGTCTTCTTCAAAGCGAGATATTAGGTCATAAATTTCTTCTTTGGCTAAGTTCCTATTAAGGTTATCGCACCAAATCAAGAACGGCTCTTTATGATCTTGATCCATTCGGTCTACTGCGTCAAGAACTTCAAAAATATTTGCACTGATACAGTATTCATTAATAAGGTCTTCGGGAATGTTCTCATAATCCTGATACATGAATTCTGGATATTCTTCATCTGCGTGAAGTTCCTTACATGCCTCGTAAAACTCCTCTATATCATAATAATCTGACAATTCAAGCCATTTGCCATACAGTGATCCTGTACTATACTTATGAAAAGTTCCAACATAAACCCGAGCTTCTGTGATATCTAATTGATGTAGCATGTCTTTAATGCTTTAATGGTTGATGAATAGATTTTTTTGATTTATTCGGCGATGAGAGGAGGTGCTTGTTTTCGTTTTCCTTTTTATTCTGTTTCCAATGCTTTTTAATTCCCATAGCTGACATTTTTTTTATTCGTCTAAAGAGCCGGAGTATGCTTTTGCTTCGTTTTCATGAAGAGAAGAAGGTTAGTGGCTAGGAGGATAAAAGGTTTTTGAAAAAAAAATACTACCCAAAGGGCTGGAGATTATTTTTTCAAAACTCGCTTTGACCTTTAGGATCCGTAACACGTCTTACCTTCGTTCTTGAAACGAATCAAAGAAAGCATACCGGACCTCGATGGTGTTAGTGGAAGTAAATGGGAATTGCGTTGGAACAGAAATAAAAAAAGACTAATACTTATTATCCCAATTTGAAGTGATTAGGATCTGGGCGATATGCCCTTTAAAGTTATTTAGTTTATGTAAGAAGTGGGACTCTTGAGAATTGAGAAAATCGATTCAATCGGAGGTGTTTTAAAATGTATTTAAGTAACTAAGATCTGCCCTAAAAGGGTAAGAAACTCTATCTTCACTTACGGAAAACAAAGTCAAGTTATTTGGCAACTACGAATGATCACATATTGCTAATAGTTTTGTTTCCGCATTGGATGGGGAAACAATTTGATATTTATGATTATAAGCCAGTAGCCCCGAAAAAGGTGCACCAAATGTGCTCCCAATTGTAAAAAAATATCAGCCCAATTGCCTTTTCTATCATAACGACGAACTGGCAGAGGCAAGATGGGGTGGTTCCGAGTCTGGAACAGTACATTATCCGTGCTGGTCTATGTTTCCTTTTCCTTATACCGGCGCAGGAGAGAGTTGTCCAAAGGCAATTTCCACAAACGACTTCTTATTATTAAAAACCGGTGATCCCGATGGGAACTATTTTATGCCTGCAATGGCTGATGCCCCGCTCCGCGGAGCAAACGGTCGCCACGAATGGTTTTGGGAACCGAATGATGAAAATTCAGTATTTTCTCTTAACCACCTGATGGATATGTATCAAAAATCTGTTGGCAGAAATGCGACTTTGATCTTGGGAGTTACACCCGATACACTAGGGCTTGTACCGCAAATAGATCAACGAAGATTAGAAGAACTTGGAAATGAGATCAAACGCCAATATAGTACCCCAATAAAGGATCTAGATGCAAAAGAAGAGCTTATTCGTTTTAAAAAAGCGGAAGCTGTTACCCAGTTAATGATTGAAGAAAGCATTGATCAAGGACAACGCGTACGTGCTTTCCACATTACTGCGAAAACGAAGCGGGGATGGCAAACACTATTTACGGGTTCGTCCATTGGTAATAAATGTATCATTCAATTGAAAGGCCCCATTCGCTGTACACAAATTAAACTAACAATAGATAAGGCCATTGGCCAACCTATTATTCATACTTTTAATGCTTATGATACTTTTTAAGAAAAATAGCAAATTTATCCTATTAGTGACCCTATTTACAAATATGGGGTTATTGCTGCAGGCGCAGAGCCAACGCAAGGCACAACTTGGTCCCACAACAGAACGCCCCAATATTGTCGTGTTTTTTGTGGACGACCTAGGTTGGCAGGACATGTCCGAACCATTTTACAAGGTCAAAACGCCAATCAACGAAAAGTTTCATACCCCCTATCTCGAAACATTGGCCAAAGAATCCATTAAATTTACCAATGCGTATGCAACACCGGTGTGCACACCTTCCCGGGTGAGCTTTCTGACCGGTTTAAATGCTGCTCATCATCGTGTCACCAATTGGACCCATCCCAAGGCTGACACGCCGACAGATAGCAAAGATGAATTGTTGAATCCACCGGATTGGAATATCAACGGATTGAGTCCTGTGCCCAATGTTCCACATACGATATATGCCACTCCATTTCCAAGCATCCTCAAGGCCAATGGTTACTATACCATTCATGTGGGCAAAGCACACTGGGGGTCTGCCGGAACACCAGGTGCAAGTCCTTTGAATTTGGGCTTTATGGTCAATATTGCAGGGCACTCCGCCGGACATCCACAAAACTATTATGGCGAGCAAAATTATGGTAACCTTCCTGGAAAAGCAGGTTACCAGGCAGTTCCCGATCTCATGGAATATCACAGTACACCCACATTTCTAACGGAAGCGTTAACCCGGGAGGCCCTAAAGGCACTGGAGGAACCTATACGCCGTAAGGAACCTTTTTTCCTTAATTTTTCCAACTATGCGGTGCATGTCCCGATCCAACCCGATCCACGCTTTGTACAAAAATACCTCGACCGTGGCTTAGATTCCACTGAAGCGGCTTATGCTTCCTTAGTCGAAGGCTATGACAAGAGCATGGGCGATATCGTACAATTTCTCAAAGACAAGAACCTGTACGATAATACTGTTATTATTTTCCTGAGCGACAATGGCGGACTTAGCCTCAGCCCGATGCGGTCTGGACCGAGCCATACCCAAAATCTACCCTTAAAAGCTGGCAAAGGCTCCGTTTACGAAGGCGGTATCCGAATCCCCTTATTAATCAAACAGGCCAAACAGCATCCTGCCAATACGGATGCTACCCCTGTGATGGTCGAAGATCTCTTTCCGACAATACTCAGCTTGGCCAAAATAGACAACTATCAGCTTGTCCAAGATAAATCCGACGGAAAAAACCTATTGCCGCTTCTAGAAGGAAATAAATCCGACAATTGGAATAGCCGCCCTTTGGTATGGAATATTCCCAATAAATGGACTGTACCTGATGGCCCGGGGATCAATTTCTTTTCCGCTGTACGACAGGGAGACTATAAGCTGCTTTACGATATGAAAAATGGGAAATTGGAACTCTACAATCTCCGGAACGATATTGGAGAGCTGAATAACCTAGCCCCAAAAATGAAAGGAAAAACCAAGGAACTCAGCAAATTGCTTTCAGATCAGCTCCGGACCTGGAAAGCACAGTTGCCTACTTATAAGGCTACAGGACAGCAAATTCCCTTTCCAGATCAAATAGATTAAGAAACCTAGATGTAAAAATCTTATTTTAAAAGTATTGAAATTTAGAAAAGAAGGAAGTTTTCTCCTCTTCCTTCTTTCTAAATTTCAATACTTCGAAAAAACTCTAAAATTTGCAATATAGTATTTAGAGCGCCTTCCAGAATATAACGTCTGGATTAGTGGGTATCTCAAGTCGGCTATCGACCAAAGCTGGATTAATGAATTCAACGATTTATTAATATCAAAATAAAAGCAGTGAAGATTTAAGTAAAAAATTTTTGCTAACAAAAACCAGCCTCTCCACATTATCGTCAACACTTATGGAAAGTTTGGTTCAGAAGAACTCATGTTATGCCGGCAGCCACTACTCAGGAAAATCCATCAGGATAACGGATCGAGTTTATTTCCAGAGATGTCGATAGGTGGAAGAGTACTCACCTTCAGACTCCACAGCTGTTTAGGGTATATGGCTCCTGAAATGTTTATCGAAACACAGGTCAAAACAGCAGAATTTTCTACTTTAGAACACTCCTAAATTTGGGGAGAGGTCACTTTGTACAGTAAATACACCCCCTCCTGTAGCTGAACCTGGATCTCGATATGTAATAATATAATTAACAAAACCATTCCAGGAACACGAATAAGGACTCCAATATTTCGACACCTGAAATAGCTTACGTAGAACACGGCTATCCGTATAAAAAGAAGTCGGGTTTTCAATCCATTCATATTTCTTTGATATTTGTAATGTCTAAGCTAAAACTTCAGATTCTTGGTTAGATTATCCCATATTCTATTAAAAATTGATTTATCTTCCGTAGTGATCTCTGCATCACCAAATATTCCGGGCTTCAAAATAATCAATGAATCAGTAACAGAACGAATAAGCGAAACTTTGGCGAAAAAGACACTGTCCTGCATTGGAATATCTGATATATAATCTATTTTTCCATTCAAGTAGCCATAATCCTGATATGGATAACTTCGAACTTTTATCAATACTTTTTGTTCTTTTTTAACTTTTGCAGATACCACTTGTGGTAGAAGGAGTTCCCCGTAATACTGTTCATTATTTGGATTGACGTAAAAAAGGGGCTGATCCATCTTAACCTGTTGGTTTTCTTGCAAAAAGGAGCCATAGATAAGTTTACCGTTTACTGGGCTCGTTAATATAAACTGCCGTTTCCAGGTTTCGGCCTCACTTATAAAGCTATTCAGTGCCTGTACAAATTTTTTACGCTCTTCATCGATCTGGTTGCTAAGGTCTGTTAATTCTCTATTTTTAGCGAGCATATTTCCTTCATAACCAATTAAATTATTTTCTATCTGAGGAATAGTTTGCCTCTTTGCCAGTAGCAATGCTTCCTTCTCACGTAGTTCAGAAGGACTAATAATTTTCTTTTGAGCGAGCAATTCGTACTTTTCGAACTCTTCTTCTGCAAGTTTCAGCTGCTGCTGCTGTAGCTTAAATGATTGCGTTCCTTTTTCATACTGTCTCGCCAGATTAGTCAATTCCTTTACTAAAGCTCCTTTTCTCTTTTGGTAAATCCCATCCTCGCTTGCTGCTCTATAATTCAGATAAGCTAAATAAAAATTCTGATATCCTGCCTGCAATTCTCCTAAGTTAAGTTTAGCCGGGTCAATTAGACTTTCTAGATTATAACTCTCGTTTTTTACTTTTTTCAGATTTTGTAAGCGTTCCAGCAGAGTTGTCACCTGGCCGTGATCTGCGGTACTTTCCAGATAAGCGAGTTCAGTACCTGGCTTTACCCATTCTCCGTCCCCGACCAATATTTTAACAAGAGTACCATTATTTCGACTCATGATAGCCTTCGGCGCATTGATACTATTGAATTTCACAGCACTTCCAACAATTTCTGGAAAACGTATAAATATGGATAATCCCAACATCAACAGTATTATCCCTAGTATCAAAGAGATACCCCGTTTCAACAGCCAGGAAGGTGGTTTGGCGATAATTTCCTGTAAATCTTCCGAATGAAGATTCTCATTAATCATAATCGATTTTTTCATACCTTAATTCCCTAGTTCCAATTGATTTTTTACCAATTCAAAATATCGTCCTTTTAATCGGGTTAGCTCTATGTGCGTCCCCTGCTCGACAATTGTTCCCTTTTCGATCACAACAATATTGTCTGCGTTTTTTACTGTACTTAGACGGTGAGCAACAACAACTACTGTTCGTCTCTGGAAAAAACGATCCAGATTCTCAATGATGAGCTTCTCATTATTGGCATCAAGTGAATTCGTAGCCTCGTCCAAGAAAATAAATTCCGGCTCCTTATATACGGCGCGAGCTATCATGAGCCGTTGTCTTTGCCCCTGACTTATACCCTTACCGCCGATACCTATCCTAGTTGATATCCCAAAAGGCTGCTCTGCTATAAAATCATTCAGATTGGCAGTTTCGATCGCATGCTGTAAACGTTGTTCATTTGGAAACTCGTCATTGATTGCAATATTGCGCTCGATAGTATCAGCATAAATATAGTTGTCCTGTAACACGGCGCCACAACTCTCACGCCATAAAGAAAAATCCAACTGCTCGAGGCGTCTACCTCCTACAAGAATCTCGCCTTTTTCATAATCATAAAATCTCAATAACAGCTTTAATATGGTTGTTTTACCACTACCGCTCGCTCCTACTATTGCCGTTGTTTTACCCGCAGGAAAGGACAGGTTGAGTTTATGAAATATAGGTTCATTACCCGCTCCATAGTAACGGAAGGTCAGGTTACGGATCTCAATATCTTTCCGCACCGGTAATTTTGAAAGATAATCTTTATGAAGATTTTCTTCTTCATCAGTCTCGTATATCTCATTCAGACGTTCCATACTAATTTTGGCATCCTGATAGGATTGCATGAAACTCAATAAGGACTCGACAGGACTGTTAACCATACCGACAATATATTGTATTGCCATCATTCCCCCTAACGTTATATTACCATCAATGGCTGCTTTGGCACTGATATACGTGATCAGGATTCCCTTCGTCTGGTTGATTGCCATTGACCCGAGTGATTGATATTGCGACAGTGCCAGACTTTTTACTCTGAACTGGAATAGCTTGGCCTGTAGTGCCTCCCAGCCCCAGCGTTTTTGTTTCTGAGCATTATTTAATTTAATATCTTTGATACTTTGGATCATTTCAACCATATAGGTTTGGTTCTCCGATGAAATTTTGAATCTTTTTTGATCCAGTTCGCGTCTGTAATTCATAAAAAACAGAATCCATAGCGTATATAATACAGTGGCAGCAAAAAATATAATAAAAATTGTTGTATTGTAGATAGCCAGCAAGCCCCCAAAGATCAGCATATTGACTAAGGAAAATAGGGTATTTAATGTATTTCCTGTAAGAAAAGACTCAATACGCTGTTGATCAGACATCCGCTGCATCAGATCACCATGAGTTTTCAAATCAAAAAAAGACATGGGAAGTTTCATGATCTTGATAAGCAGGTCCGTCAAAATGGAAATATTTACCCTTGTACTGATATGCAGCATGATCCATGAGCGAATAAAAGAAACCGAGGTGCTCCCAACAAAGAGCATGAGCTGGGCAATCAGAATCAAGTTGATAAAACTGATATTCTTACTATTTATTCCAATATCGACTACCGATTGGGTCAGAAAAGGTGTGACCAACTGTAGAATTGTACCCAAAATCATCCCAAGAAATAGTTGTAGGAAAAGCTTTTTATACCTATAGAAATAGGTAAACATCTTCCCCCACCCCAGCGTAAGTTCAGTCTCATCATCTAGCTGGTAAAAATTAGGGCCCGGGCTTAAAAGAAGTGATAATCCTGAATGTAGTTCCTTGGTGGAGTACCAGTTTTTAGCAAATTCTTTTTCTTCGTAGCTGACTGATCCTGTCGCCGGATCGGCGACCAAATATCTTCCTTTCCTGATTTTATAGAGTACCACAAAATGATTCTGGTTCCAGTGTAGTATGCAGGGAAGCTCTACTTCTTTGAGCTGTTCAAGGCCCAACCTTATACCATAAGTACGGAACCCGAGCTTTTCCGCAGCTTCACTGATCCCCAATAGATTGACCCCCGTATTGGTCGTCTGACAGAGTTTTCGTATTTTGTGTATAGAGACAGACTGCCCATAATACTTAAATATCATACGCAGACAGGTCGCCCCACAATCCATAAAATCCATCTGTTTATAATATGGGAAACGCTTTATCACTTAAAAGTTATATATGGTTTACAAAATCAATTTCCTACTATAGCCTATAAAACGAATGGCGATGATATACGTCATGAATTTTTTCCATCCTGGTTATAGCAGACTGGATAACATGCTGTAAGTGTCCGTCTACATTATACAGGGCCGTGATGTCCGAGTAGCCAAATTCTTTTTGAATGGAAATCATAGGGTACATAACAAACTTATTGCTTGTCATTTCTGAAAACTTGCCGTCTGCCACATCCTCTTCTGAAAAAGGTTCTGCCAAAATAGTTTCAAAAAAAGATCTGAAAACTACGACAAACTGCGTTCCCCAAAAAGTGTCAATCCATGTTAATCCCGACTGAAGAGGAAGCATATTACTGTACCCTCCAATAATTCCACCAAGCAAAAAATTGGCACCTAAACGATGTGCTTCGTAAATAGCGGACAGAAATTTTTCAGTTTCATAATACGGTGTAAACTGATGATCGTCCTCACAAAGAATAATGACATCCTCATCACTTTCAATAGCCATTTGAATTACCCTACAGATACTCATCCACAGCCCAACCGCGCCATTAGCATGTACGGAAGCTTCCACTACTTTTACATCAAATTCATTCCTCCCCTCAAATTGGCCTAAAATATGCTTTAGTCTATCCTTTCTTTTGGGAATATTAATAATATAAGTAGGTATAGTAATGTTATTTTCCATCATCGTTGTTGTCATGAAGGTTATCGAAATGGCCGCGTAAAAAGGACAGTGTTTCCAATCTCCTTTCGGATTTAATAAAATACTCTTCCACAACCCCCGGTTCTGCATTTTTGACCGTTACATCTGAATAGCCGAATTCTTTCTGAATAGAAACAAAGGGGTATATACAATACATATTGTCGCTTATTTGGCTCATTTTCAAGTCAACATTGTCATCGTCATTAAATTCCAGCGCAAGAAGTTTTTTAAAGGCCCTTTTATAAATGATCGTAAATTGAAATCCTGTAAAATGGTTGATCCAGAAAAGTTCCTGTTCCACCTGCACTGCATCTTCAAAATGGCTCACTCCTCCCAATAAAATATCACTATGTAGCCTATCCGCTTTCACTATTGTATTTCTTAAGTAGGCTAAGCTATAATCTAGTGTAAAACAATGATCGTCTTCGCAGACAATGATATAAGGTAATTGCTTTGTCTCTGCTTGCTTTATAATGTTATATAAAGTTTGCCATAAGCCTACTGCACCTATTTTATGTTTCACCGCTTTAACAAGTGCAAATTCAAATTCCGATTTACCGGCAAACTGCTTAAGTATATGGTTCTTCCGATCATCCCTGTCCTCTAGGTTAATTGCAAATACCTGAATTTTTTCTTTCATATTAAAACCCTCAAAATTGTAACGCAGTACTCTTCATAATTTCATCTAACAACTGGCATCAGCATAGCAATCAAGCTGCCCTCGGGAATAAAAAACATCAATAACATTGTTTATCTTTTAGAAACTGATACAATTGTTCAGAATTTATATTAACACGAACGATTTGCCCATTCTGATCAACTAAAAAATTATGTGGGATTGACCTGATACCGCATTTATTAAAAAAATCACTGCTCGATCCCATTAAATCTGACACCTGCACCCAGGGATATTTATATTTATCCAATGCCGAAATCCAGTTGGACCTATCCACGTCCACAGAAACACCAATGATCTCAAAGTTTAAAGAGTTTGATTTATTGTACCACTTCCCTATTTTATCCAGTTCTTCAATACATGGTGCGCACCAGCTTGCCCAAAAATCAACCAACACATATTTTCTATAACTGGCCGATAATGTAACTTTTCGCCCACTTACATCTTCCATGGTAAAATTGGGTAAATAATCTCCCACCTTGAGACCACCCCTTATACGAACATCAAGCCCTTTTTCTATTCCTCTTCTTTTTAATTTGGGACTCAATGACTCAAAAGCAGCTATCTGCGTAGAATCGGTAAGCATTTTCATTCCTGCGTATGAATAGAGCCGATTAAACCCTATCAACATATCTGAATTTGTTTTAATAAAATTTAAAAAATCCCAATTAAATTGTACCAATAGATTATCCATGGAGTCTTTATAGAGGCTGACATTATTATTTTCATCAATCTTCTGTTTATAATAGAAATACTTTTTGTCAAATGGTTTATGAATTCTATTGTTATAATTGAGATATGCTGATTGTTGCGGACCGCCTTCAATTTTGGCACTATGTAAAGAATCGATTTGACCTGTGATGGTATACTCCGTATTCTCTAAAATAAAAGTTTGCCAACCAATGGCTAGCGACGGAACTTCTATAGAACGAAAATCCGGTTCAGCGATATTGCCTTTAAATAAAAAAGTATCATTTTCACTGTAACATGAATCTATAATTTTTAACTTTGTAGCACTACTATATCCCCCTGCTTTATTGGTTAAATAAACCGTTTGGTTTCCCAAACCTTTTAACTTGCCCTTGATTGAATATTTTTGGCTCTGGGCCAAAAGCGCTTCTGCAATAAAAAAAAGAAAGCATAATATCGAAAATCCTTTCATACTTTAATACTTTTTTAATTTAGGGGTCGCCAATAACTATGACGGCCCCAGGTTTAACAACAATTATTTAGGACAAGTCTTAGCAGCTTTCCCGTCACAATATATATTATCCTCATCCGTTGAACAGGATACGCCATACCCGCAGTCGTGCGATAGCTTAGTGGAATCCTTATCTTTGCATGCCACAGAACAAGAGGATCCTACACCGCTTCCACCTCCACTTCCCGTGAAACCGCCCATAATATTTTTAAGTTCTTCCCTTGAAAGAATTTCCTGATTATCAATAGTTTTTAAACTGATCTTTTTCATAACTTTTTCTTTTTAACATTTTGTAGTTTTCATTGTACCATCCTGGGTTTCACAGGCCACATATCCATTCGGACCATCAACACCAGCGCATCCATTTGCATAGCCGTTGCATGATAGCGTACGGCCATCGCCACATGATGCTGTTGCTGAACATACAACACCTGTACCGCTGCCGCCGCTACCGGTAAATCCCCCCATTATCTGTTTTAATTGATCTCTGGAAAGAAGTTCATCTGCCTTAATTGACTTTAAATTGATTTTCTTCATTCATTTAAATATTTAAGTTTATAATGTCCATTAGCTCCTGGGCATCAAAATGGAGGGCCTTTTACAGGGAGCCTTCTGTTGTTCGGATTGTTGCAATCAATACCGAACATCAACTACGTAGTATTTTTAAGTATATGTTTTAAATCATTAATCCGGTAAGAATCAGGAAGCTCGTGGCCATTGATATAGAAAGTAGGTGTTACCCTTATTTTCATGTTATCACACCATATACGCATAGCCTCAATTTTATGCTTCTGTCTTTCCAGCTCACCATTCATCGGATATCTTTCTGCGAAGGATGTATAATCCTTAATTTCTGAAAGATACCAATCATCCAGTGCCTCGGAGACTTTATTGTGACCATCTCGTTCCTGTATTGCCAATAGATGTTTAACGGGCGCAGTCTTAACATCATTATCTTCTCCTGTCGCCGTAAAAATAACCCTAACTTTAATATTATTATTCGATCTGATAAGCTCCTCGAGTTCCGGATGGGCTTTAGCACATGGACCACAGTATGGATTACAGACTTTGATGATCTCATGATCCGCTTCTAGATTACCAATCTGTACTCCGAGACCTTCCACTGGCAATGTAATGTTGGGTTGCTTTTGTAGCAATATTTGAAAAATATCTGTACTATACCGTAACTGATGCCATTTTCTTTTGTGTTCTTGATTTTCTTTACTACCCTTGAAAACTGGAACCAAACTAGAGCTTAAACTCAGCATACCCCCTCCAATGATTAATAAGGTCGTAAGGGGAAAAATCGATAACGAATTTAAACCATTGAAGTAAATGAAAACAGCAGAGTTAATTGCAGAAAGAAATAACACTCCTTGGACCATCAAGCATAGGGGGCACCATTGCTTAACTGTCTTCCACTGATAGTAGACAGAATAGAGTGTATAAGGGACGGCCAATAAGGAAAATAATGCCCAATAGGATAAATAAAGAATATTTGTAAGACCAAAAAGTAACTGCGACAATATCATCGTAGTGAAATAACTAAATCCAATAACAGACCAGCTTAATCCAATAAAAGAAGCGCCTTTTGATTTCAGAACGGCATCACAATTAAAACTACCGGTCTGCCCGCCGCAGACTTGTTTCAAAAATGGATTATGAGCATCTATATCATGGCATAGAAGCAAAAGACTTATTATACTTCCTATCGTATTTAGTAGAAAAAATAGGACGGAAAAGGCACTTATTGGCAGAACATCGTTTAACACAGCATACCCGATGCTAAAAGACCATGCTATCACAAATATTAAAAGGAGTACAAGCTTCTTCAAAAAGCTGCGTTTTTCAAGCTGTCTGTTTTTCTGATAATACAATTCATCCTTTGAAGTGGAAGCATCAACCAACAAAACGATATCCTTGTCAATATTACTAAAATCATTAACCGAAGCAGATACTTCGATTTTCTGAACAGGATCTAAATAATTAATCTCATCGCCATCTATTTTAGTCACAACAGTAAAACAAGCTTGAGGCCAATACGGCTGTTGGATTGAACATATAAATGGTAGTTCAAAATCATTATAATTATAGTCTCCTTTTCGGATGGCAGCACTCTCAATGCCATATTCCGACAAGGTATCTATAATTGACAATAATGAGGGATATTCAGTGTGTTCATCTATCAGAGTACTAACTCCAGAAAATGTATTTTTAATTCCGTAATGATTTAAGATATGCTGACAAACTAATGTCAGATTATTTTCATAAACATTTGTATTAATAAAATTGCGTAACATTCTTAATTAAAATATTAAGGTTATTTATTGTAACTTTTTCATAATTTATTGATCCCCCCCTTTACAATTACCACTTGACAATAAAATAATACTGCATAATACTCTCCTGTAAATCACATAAAAATTTATAAACTAAAATAAGTTCAGAAAAGAAAAATATTTACTCAATATTTATTTTAAACCAAAATAGAATTCATATAATATTTTGTTAACTTTAGGTAATTATTTGGATTATGTTCTACATAAAACGAATATACATAAATAAGTTAAATAAAAAAATAAATTTCATAAATTTCAATTACAGCATTTTCACAATCAAAAATCAACAATATAAAATATAATTATAAATACAAGTCACATATATTAAATGAATATTCTCCAAAGAATAACCCATTAAAACGACAAAAAAGATTATGTATGACAAATAAGCTTATTGCATTTATACCTCTCAGAAAAGGTAGTAAAGGTATCATTGGAAAGAACCATAAATATTTTAACGGTAAACCACTGTTTCAATGGATTTTAGACACTGCCTTAAAAACTCATAAATTCGATGAAATATGGGTGGCTACAAACGATGATATTATAAAAAAAATTCTCGTTGAAGTATATCCGAATAAAGTACTTTTGTTTCACCGAAGCAATAAAAATGCTGATGATAATTCGCCAACTACAGACGTAGTTCTTGAATTTTTAAATGAACACACTTACCTCCAAAATGATAAACTCATATTGTTACAGGCAACATCGCCCCAAACTTCCGTATATGACATACAGGCAGTTATTGCCAAAATAATTGATAATCAATACGATTCAGTTTTATCATGTCTTAGATTAAAACATTTTAGGTGGACGGAAGATGGCGATTCTTTGGATTATAATTGGGAAAATAAACCTAGGAGACAGGATTATAAAGGCTATTTAATTGAATCTGGTGCAATATATGGAAGCACCATTCAGGCCATATTACAAAGTAAACAACTGATTTCTGGAACAGTCGGTACAGTCGAAATAACCAGCCCATTCGCTATCGAAATTGATGAACCGATCGATTGGGAAATAGCAGAAACATACGTTAAATATTTGCAAAATGAAGAAAAAAAAAGATTATTACCTCGAGTTTATTGAAACGGTAGAGGAACTGTTACTCCTATTTATCAACAGATGTCAGCATATTAATAAAGCAGCTATTAATTTAGAAAGGCTAGATTTTTCCAAGACAATAATCAATACATTATGGACACATATCTTTTTCTTTTATAGAGATGAATATAATAATGAACGATTAAAGAGAAATACAAAAAAAAATCTCAAAAGACTTATCTGGAACAATGATCTGAAACCGTTGCTTCCGAATTCAAACGAAATAGGTTATATAGAAACAGTCCCCTGTAAAGCTATTACAGATATGGATTATCTTGAGGAATATAACGGAGCTGTATGTTTCTATTGTTATAACATAAGACAGCTTTACTATTTTCTTCCAATACTAGAAAGGATTCAGGAAAAAACAGTTATTTTCTATAATTTTGATTTAGGAAATTTTAGTACTGAAAATCAAAATATTATTTTTATTGAATTTTGTTTGAGAAGCGATTTCAAGTGTTTTCATCAATCATTTTTGCAGAGAAACTTTCCCTATTTGTTTTGGTTTACTAATAATTTTATGGGATACCTCTCTGCATTAAAACCAAAATGTATAGTTCTTTTGGAGGGCTGCCATTCAGAAATGGAAGCACTGGCTATAATTGGAAAACAGATTCAAATTCAGACTCTATGTCTACAACAAGGTTGGCCTTCAGTAATGCATTCTAGATTCCGTAATATGACATACGACTACTTTCTTACCTGGGGAAATATATTCAATGGGCTCTGGAAGAAATATAACTCAGACCCAGAATTTGTATCAATAGGATATTGCTATAAAGTTCCAAAATTGGCAAAAGAAAATATAATTACCTTTTTTCTACAAGCTCCGATTATTATTTTAAATGAGCAATACTTCGAAAATATTTTAGAATTTGCATTATGGTGTGCAGAGAGCTTTCCAAAATATAAAGTATGGGTTCGTGAGCATCCCGAGTTTACTATTGAACAAAGCTGGGTTAGTAAATTCAGCCAATTTCCAAATATAGAAATAAAAAGCAGTGGAGATCTAAGTAGTATATTTTCACTAACGAAAATCGGCGTCTCCACATTTTCTTCAACACTTATGGAAGGTTTGGTTCATAACGTCATCCCTATTGTTTTGGAGCTATCTTCTGTTCCTTATTACCCGCAAGATATAAAAGGAAAGAAGCTAGGATATATAGCCAAAACAATCGAACAAGCAAAGGTAGATATGTGTTCTATCATCGACAACCAATCTGTTTACAAAGAAAATTTTAATATAATTCGTAAAGAAAAGCAGGATTATTTTTTCGCTACAGGAGACATTGCTATAAACAATGGACTGGATTTCTTTAAAAAATTCAACTAAAAACTTGGTCTAGAAACTCATTAAATGGTTAAATGTGATATTTAAACAGGATAGTCAACCTATACATAAATGGGTCAAACTGTAACCTCAGAAAAATATTACAATTAATCTCAACAGGAAAAGATCAATCGAACGTTCTGTTGTAAATATGCACCAAAACCTCAAAATATATATAGCCGGAAATTTTATCTCGCAGGTTAACCATTTCTATTGATTTGCATCTTTAGAACCTTAATTAATTATGAGGATTTTATTAATGTTTTTTTTCCGAGCAACATCTTAAGGGTATCTAAACTTATTTAATTTATCGTTTTCACTGCAAATTATGTAACGATAGTGTAACAGTACCAAATTTTGATAAGTAAAAAATATTCAATATATTGCCTTAGCAAGCTAGAAACAACGTTTTTGTGTCAGGTAATGAGGTACCGACTATTAGACTCATAATCTTTTGGTCCCTGGTTCGAGCCCAGGTGGGAGCACAGAACAAAAAAGTCGCTTTTCTATATAGAAAAGCGACTTTTTTCGTTTCTACGCATCGTTTTCCGACGATGTAAAGGTCTAGGAGAATCACACCATTTCAGCCTGTTTTGCATAGTTTTTTATTGAACTTCACGTAAAAAGATATCTAACGGGATTTTTCACCTGCTAAAGAAAAAACTATAGCAACCGTCAGCGCAAAAGTTTATGAACACCACAAGAAATCAGATGGTACCTACGATGTGGAAATAATACCTTTTCTGTAAAGTTTACACTATATTAGCACCTTAGATATTCGATCAATTCAAACCTATTTCCGAATGGATCTCGAAAAAAAAATCGTTCTCGACCATCTATCTTGGACGAGTATTTTACGATTATATTCTGATTCTTCAAAAATAATTTAGCATGGGATAAGTCGAAAACTTCAAACGCAGGATGTATATCAGAATTTGTTTGATGGTACTTTTCTTCACGAATATGAAGCTGGATATCTCCGATTTCAAACCAAATAGCCCCCCTGGGATGATTACCAAGGATTTGATTCAAACGCAATATCTCAGCATAAAACCTTTGCGCTGAAGCTAGCCCGCCTAAAGGAACACTTATGAGTATATGCTCTACACGTTTAAATTTGATCATTAGTGTATTTTTAAAACATTGGCCAACGCTGAATGCATAACAGAAGGCTCGACGTCCATATCCATCCAATATTTAATTGCTATTCTGCCTTGATTAACGAGCATACTAAGACCATTTAAAACGCTACATCCCTTTTCTCGAGCGGTTCTTATAAAATGAGTATCTGGGGGATTGGGTATAACATCTGCGATAATCATCTCCTTTCCGATAAGATCAAATTCAATATCGAGTTTTTGATCCACATTGGGAAACAGCCCTACACTAGTTGCATTGATCAAAATATTCGTTGATAATTTTATCTTATACCTTCCTTCCCAACAGTTAAATAACGCGTTAGTTTTAGTATTACTATTTATCAGATCGGCAAGTTCTTCACCTTTAGATTTGTCCCTATTTACAATAATAATTGTATGGGCTCCCGCTAACGCCAATTCAACTGCAATTGCGCGAGCAGCGCCTCCAGCACCAAATATTGTAATACACTTGTCCTTAGGATCTTCAATAATTTCTAGCGCTTTTAAAAATCCTTTTCCATCTGTATTCTCACCTATCCAAAGGTTCCCCCTTCTAACTACAGTATTAACCGCACCTATCAATCGTGCAGAGCCTCCTAATTCATCAAGATATGGAACGACCGCTATTTTGTGTGGAATAGAACAATTGAAACCAATCCATCCCATGGCTTTTGCTCCTTTGATAGCATCTGCCAGATGCATAGGCTCAACCTTGCAATTCAGATAACGAGCGTTGATACTGTGATATCTATAAGCTGCTTCAATCATCATTACAGTTGGATCTCAGAAGCTGGTTTGGCAAAAGAGCCCGTAATAAAAGGCAAAAAATCAATGTTATCTTGCATAAATGTGAAATAAAGTAATTGATACAAAATGATAAATCTTCTATTACAAAGATTGCATATTACCGGCGCCACGCCCAGGTATATTTAAAGGTATTTTTTGTATTTTTATCGTAAGCACTTTTTAAAATGAAGAAAATACAGTTTGATCAACTCGTTATTCATGATTATGAAGAAAAGACTTTTCATTTACCCCTTCATAGCCATACTTATTATGAACTGGTTTATATCCACAAAGGTAGTGGCATTCATTTACTGAACAATAATAGGTTTCAATATGGGGAAGGAGATCTGTTTATAATAAGTCCAGAAGACGAACATTATTTTGAGATAAACAAAAGTACTCACTTCACATTTATAAAGTTCACAGACGCATATCTGTCAGAACACTCACAGCATACAGTAGATAATTTCAATTTATATGAACCTGTCCGAATAATGAAGAATAAGTTATTAAAGGAAGTGAAATTAAAAATAGATGAACCTCCCAATGCTATACTTCGAAATATTGTTGAGAATATAGTATTGTACAAATTTTCGAAGGATATCTCTCGTTCAGCGCTCATATTTTATCAGATACGATCTATCTTAGTCTTAATTAGCGAAGCTGCTGCTAAACTTCATATAAGAATTGACAATGGTCAGCCCGGTAAAGAAGAGCTCATTTCCTTCATACATCAACATATCTACCAACCGTCAATTATTCAGATTAAAAACATCGCCGCTCACTTCTCTATTGCAAATAGTTATTTCAGTGATTATTTCAAAAAAAAGTTTGGTATAAGTTATCGAAATTATGTCAACGAATACCGCATAAACTTAATTCAAACTCGATTAACTGTTCCGACCGTTTCACTATCGCAGATCGTATATGAATTTGGTTTTACCGATGAAAGCCATTTAAACAAATTTTTTAAAAACCATATAGGTCTGACCCCAAAAGTATATAGAAATTTACACCTTGAAAATACAGTCTTGATCTCTCCAATCGCAGATTCAATACCTCAAATAAAAGTAGCCAAATAACGCTGACTCTCTGATCAATCGTACTTTGATATTAACAACTATTGAGTTTCGTAGTTTTTATCGAAAATTTTATAACTGCATTATTTTAGCATGGGGCCATTTCATTCAGGAGCAAATTAACTGGTCATCGATTTTCCAATCTCTTTGGCCAGTACTTTTAAATCTCCAAGTAGTAAAAAACGCGAATTTAGTCTACAATCTCTGATCAACTCATGTTTATTTGTTTTCTATGTGACTTATCCAAGGATCATCCCTTCCATAATCAGTTGGCGTTTCCGACGATTCAATCTGTAGCGTCCCTCCCTTTCTAAGCTCTTCATGTGTGATCCATAACCTCTTCAGATCTTTTCCATTCAACCTAATCGATTTGATATAACGCGTTTTGTCGCTTCGATTCGGCACCTCAATGGTCAGTGGATTCTCTTTATTTTCCAATCTGATTTGATCAAAAAATGGCACGCTGATATAAAAAACAGGTTCCCCGACCAAAGGTTGTTGCAATCCGATCGCAGATAGCACCCACCAGCTCGACATAGCACCAGCATCGTCGTCCATGGTTCTTACAAAGGCTTTAGGCTCATTTTTATAGATCCGGTCGATATGTGCTCCGATTCCACGGCTGTTGTCATTAAAGTAATATTGTATGATGGTGTCCAATGCAATTCGATGTATCCACTCCTGATAGCGCCAAGGGGTTTTACTCGCATTATATAAGGTCAGCGATTGCATATCCGGTTCATTCGCCCTATTGAAATAATAACCGTCATAAAACTCATCCAGTTGCTGTGTAAAATTTTCTTCACCACCTGCTAGCTTTCTTAATCCCATAACATCAAAAGGTACATTCCAACGATATTGCCTAATTGTTCCCTGATACATATCCCGTGCCGACATACGGTCGACATCTCGTTTGGTCAGATCTTTGAAATCTTTATTCCAAATTGCCTGATATGATTTTGCTCGCTCCAGATAGATTTTGCTGTTCTGCGGAAAAAGCTTGGACATTGCCCACATATCATAACATGCTTCAAGGTACTTGTCCGGTTTCTTAAAATCATAGCGCAGGGTATCATGTATTAACGAATCTTTTATTCCATCAATATCGACCCGATATCCTTTCTTGACCGCATCCAAAAGAACGACAGCGGCATGTTCTGTCCGGACCGAATTTGCTGGTTCATGAGCTCCTGCAAAGTCAAATTTCCCATAACGGTACAGGTCTGCAATCGAGGAGACAACGCCCTGATACATTTCAGTATCTATCAGCTCCAAAAGCGGTAGTTGTGTTTTATAATTGTCCCAAATTGCCCATCCATGATAACGTATTTCTTTGGAACGATGTATTTTCCCGTCTGTTCCCCTAAAATTTTCCTGCTCATCGCTGATAACATAAGGAGATTGTAAACTGCGATAGAGCAAGGAATAGAATAAATCTACCTTATCCGAATCGCCCTTTACCTGCAGTACCGACAGGGCAGTTTTCCAACGATCAGCTGCACGTTTTTTTACCGTTGAAAAATCTAGCTTATCATATTCTGCAAGTGTCTTTTTTGCGTCCTGTTGATCCACAGCCGAAAATGCAATATTGACGTCTGCTATAAGGCTTTCCTCCTTCAGGTCTACCCAGATCTTGTTCCCCTCCTTTCGCCATTCGCTCGCTGTAGGAATTTCCAGCGCATAATAAATGGTATATGTTCCCACATGGCAGGTCGTTTTCGCACGTACTTTACCGAATAGCAGATTACCCTCCTGTGTAAATTCATTGTCAACAAAAGCGCCATTGAAAGCATGCCCCAAATCAATAAAAAAACCTTTCCTACCCACGGGAAAAGTATATTGTTCACGACCAAAATCATTATTCACAGCCACTTCAACTTGAATACCCTCTGCGGTTTTTAAAGCATAATACCCAGGTTGGGCGTGCTCGTCAATTTTATTCAGCGGCTTTGTATCATTTTTTATAAATGGTCTAATAAGGATCAGTCCACCACTGCCCATACAACCTACTCCCTCGAGGCGATTGTGTGTAAAGCCTTTAATTTCCTTGGCAAGATGCTCATAGCCCGTATGCGTCCCCGGATTAGTATAGGGCACAATGCTCAATTGATGGAAAGGAGAAGAAGCCGCTGGTGAAAGCTGGCCGTGGTCGCCGGAAGATCCCAAGAAGACGTTTACACGATCGGTCTGCGCTCCAGCAATTGTAGCATAACAGAGCATCAAAGACAGCAGTAATTTTTTCATATATAGTCTATTATTTTTTATATGTATAAAGGGCGCAAACTGATTTTTCACGATACAAAAAGCTAACCTATACAGTTCTTGGCCATAGCAAACAACTATTTTTTTCAGCGCCTGATGTTTTTTATTTATTAATTCTTCGAGAACTTTTCGAACAATTTGAAAGAGATGATGGTGATTATACCAGTACAGTCCAACGTAAACAAAACTAACGATATAGGAGATAACTTTAGGATATAATGGTTTAAGGCTAGCAAAAGTAAATCCTTCAGGTACTTATAATTCAAGTACCATAATCGTTATAATGATGGCCAAAACGCCATCACTGAATGCTTCTAACCTGCCTTTAGTCATTTTTGAAGATCGGGGTTAATAGCTGATACTGCAGGCCTAAACGGAATACATTTAATCGCGCCACACCAGGATCACCGCCCAACATTCCACTACGGTAGTCTTTTAGGCCCCATGAATAACCGGCAAACATGGTATAACGGTCATAATTTACATTAAACTGTAAACGCGGGCGTAGATCCAAATCGATAACCTTGCCTCTATCACGATCAAAACTTGTTTTATTCCCCTGTTTATCTTCAATGCTACCATTTTCTTTGATGCTCAGCGTTTTGGCAATATCCATACCCAGCTGTATATCCATTGTCATCGGTTCAAAAAAGACACGATAGCCAACAAAAGGATTAAAATTGATAAATTGTTGATTGAGACGGGTTTGACCACAGCTTCCATTCATAAACTCGTTGCCTTCCAAATCAATCTTTGTCTGCAATCGTTCATAGGCGCCTTCCAAACCTAATATCAGGTTGTTGGCAAAAACATACCGGTAGTTTAAAGCACCACCGATATTGATTCCATATTTTTTTCCGTAAGGATTATTGGTATAATAGTCCTGCTGCGTAGATCCATTCAACATACTCTTCGCTTCGGCTCCCGATCCCGTAAAGTTGGACACACCGGAAGTAATACCCACTCGTAGTTCGTGCGATTGCGAGAAAGCCATAAAATGGGTTATACCAGCAAAAAGTCCGACAAGTAAAAATCTCTTCATCATAACCGAAATATTAAATTAAAATCCTTAAAAAAATGAGCGTGTTCGATTGTTAAAAGTAAGAAAATTTATGTGATTCAACTTACTCCAATCCTTATTTTTTCTGAAACGGCAATGTTTATCCATTAGCACAAATCCATCCGCTTGATCGGCTATAAAAAAAACATCATAAGACAGAATGACTATATTTATTGAACTACATCAATGAAAATGAATCAATTCAGGCTTATTTTTGTTGTATTACAAACAAAAGAATTATCCGTATGAAATATATATTGGAAAACCCTGTCATCGGTCATATTGCCGAGCAGAAATATAAGACCAGCATCCACTGGAGGAATGGTGAATTTATTACGGATGAACCTGAAAAACTTGGCGGCAGAGATCTTGGGCCTGACCCCTACACCCTTCTTATCTCATCGCTTGTATCTTGTACCTTAGCTACTTTACGCATGTACATCGATAAAAAAGGGCTTGATATTCCAGAAATTTCAGTCAGTTCAAATATGTACCTCAAAATTGAAAAAGGACAGGTGGTTACATATTTTGATCGCGAGATAGCTTTTGGACAAATCTTAGCAGAGGATACCCGAGAACGCCTGCAACAAATTGCCGAAGAATGTCCCATTTCAAAAATTTTAAAGGGTAATGCCATTGTCAATACACTCATCAGGACAAATCCTTAAAAAAGAACATCATGAAAATCTTAACCTTTCTCATATTTGGTAAAAATGAAGAAATTCTCCTCACGCTCAAGAGAATCATTGAAAACACGCCCAACTGGAATGCATCGATACAATACGATTTGGATGCCTGTAAAAAACAGCTTATTGACGTCCCTGTAGATGTTTTATTATTGAGTTCGGGACTCTCGCCTCAGGAAGAGCATGAAATAACAGATCACCTTACGCGGCTCACTTATCCGATTGGTCTGATCAAACATTATGGCGGTGGAAGTGGACTTCTAAAAAATGAAGTCTATAGTCTTTTTCCAGACTTACTCTCCGTTTAATAAAGCACAGGATATAGCAATAGCGTCCTAGAAAAACAACCGAAAACCGTTAAAACTCTTTCTTTATTGAACTAGATCAATAGAAATCGACGGCCAATAGGCTAATTTTGGATACTAAATAATAAGATCATGAACAGACAGAACTTTATAAAAAAGGGACTTTTGGGTTCCGGGATATTTGCATCAACAGTGTCTTCAGCTGATATCTTGAAGAATGATATTGACGAGATAGAGCCGCTTGAAACGCTGGATGCCGAAGCTGTAAACTATAATTCAGACAAATTGGAAAACCATAGTGTCCTCCACAAGGCGGCTACACGCGGTCATGCAAATCATGGTTGGTTAGATAGCAATCATACGTTTAGCTTCGCCAATTATCACGACCCCGAACGTATGCACTTTGGTGTATTACGGGTGCTAAATGATGATATAGTGGCTGAAGGAAGAGGTTTTGGCAAACACCCGCACGATAATATGGAAATCATCAGTATTCCTTTGGAAGGTGATTTGCAACACGAAGACAGCATGGGTAACAAAGCCATTATCCGGAAAGGAGATATTCAGGTCATGAGCGCCGGAACAGGCATCATACACAGTGAATATAATAAAAACACCGATCAGGTAGTCAAGTTTCTTCAAATTTGGGTGTACCCTAATCAACGGAATGTGAGCCCCCGATACGATCAAATTACATTGGATATAACTCAAAGACAGAATAAATTCCAGCAAATTCTTTCTCCAAATCGAGAAGACGAGGGTGTATGGATCCATCAGGATGCCTGGTTTTCCATGGGGCATTTTGACAAGGACGTCCAAACAAAATACCGAATCAAAAAGGCAGGAAATGGTGTATATGTTTTTGTAATAAAAGGTAGTGTTACTGTCGAAGGAAAAGAATTAGAAAGCAGAGATGGCTTTGGAATATGGGATGTCGCTGAAATTAACCTCAAAGTAACCTCAGCAGATACTGAAATCCTGCTGATGGATCTTAGTATGATATTGGACTAATTAGGTGCATTATTTAGACATCATTTAACAAAAAAAGGGAGCCTATGAGGCTCCCTTTTTTGTTAAGGCTATTTATTTTAGAAAGTAACGGAATTCAGCTTTTTATCAACGAAGATACCATCTATTGCTTTCAGATTGAAATTGACATTACGTTTTGCTTTCAATTTGATCTTAAATAAAACTTCAGATCCATTCAAAGTCTCCTTGTTGCCCAGATTAACAAAAGTAGCATACAGAGCCTTACTTCCATTGGTGTGAAGACGATCGTTGCTATAATTGTTCATCTCCTTTAAATGTACGGACTCAATACCGACATATTCAAAATCACCCTGATTGTAAGGAAGAGCAAAACTAAGTGCATTGACAGCTTTAAGATTCTCTCCGCTAATACTGATCTCTACGGTTTCTCCCGACTTCAAGCTTGTTTTTGAGGGAACCAATTTTAGTTTACCAGCTACTTTTTCTTCTTTTGCTGGTTTTGCACCGCCTTCTATGACAACAGCAACATTGGAAATATCATAAGCGTCAATCAGATTATTTTTATTGACATCACCATTGCTGACATAACCTTCGAAATCTCCATCTCCCAGTCGCAATCCCGTGTAGTTAATATAGGAAGTCAAGTCATTATGATCGATCAATCGGTCATTATTAATATCGCCCGGTAAGTAGCTTGACGAACCTGGCACTTTAAACACATATAATTCTCTTCCTGAACCAAAACCTCCCACAGCTTCAGAAACTGAAATTTTGATAAATCGAGCCACCGGATGGGTTCCAAAATCAAAACGTTTCATTTCGCCATCACGTTTCCAGTCAAAACCACCAGCTTCCGTCCAGGTGTCCTTATCATTGCTATAGAATACTTTTCCTTTTAAAATGATGCCATTTCCGCCATCGGTTCTTGGAAGATATTCAAACTTATCCAATTGATTAACAGATTTTAGATCTAAAGTCATATCAAACGGAACAGCTGTCAGTCCCCATTTTGTATGCCACATATCCCCCTCATCATAATTGAACAATTTATTGATACCATTTCCGCCTTGGTTATCCACAGAAGTCTCTGCTTTGATTCCTTCGATGGCAAATTCCAATGGATTTGCCTTTGTTTTTGCGGCAAATGTACTCCAATCTGAAACACCAGATTTATTGACAGCTCTAATTTTAAACTGGTAATCAGTTTCCGCGGCCAATCCTTCGAATAGCAACTGACTGTCTTTGATGGTCGAATAGATCAGATTATTGAATTCAATTTCATAATAATCAGCATTTGCAACCTTTTCCCAGGTTGGGGTTAAGGTATATGCTTGTGTATGTTGATCTGTGATAACAGCTTTGGGCGAAGTCAAAGCACCGGTCTGAGCCAGATAGTTGTCAACAGGAGCATATTCGAAACCCTCCAATTGTACTTCTATTGCAGTCGATGAGACATCCTGTTTCGCTAGTCGTACCAGCAACTTCGGATTTTTCACCAAAGGTACTTTTTCAAATTCAGATCCCTTGGTTGCAAACTGATTCAGGTTTGGTTGTGCGTCGTAGAAATATACATTTTCAGAAGTATTGAACGCATCTAAGCTGTTCACTTCTTTAAGTTTATTATTTTTTCCATTGACCTTTACGGTCAATTTCTTAGGTGCTTTGGTAACGTTGAAACGAATTTCGGTAGACTTCATTTTTTCAAATCCGTCAAATTCGCCCTGTGTTGGAGCAATCGTAAAAACAACTTTATTATTGTTTAACTGCGAAGTTAGGGATGTAGTTACTCCCTTACCATACCGATAAGCCTCGGTTTTTCCATCATCATCATATTCCAGGAAATTGGAATTCCCATAAGGATACACCTCATAAATACGTTGATCCTTTTTGATTTCCAGCACATTATTATTCGGGTTGGTTACCGGAATAATAGCTCCATTTTTCACAAAAACAGGCAGCTTCCAAATAGGCACATTAAAGTTATTGATGATACGGCCACCCTGGTATTTTTCACCCGTAAAATAATCAATCCATTCACCATCCGGCAGGTAGATACCATTGCGTATATCATTTCCCTTCTCATCCACACGTGTTTCCTGATAAATCGGTGCCACCAGGAAATTTGGACCATAGAGGTACTGGTATTGCGTTGCCTTTCCAAGTGTATAAGCATTTGCTTGCTCTAAAAACATCGCGCGAATGATGGGCAGACCATCTACCGCTTGTTTTGCCACACTATAGCTGTAGGGAACCAATTGAGATTTCAATTTCAGATACAGACGATTGATCGAAGTAGCTGGCTCGCCCAAAGCATGAGGGTATTTCTCGTTCGAGCCCCAGCCATCCATATTGAGTTCCATGGGTGTCCAAGTCTTCCATTGAAAATCACGGATATTGACCTTGAAGTTTTTACCACCAAAGATCCCGTCCATGTCAGAGGTAATGTTGGGCTGGCCCGAAAGTCCCGAGCCTATATATGTTGGTATGTGGAATCGAATATACTCCCATACACCTCCAGTTTGGTCACCCGACCAGATACCCGCATAGCGCTGCGTACCTGCCCAACCATCCAATGAAATAATAAATGGACGAGCGTCGTTGCCATAGTAAGGCATGGTATGCCCTACATCAGCTACCCCGTTGAGACCAAAGGAGTATCCTGGGCCCACCCAGGCCACATCCGTCTTTAGGACTCTCACCCCCGCATCCCGAACCTCTTTTACTATATCACGTTGCAGTAATGCACTGATGCTGTCTTTGGGATGGAGATCAGACTGTGTCCATAAACCGATTTCCACACCATTCTTACGTGCATAATCGCCGAACTCTTTCAGGTTTTGGATATTTCCATCTAAAGATGCCGTTTGACCATATCCAGCACCGTAACCATCATTGGGAAGAATCCAACCCAAAGGCATGTCATGGGCTTTATAACGGTCTATGACTGCGCGAGCCGAAAATTGATAATTGTTTTTCTCGCCATTCAGCGATTCTTTGATTCCGCCATTGTCCTTTTGGCTTTCTTTATAGCGTTTGCCATCTTCAAAAAGAATTCCCTTTTCATCTTCTTTCCAAAAATCGCGGTTATAAGCATTAAGATGTCCTTCGTACAAACCAAATTTTGGTAGAAGAATTGGGTTACCCGTCAATTGGTAGAAATCGTTGAGCAAAGGCACAATACCGTCACCAACCATAAAAAAGACATCCAGATAATCCGTATCGTGGGCCAATTTGACTGTGCCAGCGGTTTTGGCTCCAAAGGCGTAACTTCCCTTCTTAAAAGTATGCCACATAAAACCATACCCTTTGGTTGACCAGTAATAAGGGGTTGGAGAGGCAACACCGCCATCGGTCCAGCTGTTCTGATTTTCGATAGCAATTACTTTTCCCTTATGTGAAAAACGTCCATTTTGAACGCCACCACCAAAAAAGTACTCATCCGCATTTTCCTTTAATTCAAGGCTTACTTGTTTGTCCTCAAAAACGACCGGCTTTAAGCTTTCAACTACAATCTTATTGGTTTTACGATTAAGGATACTAAACTGTGAAGTCTGTTTATCCATTGAAAAAAGAATATCGTTGGTGGAGATGCTGACCTTATTACCTCCATCCTTTACCTCAAGCCCAGTGACTGTTTTCCGAGGTTGCTCTACCAATATTTTTGCTTCGGGTTTTGCTTCGGGATCACGGATTATACCGCCATGAACATCCTGGAACATCCTAAAAATATGATTACCGTAGAAATCTAAAGTAAGACGTTGACCATTATCGTATACAATCTCGACTGTTGTCGGATTAATTTTCTGAATCGTGATAATACGGTTTCCGTGATCGCGACCCATTGTATTATAATAATTGATCGTACTTACTTTAGCGTCAACTCGAGAGGGTTGAAAAATAAAAGGAGAAGCCAATCCCATCAGTAAACTGACTTGTGCTTTTGTGCTCCAAAAAGATATCTTCATGCGTATGATTTATAATGCATTAAATTAACATAACAATAATACAATAGTAAATCGAAGTAAAAAAGGAATTATGGAATGCAAACGATTGTCCAATAATAATGTTGCAGGCTAGCGGCGGTTTCGG
This sequence comes from Sphingobacterium sp. UBA7038, assembly GCF_002494055.1. Lineage (NCBI taxonomy): Bacteria > Pseudomonadati > Bacteroidota > Sphingobacteriia > Sphingobacteriales > Sphingobacteriaceae > Sphingobacterium > Sphingobacterium sp. UBA7038. Next base: position 413,391 of record NZ_DLAV01000011.1, read on the forward strand.
AACAGCTTCCGATGGAGC